>JANXRM010000212.1 GCA_025353015.1 Hyphomicrobiales bacterium
GGCATCCGTGAAGATCGCCGCGTCGAAGCGCGACACGGTCTGGACCTCGGCGGGAAAGGGCCCGGCGATGTCGATCCCAGACACAGACATCAGCTCGCTGATCTGCTGGATCGCGAGGTCCGCCTCGCCGCTGGCAACCTTCTCGGCGGTAAATCCCATGGGAATGACGATGGCGCGCGCATTCACCTTGTCCGCGATGCCGAGCTTTTCGATCAGCTTGGCGAAGTAGATGCCGCTGGCGCCGGCTTTCGAATAGGCGACCGCGCGCGCCGCCACCATCGCCGCTTTGAAGGCTTCGACGGTCGAGACGTCAGGTTTGGCCGCGCCGTGCTTGACGCCGACGCCCAGGACCGAGTCCGCCAGCGTCACGCGTGACGCCTTGCGCACGATGCCGTCCGCCACAAGACGATCCATCGACGCGTCGATAGCGATGATGACGTCGGCGCGGGCTCCCTCCGCGATCGAAGTCATGATGGCAGCGGTGGGCCGCCAGTCGATGGCGAGGCGAAATTTGGTTTCGGTTTCGAATTTGGGCTTCAGCCAGCGATTGACGGCGACCTCCAATGCGAGGCCGCTCATGACGGTGACGGTGTTCTGGTCGATAATGTTTTGCACGCGCGCAAACCTCGGTTGCAGCCAAGTTCTCGTTTGCCGGTGAGCGGCAAGCCAATCATACCGTTATCACAGGCCATCCAGACCGATCGATATTCACCCCGTCGGCGGTTTGGCGTTGAGTGCCATGCCACGGGCTTTCAGCGCTTCCGTGATCTCGTCGAGAACTGTGGGATCGTCGATGGTCGCGGGCATTTTCCACGCCTCGCCGTCGGAGATGGCACGTAAGGTGCCGCGGAGAATTTTTCCGGATCGCGTCTTCGGCAGGCGTTTCACCGTGATCACCTGCTTGAACGCCGCCACCGGCCCGATCTCGTCGCGCACCAGCTTGATGACTTCGGCCTCGATCTCCTGCGCATCGCGGTTGACGCCCGAATTGAGCACGATGAGGCCGATGGGAATCTGGCCCTTGAGGTCATCGGCAACACCGAGCACCGCGCTCTCGCCCACGTCCTTGTGCTTGGCGACGACCTCTTCCATCTGGCCGGTCGACAGGCGATGGCCCGCGACGTTGATCACGTCGTCGGTCCGCGCCATGACGTAGACGTAGCCGTCGGCGTCGATGTAGCCCGCGTCCGACGTCGTGTAGTAGCCCTTGAAATCGGCAAGGTAACTCTTGCGGAAGCGGTCGTTCGCGCCCCAGAGGGTCGGCAGCGACGACGGCGGCAGCGGTAGCTTGACGGCGAGCGTTCCCGGCTGTCCTGCCGGCACCTGCACACCCTTTTCATCGAGGACGTGCAGCTCGAAGCCCGGCATCGGCACCGTCGGCGAGCCATACTTGACGGGCAACGTTCCGAGCCCCACGGGATTGCCGGCGATCGCCCAGCCCGTTTCCGTCTGCCACCAGTGATCGATAACGGGCACACCGAGGTGCTTTTCCGCCCACTTGATCGTCTCGGGATCGGCGCGTTCACCCGCCAAAAACAACGTCCGGAACAAGCGCAAGTCGAAACGCTTGATGTGCGCGCCGGTCGGATCTTCCTTCTTGATCGCGCGGAAGGCCGTCGGCGCCGTGAACATCGCCGACACCTTGTGTTCCGCGATCACCCGCCAGAACGCGCCGGGATCGGGCGTGCCAACGGGCTTGCCTTCATAGAGCACCGTGGTGGCGCCATGCAGCAGCGGCGCATAGACGATGTAGCTGTGGCCAACGACCCAGCCGACATCGGAGGCCGCCCAGAACGTTTCGCCCGGCTCGATGCCATAGTGGTTCCGCATCGTCCACTTGAGGGCAACCATATGGCCGCCGTTGTCGCGGATGACGCCTTTCGGCTGGCCGGTCGTGCCTGAGGTGTAGAGAATATAGAGCGGATCTGTGGCCGCGACGTTGACGCAACCTGCTTTGCGGCCGCGCGCCTTGGCATCGCGCACGAGGTCGGCCCAGTCGTGATCGCGACCCGAAATCATCGCGGCGTCGACTTGCGGCCGTTGCAGGATGACACAAGTGCCGACCTTGTGCGTGGCAAGCTCGATCGCCTTGTCGAGTAACGGTTTGTACGGAATGACGCGAGTCCCCTCGATGCCGCAGCTGGCGGTGAGGATGGCGGCGGGCGTGCAGTCGTTGAGGCGCGTCGCCAGTTCGCTGGCAGCGAAACCGCCGAACACGACCGAGTGAATGGCCCCGATCCGCGCGCAGGCGAGCATGGCGATGGCGGCTTCGGGCACCATCGGCATGTAGATGATGACGCGGTCACCCTTCTTGATGCCGAGATCTTGCAACACACCGCCGAGGGTCGCCACCTCGTGCGTCAGCTCCGCGTAAGTGAAACTCTTGGTCGTGTTGGTGACGGGGCTGTCGTAGATCAGCGCCTTTTGCTGGCCGCGGCCGCGCAGCACGTGCCGGTCCAGGCAGTTGTAGGCGGTGTTGCATTCAGCGCCCGTGAACCAGCGCCCATATTCACCGGCATAGGGGTCGAAAACGCGGTCCCAGATGTTGATCCAGTCGATTTCCCGGGCAGCCTCGCCCCAGAAAGCCTCGGGATCTTTTTTCCAGGCGGCATAGACCTCGTGATACCGGCTCATGGACGCTCCTCCGCGATGGCCTGCGCCAGGCGGAAGTTGCGCAGCAGGCCGTTGTTGCCTCGTTTCTGCAATCTTTGGCAGGAACCGGCAAGAGACAAGTCGCGGCCGCACATCACGGGGTGGCGTGTGCGATCAGTCGGTCATCCAACGACCGGCACTCGAAAATCAATGCCGGCCGTGGCAGTGCTTGTACTTTTTGCCCGTACCACAGGGACATTTGTCGTTGCGGGCAACCTTGCCCCAGGTGGCAGGATTGCGCGGATCGACTGCCGGCGCCGCGACTGTTGCAGCCGCCGTCGCCATGGCCACGCGCTGCGGCTTCGCGGGTTGCCGCGCATCTGGCGAGAGCGTGAGGGATTGCGCCGCGATTGCTGCCTCGGCCAGCGCAAACTCGTCCTCGCCCGTCGATGGATTGATGTGATGCGCCTGCATCGGCGGCAACGGCTCGGGCGCCAGCTCCGGCGGCGGCTCGGCGCCCGTGAATTTCACGCTCATGAGCTGGCCAGTGACGGCCTCGCGCAGCCGCGCCAGCATCGCTTCGAACAACGTGAAGGCTTCGGACTTGTACTCGTTGAGTGGATCGCGCTGCGCGTAGCTGCGGAAACCGATCACCTGCCTGAGATGTTCCAGCGTCACCAGATGCTCGCGCCAGAGGTGGTCGAGCGTCTGCAACAGCACGGTTTTTTCGATATCCTTCAGGCGCAACCGGCCGACGTCCTCGGGACTCTTGCTTGGCGCCTGATCGATGGCGTTCACGAGGCCCTTGGCGTCGAGATATTCGCGCAGGAACGCGTAGCCGATGCGGTCGGCCTGCGCCAACGCATCCTCGGGCGAACCGCCGTTGACCTGCACGCCGTCGTTCGCCGAGATGACGGTGCGGCCGATCTCCGCCATGCCCTCCTGGCTCGGTTCGCGCTCCATCAGGCCTTTTAAGGCTGGATCGCGTTCGACGAACGTGATGAGGTTCTGCGCGTTCTCGTAACCCTTGAGAATCTCGGTTCCGAGTTCCGCCGATGTGGCCTTGAACTTGCCGTCCACTTCCTTGATCAGCCGGTCGCGGATTTCCTCGTCAGCAATCCCTTCTTCCTGGGCCCAGGTCTCGATCGGCAGGTCGAGGCTATAGACGCGCTCGATCTCGGTCTTGAGCCCCGTTACATCCCACTGCTCGGCATAGGCATTCGCCGGAATGTGCTTGGTGACCAGCTCCGCCAGCACCTGATGGCGCATGCCGTCAACGGTCTCCGAGACATCGTCGGTCGCCATGATGTCGATGCGCTGCTCGAAGATGACCTTGCGCTGGTCGTTCATCACGTCGTCATACTTGAGGACGTGCTTGCGGCTGTCGAAGTTGCGCGCCTCGACCTTTTTCTGGGCGTTCTCGAGGGCTTTGTTGATCCAGGGCGAGGTGATCGCCTCGCCCTTCTCGAGCCCGAGCTTCTGCAGCATGCCGTCGATGCGGTCGGCGGCGAAGATGCGCATCAGGTCGTCTTCGAGCGACAGGTAGAATTTAGTGCGTCCGGGATCGCCCTGGCGGCCCGAGCGGCCGCGCAGCTGGTTATCGATGCGCCGGCTTTCGTGCCGCTCCGTGCCGATGACATAGAGGCCACCGGGGTAGGTCATGGTCTTGGCGGCGGTGCCGTTCTTGGCCGGCGCCAGTTCGATCACCTCGGCCGCCTGGCGCACGACCGCCTGGTCGCGTTCGACCTCGATCACGGTCGGCACCAGCTTCTCGCCGAGCCGCCGGACGAAACCTGTGACGGCATCCTTGACCTTCGCGGCATCGAGCGAGCCCGGATTGTCGTGGTTCGCGAGCCAGGGGCGCATCAACTCGCCGGCGAAGTCAGGGGCTTCCGCCTGGAACCGTTTGAGGCGGTCTGCAGCGTCCGCCGACTGATCGCCCTTGGCGCCGGCAGCCTTGATGAATTTATCCAGCATCTCCCCGGCATGAGCGTCGATCGACGCTTCGCCGGTGCCGCGGCCCGCTTCGATTTCAGCCGCGATCCAGCCGGCGATGATATATTTCGAATTGCCACCCAACTGAATGTCGGTGCCGCGGCCGGCCATGTTGGTGGCAATCGTCACCGCGCCGGGGATACCGGCCTGGGCGATGATCTCGGCTTCCTGTTCGTGGAAGCGGGCGTTGAGCACCTGATGCTTGACGTTGCGCTTTTTGAGCAGCTCGGAAAGTTCCTCGCTCTTTTCGATGGAAACCGTGCCGACCAGCACTGGCTGCTTGCGCTGCGCCGCCGAGTCGATATCGCGGATGATGGCTTCCCACTTCTCGTCCGCCGTCCGGTAGACCTCGTCGTCGAGATCGCGCCGGGCTACGGCCACGTTGGTCGGGATTTCCAGCACGTCGAGGCCATAGATATCCAGGAACTCCGACGCCTCGGTCACGGCCGTGCCGGTCATGCCGGCCAACTTCTCATAGAGCCTGAAGTAGTTCTGGAACGTGATGGACGCCAGCGTCTGGTTCTCGGGCTGGATTTCCACCGTTTCCTTGGCTTCCAGCGCCTGGTGCAAGCCTTCCGAATAGCGGCGGCCCTGCATCATGCGGCCGGTGAACTCGTGGATGATGACGACCTGGTTGTTCTTGACGATGTAGTCCTTATCGCGCGTGAACATCTTATGGGCCTTCAAGGCCTGGTTCACGTGGTGGACGATCGTCACGTTCTCGATGTCGTAGAGCGAGCCTTCCTTCAGCAATCCGGCTTCGGCGAGCCACTGCTCCATGCGCTCGTTGCCGGTTTCCGTGAGGGAGACCTGCCGCTGCTTTTCATCGTGCTCGAAATCGGTCTTTTCGAGCTTGGTCATCAGCGCGTCGACGGCGGTGTAAAGCTCGGAACGATCCTCGACCGGTCCCGAGATGATCAGCGGCGTGCGCGCCTCGTCGATCAGAATCGAGTCGACCTCGTCGACGATCGCGAAATAGTGTCCCGCCAGTTCCTGCGGCCGGCCGCCGAACTGCACCATCTCGTGTGCAGCCATTTTCATGTTGTCGCGCAGGTAATCGAAGCCGAATTCGTTGTTCGTGCCGTAGGTCACGTCGCAGGCGTATTGTTCGCGCCGCTGGTTGTCATCAAGCTCATGGACGATGCAGCCAACGGTCAGGCCGAGAAACTTGTAGACCGTGCCCATCCATTCGGAATCGCGCTTGGCCAGGTAGTCGTTGACGGTGACGACGTGGACACCACGGCCCGTCAACGCATTGAGATAGACGGCGAGCGTGGCGACCAGCGTTTTGCCTTCGCCCGTCTTCATTTCGGAAATCTTGCCGTCGTGCTGGACCATGCCGCCGATCAGCTGCACGTCGAAATGCCGTTGGCCAAGCGCCCGCTTGGCC
>JANXRM010000317.1 GCA_025353015.1 Hyphomicrobiales bacterium
TGGTCGGTCAAACCGGCCGACATGAAAAAATACCTCGCCACCTACGGCGATCCCGTCGCCATCACGGGTTCGCCGGGCTCGGTCACGTTGTTCCACTGCAATCTGCTGCATGCCTCCGGGCACAACCTGTCCGCCGTGGACCGCTGGCAGGCCTACTTCTGTTACAATACGGTCGCAAACCGGCCGTGCGATGTCGAAAAGGCGCGCCCGGATTATGTGCGCTCGCAGAATTGGCAGCCGCTGCCGCTTGTGCCAGATGACACTATCACGCGCTCCGAAATGGCACTTGCTTGAGCCGCCACCGTCGCAAGGCCGCGACAGTCTGATACCGTCGCGATAACCTGAAACCGCATCACCTCGATATTGGAACCCGGCCCATGATCACCGAACGCCAGAAAATGTTCCGCCAGGAGTACCGCTCGCGCATCATGGGCTTCTATGAAGGCCACCTGCACATCGCCATCATCTACGCCATGGGCGCCGCCGCCTTCACGATCTACCTGCAGCACATCGAGAACCCGAGCTGGCTCGAGCTGGCGACGATCCCGCTGACGTTCCTTTTCACCAATATGTTCGAGTGGGCGACGCACAAATACATCATGCACCGGCCCATTCCGATCAAGGGCCTGCGCGCCGTCTACGAGCGCCACACGCTCAACCATCACCAGTTCTTCACCGACAGCGAGATGCGCTTTCGCGACCACAAGGACTGGCGCGTGACCGTGTTTCCGCCCTACGCGCTCGTGGTGTTCATCCTGATGTCGCTGCCAGCGGCGATCATCCTTGGCAATATCTTCACGCCCAACGTTGGCTGGCTCTTCATGAGCGTGACGACGGGCATGTATCTCATCTACGAGTTCATGCACTTCTGCTGCCACGTCGACGAGAACTGGTTCGTGCGCAACTGCCCGTTCGTCAACACGCTACGCCGGCATCACACCGCCCACCACAACGCGCGCCTGATGATGGAAACCAACATGAACCTGACGTTCCCGATCGCCGACTGGGTGATGGGCACCTCGGATCTGGACCGCGGCCTGATCGGCACGCTGCTCAACGGCTACGACACGCGGTATCTCAAAAAGAACCTGCGTGGCCAGCCCAAGCGCCCGGACGAGGCGGCAGCGGCCCCGATGGGGAATTATTGAGAGGGCGTGGTGAGTAGGAAATGAAGCATAGCAACCTTGAAAAACACGGTTGCTACCAGTGGCGCAACTGACGACCGATCCCACCACTGCACTTCGCGGAGCCCCCTATGCCCAACGACGTCAAGGCCATCGTGTCCGTGCTGACCATCTTCGTCGGCTTCGGCTTCGCGCATTACGAGCAGACTTACGGCCGGCCAAACCTCTATTGGCTGGTAATCGGGCTCTCGATATTCTCGGTCATCGCCATGTGGGTCTTCCCCGAGGCCAGTATGAAGGAGGGCGACATGCCGCCGAAGACGCACGACAAGTAACCGTGCGTGCCCTCGCTGCCCACTAAAACGCAGAAAAGCGGCGGAGCATGCTCCGCCGCTTTCTAAATGTCGGACGCCGCTGTCGCTGCCGATCAGGCCGCTGCAGCAGGCGCTTCGGCCTTGGCCTTCTTGATCTCTTGCTTGAGCTTCAGGCACAGCGGCGAGAGTTCCTCCGCCTTGGCCTTGGCCAGAAACGCATCCAGACCGCCGCGATGTTCCACCGTCTTCAGCGCATGCGCACTGACGCGCAGCTTGACGTTGCGCTTCAGCGTATCGCTGATCAGCGTCACCTTGACCAAGTTGGGACGGAACACGCGCCGCGTCTTGTTCTCGGCATGGCTCCGGATATTGCCCGACATCGGCAGCTTACCGGTCAGCTCACAACGCCTGGTCATCGAACTCTCCTCATCCTCAGGCCGCCGGCATCGCGCCCGCGCCTGGATCAATCTCAATTTCGCCTGCCCCCGGGGGGCCATCAAATTACTGGCAACCGTTCCAAGCGTCGCAAAATCCTACGATCTGCGCTCAAATCGGCACCGATTGCCTGCCAGAGCTGTAAACATGAGCTGTAAACAACTGT
>JANXRM010000328.1 GCA_025353015.1 Hyphomicrobiales bacterium
TCGGTGATGCTGCCCCAGATGCGCTCGGAAATCCGGAAGCTTTCGACGCCCGAACGCGTGGTCCAGCCGACTGGCGGCAGGACATTGAGGGCCTCGTTGAAACGCTCCTCGGTGATCTCGCTGACGTCTTTCCGGTATCGCTCCATGCCAACGGCGTCGGCGGCCTTCCATGCATCGTCGCACGTCATGCGCTGAGCATCTGGGTGCCGAGCGCGGATCTGTGAGGTATCTTCGGCAAAGTGCAGCGTCAGACCGTCATCGGGGTGGATGACATCGACGATGTTGGTTTCACCGGGGACGTACCAACATTCGGTGTAGGCGTCATAGGGCATGCGGCGGCGTTCGCGGGTGCTGTCGGTCATGTGCGTGGCCCTCCAGCGAGAGCATCACCTTGACGACAGGCCGTCTCGCCGTCAGGACGCGATGGCGTTCCATCGCTGGGACGAGGTTCCTCCTTCGGTACCGGTTCGGATGCTGGCTGCAGGCCATAGAGGTAATCGACGGCGCGCGTGGCAAGAGATGCGGCGGTGAAAATCGCCTTGGTATCGCCCTTCAACACGTCGACTAATCGCGAGGTGCCGATAATGTGAAGGAGCGCGACGGCTGCGCTGATTTTCCTGTGCATCGAGCGGCTGTGGCGCGTTCCTCCTGCGCATTATTTGATGGCGACCTCTGCTGTCGTTTGACCAGCAGAGGGACCTTCCATGTCGAGTACCGAATGTGATCTGATCGCCAAGCTTGCGGATGAACTGACGAGGCAGAGCTACAGCGCCGTCGTCGTCAGGAACTACTGTGCCTACGCGCGGGACTTCCTCGCCTATCTGGCGCAGCATGAAATTTCGGTCGCGGCAGTGAAGCCGCCGCAGGTCGCGCAGTACCTGCGCCATGCTGCCTCGACCTTCAGGAAGCGCCGAGGCCGTCCGCCCGGTCCGAATTGGCACTCGATCCCGCGTTCGGGCATCCACGCATTGTTGCGCCTGGCGCAGGGACAGTGGCCGCCGGAGCCGGACGTGATCGGGCCGGAGGCCGAACTCCGGCACGAGATCGGCCTCAAGTACGAGGCGTGGCTACGCGACGAGCGGGGACTTGCGGCCGCGAGCATCGTCGCGTTGCTGGCGGAGGCGCGACACTTTCTCATCTGGCAACTCGAACGCGGCGGGGTTCGGAGCCTCAAAAACCTCAACGTCCGCGACATCGATCTCTACATGGACGCGCGGGCGCCGGGCCTCACGCGCGTATCGCTCAAGGATTATGCCGAGCGGCTGCGCTCGGCTCTCCGCTACATGCACCGGACCCGATACGTCGCGCGTGATCTCGCAGCCCATGTCATCGGACCCACACTGTACGCCTACGAGGGCGTGCCCTCGATCCTGGAGCCTGACCAGATCGCCGCCGTGCTGGAGACCACGAAGCGCGACACGTCGCCGATGGGGTTGCGCGATTATGCGATGCTGCAGCTGCTGGCGACCTACGGGCTGCGGTCGGGCGAAGTCCGGAATCTGGCTATCGAAGATATCGATTGGCGCGCGGAATCCTTGCGGGTTCGCCATTCAAAGACCGGTGCGTGCTCGTTCCTGCCTTTGCTGGCACCGGTCGGCGAGGCGTTGCTCGCCTATCTGCGCCACGGGCGCGCGAAGACTGATCGAAGAGAGGTCTTCCTCCGGTCGCGCGCGCCCTATCTCCCGTTGCGAAACTACGCCAGCGAGGTGCAGCGCCGGCTGCGGGCAGCCGGGGTCGAGCCGCTCGGCAAAAGCGGGCCTCACATCTTCCGCCATGCGCGTGCCGTTGAAATGCTGCGCGCATCGGTGCCGCAGAAGATCATCGGCGACCTGCTCGGTCATCGATCGACCGAGGCGACAATCCCTTATCTGAAGCTGGCAACTGAAGACCTGAGGGCAATCGCGCTCGACGTGCCGGGATCGGAGGTGCTGGCATGACCGTCTGGCCCGATACCGATCGCAAGATCGTCTCCCGCTACTTGGCTCAGCTTCGGCTCAGCTCCCATGCCCGCTCCGTCTACACCCAAGTCCTTCACGACTTCCAGGCCGTCGCCGAGCGACGCCGGACTGTCGACCGAAAGACGTTGGAAGCGTGGCTTCGGGAATGGGCCGCGCATTGGCAACCAAAGACGGTGCTGCATCGTGCCCGCATTGTCGATCGCTTCCTCGATCATCTGGTCAAACGGGAGCTGATCACCAGCAACCCGATCACGGTGCTGCGCTCGGAGTTGAGCGTCAAGCAGAGCCGGCCGATCTGGCGGGCCTTGGCGTCGCGTAAACCGGATCAGGCGCTTGAAGCGCTGCGCCGTCCAAAACCGTTCGGCAGCGTGCTGGGCGAGATCATGCGCGAGCATGTCGAGCGGATGCGCAAGCGGGGATATCGCTACGTGACACAGGCTGCATGGTTCCTGCGGTTCGACCAGTTCTTGCAGGCCCATCCGGAACTCGGCCGCAAGCCGGTCAAAATGATGCTGGAGCACTGGGCGGCAGCCAAGCCAACGCATCAGCACGCCGCCGAATGCGAAAAGCTGACGCACGCTCTCACCAAGGCTCTTCGCCATCGGGACCCGAGCGTGCCGCCGAGACGGCTCGACGCACGGGCACAGAAGGAAGCAGCGCGGCACTTCCGAAAGCCCCACATCTACAGCCCCGCCGATGTGCAGCGCATGTTGGAGATCGCGCGCTCGTACCCGTCGCTGCGGTTCCCGCTACGGTCTGCAACTCTGTATGCGGCCTTGCTGCTCGCCTACTGCGCGGGGCTGCGCCGCAGCGAGCTTGCACGCCTCGATCTTGGCGACGTCGATCTTCGAAACGGCACGATAACGATCCGCGAGACGAAGTTCTTCAAGACCAGAATCCTGCCGCTGACCGATACGGTGATGGCCGAGTTGCGCGGCTACATCGATACAAGGCGACGCGCAGGGGCGTCACAGGACCTGGAGTCCGCACTGTTCTGGAACTGCCAAGGCAATGGTCGCTATACCTCGACGGCCATCGCCTGGCTTCTGGTCGACATCATTCGCCGTGCTGGGCTCAAGCCCGGGATCGGGACTGGGCGAACGGGGCCGCGTCTGCACGATCTTCGCCACTCGATGGTCGTGAACCGGATGCTGCAATGGTACCGGTCGGGCATCAATCCGCAGGACAGGCTGCCGTTCCTGGCGACCTATCTGGGGCATCGGGATATCAACTCCACGCTGGTCTACATCACGGTCACGCAGGACCTGCTGCAGGAGGCGAGCGAGCGGTTCCGTGGAGTCGGCGCCCGCTGCCTCGCGTTCGTCGATGAGGTGCGGCCATGAAGAAGACCACCAACTACGCGCACCGTCGGCAAACGCACGCCACCGGTCTTCGGCACACTTCCGCCTCGCGCCCTGGGAACACTTCTGCCGCGAGCCATCGGCACGACCCGTTCCCGCTCCTGCTGCGCAGCTTCTTCCAGGAACGGCTGGCCGAGCAGCGCAATGCCTCCGTCCATACCATCCGGTCCTATCGCGACACCTGGCGACTGTTCCTCCGCTTCGTCGGGACGCGAAAGCGAAAAGAGGTCGCCGAGATCAAGCTCGCCGACCTCACGGCCAGCGAGGTCAGCGCGTTCCTCAGCCACGCCGAGCATGACCGGAAGGGCACGATCGGCACGCGCAACTGCCGGCTTGCCGCGATCCGCAGCTTCTTCCACTTCGTGGCCAGCAAGGAGCCCACGGCGATCGCGCAGTGCACCGAGGTCCTTACCGTCCCGGTCAAGCGCGCGCCGATCCCGGCGCCCTGCTATCTGGAGCCGAGCGAGGTGGAGGCTATCCTCGCGCAGCCCGATCGGTCGACGCTGGAAGGACTGCGCGATCATGCGTTACTGTCCTTCCTCTACAACAGCGGCGCGCGCATCCAGGAAGCGCTCGACCTCACACCCGAGGCGATCCGGTTCGAGGCACCGAGCTGCGTGCGGCTCTTCGGAAAAGGGCGCAAGGAACGCATCTGCCCGCTCTGGCCGGAAACCGTACAGCTCTT
>JANXRM010000362.1 GCA_025353015.1 Hyphomicrobiales bacterium
TTCCAACGCCTGGAATCGCAACACCCGGCACCATCGCCATCGATACCTCCACCAGCAGCGCCACCACGCCACGGCGGACCGAACCAGTACGGGCAGAGACCGACGAAGCGCGCCGGGCCCAGGACCGCAGCGACCTGCAGCGGCAAACCGAGGAGGCGAGCCGCCGGGCCGCCGACGCGCTCCGCGAAGGCGTGCGCCATGCCACCGGCAACGGTGTTCCCGTTGATCACGCGCGCGCGCTGCCGCTGCTCGAGACGGCGGCGGCGGCCGGTCGCGTCGAAGCCATGAACTGGCTCGGGCGGCTCTATGCGGGTGGCCTGGGCGTCACGCAAGATTTCGCTGTCGCCCGTGACTGGTTCCTCCGCGCGGCGAAGGCCGGCGACACGCCCAGCATGGCCCAACTCGGCCAGATGTATCAGCGTGGCCAAGGTGTGGCGCAGGACTACCTCACGGCGCGCGAATGGTTCCAGCGCGCCGCTGACAACGGCAACATCGAAAGCATCTACGGATTGGGCCTGCTGCATTACCGCGGCCAAGGCGTTGCGCAGGATATCGCGAAAGCACGCGAGTTTTTCGAGCGCGCCGCCCAAGCCGGGCATGTCCAAAGCATGTTGAACTTGGCGATCGCCCATAAGAACGGTCAGGGCGGGCCCGTCGATATCAATAAGACGATCCAATGGTACGAGACGGCCGCTGCCGCCGACAATCCCAGCGCCATGAATTCACTCGGCGTCATCTATCACAATGGCGAAGGCATCGCGAAAGATCCGGTCAAGGCGCGCAGCTGGTACGAAAAAGCCATCGCTGGCGGCAACACCTTGGCGGTCGTCAATCTCGCCCAGCTCTTCAACCTCAATCGCGGCGCGGGCATTCCCGCCGATCCAAAACGCTCAGCGACTTTGCTGTTGACGGCGCTCAAGGCCAACAACGATGTGGCCACGCAGGAATTCGCCGGCAATCTGGCGAAGTTCAGCCGGCAGACGCGCACCGAGGTCAAACGCGAATTGCAGCGCCTCGGCCATTACAAGGGCGTCGTCAATGACGTCTGGGATGCGCCGTCGAAGGTGGCCGTCGAGGCCTATCGCGCCACGGCGAAATAAGGACGGCCCATGCCGGTCATACTCGGCGTTGGGCGGCGAGCAACACGCCCGACACCAGCGCCAACGCACCGATGATGGAATACGCGACGCCGTAGCCACCAAGGCTCAGCACACTGCCACTCATGACCGCCGGGATGACCATGACGCCTGAGAACATGAAGGCCGAGCCGAGGCCCGTGGCCTCGGTCCGCTGCGCGCCGCCGATACGCGCGTATTCGCCGTAAGCAATGCCGGTGAAGCCACTCGCCGTGGCGCCCGCAACCGCGCAGACCGCCAGCACCATCGCGGGCGGCCAATCTGGCGCGAATTGCCCTGCCAGCACAGCAGCCACACACATGATCAGCCCTTGCAGCGACAAGAGCCACCGTGCCGCCAGCACATGATCGGCAAGCCAGCCCCAGATCGGCCGCGTGATGACGCCGGAGAGCTGGTAGGCCGCCAGCGCTTGGCCCGCGTGAATGAGGTCGAACCCGACGACTGATGTCAGATGCGTGGTCATGAAGACGATGAAACAAAGCTGCAGTCCCGAGTAGACGAACGCCGCAAAGCACAACCGCCGCAACGGGCCGCTGCCGTGCAACAGTCGCAGCGGCTGCAGGAAACCCTGCGCGCGCGGCGCATTCTCGCCGCTCGCAGGCGCATCCCAACCGCGCCGCTTCCACTCCAGGACAGCCATCAGGATCAGCACCGGCCCGAGTTGCACCAGCAGTGCCGTTTGCCACCCGACCCGGAGCACCAGCGGCGGCATGATCAGCCCCGCCAGCATGCCACCCAGCGGCACGCCGATCTGGCGAATGGAGAGCACCATGTTCATGTGCGCGGGCGGCGTCAGCGGCACCAGCAAATGCGTGCTGGCCGGCGCCGACGCCCCGTAGGCGAGCCCCATCGCCCCGGCACCAAGAACGACGGCCGTGAGCGAGCCCGTCGCCGCTGTCAACAACATTGCGATCGTCGACAGCAGGATCGCCTGGCAGACGCGCGTGGCGCCTCGGGCATGCACGATCGGCGGCGAAAACAGCGCCGAGAAAATGCCCACGCCGTAGACGATCGAAATGTAAAATCCGACCAGGGCCGGGGAGATGCCGAGATCGCGCGCCACAACCGGGGCAACGGCGGGAATCGAATAAGCCGCCGCCGTCGCCAACGTCTGCACGGCGAGCGTTGCCGCAAGCGGCCCCAACGGAAACGGCCGCCGCGCCGGCCGCGCCGTGACGTCGGCCGAGGTTTTGCCGTCGCTTTCCGCGTTCGTCATGAAACCCGATCACTCTGCCAGCGCTGGCCCCAACGGCAGCGGCGCCTGCCCAGCAAAGCAGAGTTCGGCAGCAGAGCCAATGCGCGGGTGATATGCGGGCCGCTTCCTCGAACCGTTAACGCGCCGCATTCTCCTAACTGTTGAGAGTGGGTGATGAGAGCCGTTTGACCGTTAGGTTCAGGCGTAAGCAACCCAGCCACGGAAGGTGAAACCGGCGTAGAACAGGTTTACGTCGTGACGCCGGCAGCAGGGTCAGCAGACACGTCGCTGCGTCGAACGGACCATGCAGCGCCACATCGATCAGGCCATGATGCAGTCGTGTGCGAGAGGCAAAAAGTTCCACGTTGATTTTTGCCAAACCCAGCATCGCGGCCGATGGATCAACGCCGTCGAAAGTCCAGCCGGAATGTACTTCGTCGAACGATTTGATTTCCAAACCTCCGCCTGCCCCGAGCACAAGCACCCGCGCATCGCCGGGTGATCGCTCCGCGATCAGCAGCATGGCCATGCGTTGCAGACCGGCGACTCCGGGCACCATGCGAGGCGGCCCCTCTGCGTAACGCGCCACCGCCTGCAGATTGGAGAAAGAAGTCTTTGCTAGAAGTTACCACACGCTGGCGCATCGGGCGAAGGGCCGAGAAAATTGCAAAGTGACCGAAGATCGAGGCACGAGCTTGCGCGACCCAACAACCACGGGGCAAGACGTATTGGGTTGCGCGCGTGCAGGGCTTGACCCAACCTACACGAGCCAAACGTGAAGCGCGTGGGTCTCAGGCCCTCCGACTCTGCCCACCCCCTCAATCCGCCTTGATGCCCGCGGCCTTGGCGAGATCGCCGAGGCGCTTGAACTCCACGGTGAATTTCTTGGCCGAGTCGGCGGGTGACATAATGTCGACGACCATGCCGACGTTGCCGACCTTCTCGATGTATTCCTTGGTGTTTGCCGCCTTGGCGATCGCGACGTAAAGCTTCTCGACGATGTCGTCGGGCACAGCTGCAGGCACGACCAACGCGTGCCACTCCGTGAAATCGAAGCCTGGGATCATTTCGGAAATCGTCGGCACGTCAGGCATGGCCGCCGAGCGCTTGAAGCCCGTCACCGCCAGCGGCCGCAAACGGTTTGCCTGCACGTGCGGCAGCGTGCCCGCGATGTTGAGATAGCCGATCGGCACCTGCCCCGCGACGAGATCGTTGAGCGCGGGCCCGGCACCCCGATAGGGCAAATGCACCATGTCGGTCTTGGTCGCGATCTTGATCTCTTCGAAACCGAAGTGCTGCGCGGTGCCGTTGCCTGACGTGGCGACGATGACGTTACCGGGCTTGGCCTTGGCGGCGTCGATCATCTCCTTCAACGTTTTATAGGGCGACGAGGGATGCACCGAGATCACGTTAGCGGAGGTGACGAAAATGGTGATGGGCTTGAGGTCCTTCTCGGCGTTGTAGGGCATCGACGAGTAGATCGCCGGGCTCGCTGTGTGCGCGCTCGTAACGAGGCAGATCGTGTAGCCGTCAGGCGTCGCGCGGTTGACGGTTTCCGTGCCGATCACGCCACCGCCGCCGGATTTGTTCTCGATCACCACGGGTTGGCCGAGTGCCTCCTGCAGTGGCGCCTGCAGATGCCGCACCGACGTATCGGCGGAACCACCCGGCGGCCACGGCACGACGATGCGCAGCGGTTTTGCAGGCCAGGCTGTTTGGGCTGCAGCGATGCCGGCGAGCATCGGCATCGCGAGAAGCGCCGAAAGTACGGTCGTCATCAGCTTGCGCATGGTGTTTCCCTTGAAGGTATTGTCGGTGTCGGACCGTCTGTGTCTGAGACCAAGGCCACAACCGATCCGTTACGTTTCAGGTCTCGGATCAGCTATCAGATTCAGGTTGGGTCAAGCCCTTGCCCGACCCAACACGGCATCCTCTGCGGTTGTTGGGTCGCGCGCGTGCGGAGCTTGACCCACCCTACACGTGCCTACACGTGCTAAAGCCCATCCCTTCAATCGATCTTGAAGTTCGTGCGCTTGATCCAGTCGGCGTAGGTGGCGACCTCGCGGATATTCATCTCGGCGAGATCCTCGGGTTTCTGGTCCATCGGGAAAAAACCGATGTCCAGCAATCGCCGCTTGATTTCAGGTGTGGCCGTCACCTCGGCGACGGCTTTGCCGAGTTTCAATGCGACCTCGTCCTCCGTGCCTTTGATGGCATAAAGCGCCAGCCACGTCGGCAGTTCGATGCTGTAGCCGGCCTCGGTCATGGTCGGCACATTGGGAAAATCGGGATGGCGGCGGCTGCTCGTCACCGCCAGCATGATCGCCTTGCCGGCGCGCACTTGCGAGAAATGGTTGTTGTCGAGCATGATCGACACGGTGCCGGCCAGGAAATCGTTCAACGCTTCCGGGCCGCCGCGATAGGGAATGTGCGTGATCTTGGTGCCAGCAATCAGGTTCAGCGCCTCGCCGCGCAGATTGGTGGCGGAGCCGGCACCAGGTGATGAATAGGACAGTTGATCCGGCTTGGCCTTGGCGAGGGCGATCATTTCAGCCACGGACTTGACGCCCAGGCCCGGCAGCACGGCCCAGCCGTAGACATACTCGCCGAGCGCCCCGACCGGGCGGAACTCCTTCGGCTCGTAGGCGACCTTGCGCAATTGCGGCAGCAGCACCATCGGCGAGTTGGGACTGGCAAGGAACGTATAGCCGTCAGGCGCAATCCGCGACGCCGCCTCGACGCCGACCGTGCCCGCGGCCCCCGAGCGGTTCTCGACGATGAACGGTTGCCCGAGCTTTTGCGACAGCGCCTCGGACACCATGCGCGTGACGACGTCGCCACCGGTGCCGGCCGGATAGTTGTAAATGACCCGCACCGGCTTCGTCGGCCAATCGGCGGCTGAGGCGGCGATCGCGCCTGCAAACAGGGTGGCGAGTGCTGCAATTAGCGTGGCGAAAACTGGAGAAGTCACGCGACCGGAGCGGCCGGCACGCATATGTATTGTAACCCCGTGGATGGCCGGCATAGCGTTCCTCCCAGAACCGTTTTCCCAACTATCACCCGGGCACGGCCGAAAGACCAGAGGCGCATTCCCGCTCACGCCTCATCCACGATGTGGCCGCCGTCGTACATGCAGGCGATGCGGCCGAGCGCGGCGCGGAAACGGTCGGATTTGAGCAGGTCCGCCGTCGAGGCAGGCGGTGCCTCGGAACCCGGATTTTCCGCCGTGCCGAGCAACCGTGCGATGTGTTCTGGCGTCAGCGGTGTTCCCGGCGCCAGCGCCAATCCCCGCCGGATGAGCGTCTCCAGCAGAGCCGGATCGAGGCCCGGCAGCAGCGCCATCAAGCCGTGCTCAAGCGTGCGAGCGAGCGCATGATCGCCGTGCTTCAAATTGTGCGGCGCGCGACCCTCGTCCCACAGATGCGCGACCCGATCCCAGGGCGCGGGCTCCGCCGGGAGACGGGCGCGCAGGTCCCGCGCCTCGGCGGCAACATAGAACCGGTTCAGCCGGTCGAACAGGCAGAATTCGTAACCGGTCGCCAATAGCTGCGGCTCCCAGGCGCTGGCATCGCCTGCTGGATTCCCGGGATTGATAGCCTCGATCACAAGCATGCGCGGGCGGAACACTTTGCAGTCAATACCGGCCAGCACTTGCGGTTCGAAGCCTTCGACGTCGATCTTCAGGAAATCGACCGTCCCGAGCCCGGCCTCCGCGACGAGCCGGTCGAGGCGCCGCACGGGTCGCTTTTCGGTGCGGTAGGTAACAGCCGGAACACTCGCCTCACCCACCGCGGGAGAGCTGCCAGGTTTGATCGCGCTGGAAAGGCCATGCAGCCCGTCGACGATATGGAAATCGGCCTCGCCGTCGGCCGCGCCCGCCAACCCTTGGAACACAATATCGCGCGGGCGGATATGGGCATAAGCCGTGGCCAGTTCCGTCTGAGGCTCGACGATGAGCCCGCGCCAGCCCTTGAGGTAGAACCAGAACGATACGTTGTCGGCCACCGGATGGCCGCCGCCGACATCGACGTAGGTGCCGGTGGCTTGTCCCTGGAAGGCCAAGTCGAGATGGTAATCCTCGAGGTTCTGGGCGTACGAAAGGCGCATGCTGTCTCCGGCAAGTTGGGGTGACATGGTCGAGGCGCCTTGTGCGGGCGCCACAGACGCGTATCTAATGCGGCTAGAACACCGTCTTAAACAACACGTCTCCTGAAGCAACATCACCTGAAGCAACACCGAGGCAATCCCATGGCCACCACCTCCGCCACCACGTCAGATCCCATCGTCATCGTCGCTGGCGCCCGCACACCCATCGGCGGCTTTCAGGGCACCTTCGCGTCCGTCACCGCTCCCGAACTGGGTGCTGCCAGCATTCGCTCAGCCGTCGCCCGCGCCGGCATCGCCCCCGACGAGATTTCCGAGGTGTTGATGGGTTGCGTCCTGACGCTGGCATCGGCCAGGCGCCCGCCCGGCAGGCCGCGCGCTACGGTGGCCTGCCCGACAGCGTGCCATGCACGACCGTCAACAAGATGTGCGGCTCCGGCATGAAGACCGTGATGATGGCCTACGAGGCGCTGCATTCGCGCCCACACGACGTCATCATCGCGGGCGGTCTCGAAAGCATGACCAACACACCGCACATCCTCCCCAAACTGCGCGCCGGCCAGCGCCTCGGCCACACGCAGATTTACGACCACATGTTCCTCGACGGCCTCGAGGACGCCTACGACAAGGGCCGCCTGATGGGCACCTATGCCGAGGACACCGCGCAACTCTATCAGTTCACGCGCGAGTCCCAGGACGCCTACGCCATCGAAAGCCTGCGCCGGGCGAAAAAAGCGAACGAGGACGGCTCCTTCGACAACGAAATGGCAGCGGTTACCGTGAAGAGCCGCAAGGGCACGGTCGAGGTCAAGCGCGACGAGCAACCGTTCACGGCTGATCCCTCGAAAATTCCGACGCTCAAGCCCGCCTTCCGCGACGGCGGCACGGTGACGCCTGCGAATTCGTCGTCGATCTCGGACGGTGGCGCGGCGCTCATTCTCATGCGCGAAAGCGAGGCCCGCCGCCGCAAGCTCAAGTCGCTGGCGCGCATCGTCGCCACATCGAGCCACGCGCAGGCGCCGGCCTGGTTCACGACCGCCCCCATCGGCGCCATGAAGAAGGTGCTCGAAGCCGCGGGTTGGCAGGCCAAGGACGTCGGCCTCTACGAGATCAACGAGGCGTTCGCGGTCGTCACCATGGCGGCCATGCGCGACCTCGATTTAGCCCACGACAAGGTCAACGTACACGGCGGCGCCTGCGCCTTGGGCCACCCGGTCGGCGCGTCGGGCGCACGCATCATCGTGACTCTGATCAATGCCATGGAAAAATACGGCGAGACCAAGGGCGTCGCGTCGCTGTGCATCGGCGGTGGCGAAGCCACGGCCGTCGCGATTGAGCGGGTTGGGTAGGGGCGAGAAGGGGGTGCAACAGAGGGAGGCGCTTTGAAGCGGCTTGCTGCAATATTTTTACTTTATCCAAGCCTGGCTCAGGCTCAGGTTCAGGCTCAGGCTCAACAACAAGAGTGGCAGGATAGGTTTTGCGTCGAGCTATATCCGGCGTTCTGCACCAAGATGCCGACGCCGAAGACCACGCTCGACTTCGAACGCTGCAGGATCGAGGTGCTGACTTTCATCGAGCGCCCGCGTAGCAGCTTCGACGCCTTGGGCTGATCGATACCGAGCGCTTCGGCAGCTTCCGCCTGCGTCATGCCAGCGGCTTGGACGTGCCGGGAGATCGCAGCGGCGACCTTGGCCTTGAGCATGTCGAGCGGCGACATGGCGATGCCGATTTCCTCGAAAGCCGATTTGATGCCCTTGACCATAGCTCGATCACTCCCGTTCCTTCGATTGTTGTTCGGCCATTTTCAGCCGCGACTAAAGGGGCGTCTGCGTTGGCGGCCGGATGAGGGGGCAGACCCATGGGTCTGACCCCAGCGCTCCAACCTTTCCGCTTGCATCGGTGCAATACGGCGGCCACGCGCAGCGCCGTCCATACATGCACCCTACGCGCCTCACTCCGCGGCCCTGATATCCGCGGCCAGCATTTCGAACTGTTCGCGCGTCACCTCGGGGCGGACGCCGAACCACAGCTCGAAGCCGCGGACCGCCTGATGCAGCAGCATGTCCAAGCCGTTGGCGGTTTTCAGGCCGCGCTTGATCGCAGCCGTCAGCAACGGCGTTTCCAGCGGCACATAGACGATGTCCGACACCACGGCACCATCAGCCAACCCGCTGATGTCGAGATCGAGCGGCGGCTGCCCTTTCATGCCGAGCGACGTCGCGTTGACGAGCAACCCCGCGCCTTGCAGCAGGCCGGGCAAATCCTCCCAGCGCGCGGGCTGAATACTGCTACCGTACTGCGTGCGGAATTGATGCGCCTTTTCGAACGTCCGGTTGACGAGATGGATCGTCGTGATGCCGCGTTCGATGAGCCCGTAGACGATGGCGCGGCCGGCGCCACCGGCGCCCAGCACCACCGCGCTCGACGTGCGCTTGTCCCAGCCGGGGGCTGCAGCATCGAGCGAGCCTATGAAACCCTCGACGTCGGTGTTGGTCGATCGCAAGCGCCCGTTGTCGAGCCAGAGCGTGTTGGCCGCGCCGACGCCCTTGGCGCGGGCATCCGGTTCGGACAACGCGAACGCGGCCTCCTTGTGCGGTTGCGTGATGTTGCAGCCGACGTAACCGCGCGCGGCGAGGTTCTGCAGAAATCCCGGAAAACCTGCGGCCGTGATTTCCTCGGCGCGATACTCGCCGTCGATGCCGAGGCGCTTCAGCCAATAGCCATGCAGTTTCGGCGAGCGCGAATGCTTCACCGGATAGCCAACGATGCAGGCGCGTTGCGTCATGTTGGTCGTCCTTTTTCCGTTTCCAGAGCACCGTAGGTTGGGTCAAGCCCTTGCGCGACCCAACATTCCTTGCTCTGACGCTGCTGTTGGGTCGCGCGAATGTGTCCATCCGGAGCATGGCTCCGCCACGACGCAGAGCGCTTAACCCAACCTACATGGAAAGCGCTCTAGCGTTACCGCTTCGCCTCGATCGAAACCTCGACGAGATGCGGACGCCCGGTCGCGAACGCCGCCGCGATGGCGCCTCCGATATCATCCGCCTTCGTCACCCGCGTGCCGGCAACGCCCATGCCCGCCGCCATCTCGACAAAGCCGAGATTGGGGCCGGTAAGATCCATCTCGGCGTAGGGCTCCTGCGAGACGATGCCGAACTTCTGCCGGTAGACGTCGATGTTGTGCTTCAGGACGCGATACTCGCGATTGACCAGGATCACATAAACGATCGGCAGTTTCATGTGTGCGGCCGTCCAGAGCGCCTGGATCGAGTACATGGCCGAGCCATCACCCGATATGCAAACGACCGGCCGTTGCGGTTGCGCCACCGCGACGCCGAGCGC
>JANXRM010000396.1 GCA_025353015.1 Hyphomicrobiales bacterium
CGGTCGGCATCGTCACCAAGTCTGCGGGCGTTGTGCGTGATATCGACATCCTGGCGCGTTTGGCTGAACGGCAGTTGGTCAAGGTGGCGATTTCTGTGACCACCCTCGACCCAAAGCTCGCGCGCAGCATGGAACCCCGGGCCGCGACCCCGCCGAAACGGCTCGAGGCCATCAAGAAGCTCGCCGGCGCCGGCATTCCAGTGACCGTCATGGTGGCCCCGGTCATTCCAGCGCTCAACGATAGCGAGATCGAGCGGATTCTGGAGGCGGCCCATGCGGCGGGCGCCAGCGAGGCCGGCTATGTGCTGCTGCGGCTCCCATTGGAATTGAAAGAGTTGTTTCGCGAGTGGCTCGAGACCGATTACCCAGATCGTGCCAAGCGGGTGATCAATATTTTGCGGACGATGCACGGCGGCGAGGATTATGTCGCTACGTTCGGCCATCGGCAGCGTGGCAGTGGGCCTTATGCCGAGCAGATCGGGTTGCGCTTTCGCTTGAGCCTGAAGCGGTTGGGGCTCGAACGGCGCGGGCTCCGATTGCGCACGGATCTTTTTCGGCGGCCATTGGCCGTTGGAGCGCAGCTCTCCCTGTTGTGAACCGCCCAATGAAGCCAAGCCCAGCACAGCAGCCCGCAATCCTGGCTGTCGCAATCCTGGCTTGCGCCTGACCGCGGTGCGTTGCAGTTTTCAAGTCGAGCGTGATGGCAGAACAGGAAACGGTAACAGGCAATGGCAACATACGATTTGATCCTGAGAGGCGGCCGCGTCATCGACCCCGCGCAGAAGATCGACGGGGTGAAGGATGTCGCCTTCGCGGCCGGCAAGGTTGCAGCCGTCGGCGTAAACTTGAAGCCGGGGCCCGCGACCGAAGTGCGGGATGCCGCGGGCTATATCGTCACGCCGGGCCTGATCGACCTGCACACCCACGTCTACTGGGGTGGCACGTCGCTCGGCATCGACGCGGAAGAGTTCTGCCGGACATCAGGCGTCACCACGTCGATCGATACCGGCAGCGCTGGGCCTGGCAACTTCGCCGGCTTCAGGAAGCACGTCATCGAGCCGTCCGAGACACGCATTCTCGCCTATCTGCATGTGTCGTTCGCGGGCATCTACGCCTTCTCGAACACGATCATGTACGGCGAAAGCCAGAGCATGCAACTGATGGCGCCGCGCGATGCCGTGAAGGTGGCGGAGGCCAACCGCGACGTCATCGTCGGCATCAAGGTTCGCGTCGGCCTGCATGCGTCGGGTGACCAGGGTACGGCACCGTTGGACGTGGCGCTGCAGGTCGCCGACGAGGTCGGCATGCCGCTCATGTGCCACATCGACCACCCGCCGCCGTCCTACGAGGCGGTCGTCGGGATGCTCCGGCCCGGTGATGTGCTGACGCACGCGTTCCGTCCATTCCCGAACGCGCCGATCACGGCGCAAGGCAAGGTCAAGCCTATCGTGCTGGAGGCACGCAAACGCGGCGTGCTGTTCGACATCGGCCACGGCAAGGGCTCGTTTGCGTTCAAGACCGCCCGCGCCATGCTGGCCAACGGCTTTTATCCCGACACCATCTCGTCGGATATCCACACGCTCTGCATCGATGGCCCGGTCTACGACCAGGTCACGACGATGTCGAAGTTCTTGGTGCTGGGCATGCCGTTGGCCGAAGTCATTAAGCAATCGACGGTCAATGCTGCGTACGCCCTGAAGCGGCCGGAACTCGGCTCGTTGAAGCCGGGCTCCGTCGGCGATGCGACGATCCTCAGCATCCAGCACGGCCAGTTCGACTACGAGGACGTGCTCGGCGAGCACATGACCGGTCATCAGAAGATCGTCGCCGAAGCCACCGTGGTTGGCGGCAAATGGTGGCACGCAAAAGACAAGTCCAAATTCCCGAAGATTGTAGCCAAGACAGGAGCAAAAGCGTCATGACCCCGGAAGAAAAACTGAAATCGCTCGGCCTCGTGCTGCCCAAGGTGCCGACGCCCGTCGCCAACTACGTGCCGTTCAAGCTCGACGGCCGCACCATCTATTGCTCCGGCCAGGGGCCGCGCAAACCGGATGGCTCCGTCTTTGTCGGCAAGGTCGGCCGCGACTACACGGTCGAGGAGGCCTACGAGCACGCCAAGCTCGTGGGGCTCGGGCTGCTGGCTGCGGCCAAAATGGCGGCCGGTGATCTGGGCAAGGTCGAGGTTGTGAAGCTGCTCGGCATGGTCAACGGCGTGCCCGAGTTCGGCGATCAGCCGAAGGTCATCAACGGCTGTTCGGATCTGTTCGTCGCCGTCCTCGGCGAACGCGGCCGGCACGCACGATCGGCCGTCGGGATGGGCTCGCTGCCCGGCAACATGTCCGTCGAGATCGAGGCCATCATGCGCATCGTCGATTGAGACAGCGTGTGCTGCGCTAGATTTGGCCCCCATGCAGCAACGGTGGAGGCGCATCCCAGCGACGCGACTAGCCGCCACCGGCATCCAACCCTATCGTCGCAAATGTTGAACCGAGTCGCCGGGGTACGGGGCGTGTGACGGGGGATGTGGGGGACGCTAGTGGGAGACGTTACATGGGTCTGGCGCTGCAAAGCCTGCTGGGGGTCGTGCTGATCCCGCTGTTCGGTTGCGCGATTTCGGAGGACCGGACGGCGAACCAGGGCCGGCGCGCGCTTACGGTCGTTGCCGGCGGTCTTGGCTTGCAGGCGCTCATTGCGCTTGTCCTCCTCAAGCTGCCGCAATCAAAATTCCTGTTCGACGGCATCGGCGCGGCGGTGGGCGCGCTACAGGCTGCAACCGAGACCGGGCTCCGCCTCGTCTTTGGCTACCTCGCGGGGCAGGAACCGCCGTTCGAGCCGGTGCGTCCGCAGGCCAATTTCATCTTGGCGTTCCGCGCCATGCCGCTGATTCTCGTCATGAGTGCACTGACGCGGCTGTTCTACCACTGGGGCGTGCTGCAACGGGTGGTCGGTGCCGTCGCAGTGGTCTTCACGAAAGCGTTCGGGATCAGTGGTCCGCTCGGAACGGTGGCCGCGGCCAAAATTTTTCTCGGTATGGTCGAGGCGCCGCTGCTGGTGCGGCCCTATCTGGCGACGATGGGCCGTGGCGGCTTGTTTGCGGCCATGACGCTCGGCATGGCCACGGTCGCTGGCACCGTGATGGCGCTTTATGCCTCGATTTTGGAGCCGGTCCTGCCAGGGGCTGCCGGCCATGTGCTGGCCGCCTCGCTGATGAATGCGCCGGGGGCTTTGCTGTTGGCCCGGCTTGCGGTTCCCGAGGGCTTCGAGGCTGGCCCGGTTTCGGCCGAGATCCGTTTCGAAAATCCACCCCGTTCCAGCATCGATGCCATCGCCCAAGGGACGATGGATGGTCTCCGGCTGCTGGCGGCCGTCATCGCCATGCTGGTCGTGATGGTGGCGCTCGTCGCCTTGGCGAATTCGGCGCTGGGGCTCCTCTCGGCGCCCTTCGGTTTGAAGCTGACGTTCCAGCAGATCCTGGGCTGGGTTGCAGCGCCGCTGGCGTTCCTGATCGGGATACCCTGGGGCGAGGCGCCGCTGGTGGGCAGTTTCATCGGCCAGAAGATCGTCCTGAACGAGCTTTTTGCCTATCTCGATCTCGCGAAGCTGCCGCCTGAGGCGCTGACGCCGCGCTCGCGGCTCATTCTGACCTATGCGCTCTGCGGATTTGCCAATCTCGGTTCACTCGGCATCATGATCGGCGGTTTGACGACGCTGGTGCCGGAGCGGCGCGACGAAATCGTGGAAATGGCACCGAAAGCCGTTCTGGTGGGGCTGTTGGCCACGTTGCTGTCGGCGGCGGTGGTCGGCACGATGATCTGGCGCTGACCGGTACGGGTGCGCAGGTCTCGCCCAGGCAACGAAATTTGAAATGGCATGGTTTAAGGAATGACACGGGCGGTGACACGGACGGCGAAGAGCGGGAAGCGGCGGCAGGCGGAGCGGGCGAAGCGCCGGGCGCAATTGGCGCGACCGCAATCGGTCGGCGTTCAGCGTATCGTTGCGGCGCCGACAGCGGCGAATTTGACGATGCCCGCGAACCTTGCGCTTTTCGCCCGCTACACCCTCGCCTTGATCATCGGAGCAGCCGGCGCCTGGACCTTCGTCACGAATGGCTGGCCGTTGCCCTATTTTCTGGGCTCCCTCACGTTCTGTCTCATCGCGTCGATCGCAGCTGCGCCCGTCGAGCGGCCAAAGCCGCTCGCCATCCCCATGCGTTGCGTGCTCGGCGTGGCGATCGGTTCGGCCTTTTCGCCAGCACTCATCACGCGGTTTGGCAGCATGGTCTGGAGCTTGATGCTGCTGATCCCGTTCATGATCTTCATCATCGGCTTAGGCATGCTGTTCTATGAGCGCTTCGCCAAGCTCGACCGGCCGACGGCCTTTTTCGCGGCTGTGCCGGGCGGCCTCACCGACATGACGGCGATGGCCGAGGACGCAGGCGCCAACCCCCGCTCGGTCATCCTCGTGCAGGCGAGCCGGATCCTTGTCATCGTGTTTGCGCTACCACTTTGGCTGAAATGGCACGACGGCTTGGCTGTGGGCGTCTCGGCTGCGAGCCGTATCCACGTGTGGGAGATCAACCCCATCGACGCGGCCGTCATGTTCGCCATGGGTGCGGGTGGCTGGCTGGCGGCGCGATGGCTTGGTCTTGCCGGTGCGCCGATCGTTGGTCCGATGCTGGTGTCGGGCATCGCGCACGCCTTCGGCTTCACGTTCGCCAAGATGCCGCTCGAAGTACTGGTGGTCGCGCAGATCAGCGTCGGCGTGTTGCTTGGCTGTCAGTTCCGCGGCCTGACGTTGCGCGAATTCACCAGCACCATGATTTGGGGCATCGCCTATGCCATTGTACTGCTGGTCATCACGGGCGCGGTCGCGCACTGGGTGGCGGCGTGGACGGGCTTCGATCCCATTTCGGTGCTGCTGGCGTTCGCGCCGGGTGGCCAGACCGAGCTCAATCTGCTGGCCTACGTGCTGGGGCTCGATGTCGCCTATGTCGCCATGCACCATCTGATGCGTCTCGGGATCGTGATCCTCGGCGCGCAAATCGTCTTCAAGTCGCAAAAAGGCTGGCGGAAAGGCTGAACGCCCCGATCTGTGGCCACACCCCAGGGGCATCAGAATTCACTCGGCGTCGGGTAGAGCCCTGTCCTTGCGAGACCCGACGGGGCAGGCTTTGGAGTTCGCGTTGTCGGGTCTCGTGCCTCGACCCGACCTA
>JANXRM010000408.1 GCA_025353015.1 Hyphomicrobiales bacterium
ATGCCCGGTGGCTACTAAATTTGAGCGCCAAAAATTGATTGCATTTGATGTAATGCGGCTGGGCTCGCCGTCATTTGATCGTATGGTTACGGCTGTGGCTCAGCCCCCTTCAGATGGACAAGAAGTTGTTCACCAGCATAGCCATCCTCAGGCAGGCCGAGGCTTTGTTGAAACGCCCGGATGGCCGCGCGCGTGCTGGCACCGAGCGTGCCGTTGGATGCTCCGGGATCGAAGCCCCTCCTCGCCAGCCCCTGCTGCAGCAGCACGCGACCGCTGCGCCCGAGCGGCGGGTTATCGGCTGGCCAGACACCGGCGAACGTTCCGGCCCCACTCAACCGATCGGCCAGATGGCCCACGGCTAGTGCGTAAGATGTTGAGTTGTTGTATTTCAGGATCGCCCGGAAATTCTGGGACACCAGGAACACCGGTCCGCGCGCGCCCGCGGGCATGAGGTCGAATAGCTGAGCCGGCTCGCTGGCACAGGCTTGCCGAACGGCGCGGTGAGCCCCAGGTCGAGCCAGGCCGCCAAGGTTTTGACGACACCGGGCCGTGTCAGGCTGTAATCGAAGCCGGCGGGCAGCACGACCTCGTGTCCCCAGGGCTCGCCGGCCTGCCAGCCCGACACCTTGAGATAGTTCGCCGTCGATCCCAAGGCATCCGGAATGGAGTCCCAGATGTCGCGCCGGCCATCGCCATCGAAATCCACCGCATGCGCCATGTACGTCGTCGGCATGAACTGAGTGTGGCCCATGGCGCCGGCCCACGACCCCGTCATACGCAGCAATGAGATGTCGCCGCGCTGCAGGATCACCAATGCCGCCAGCAATTCGGCTCGCCAGAACTCAGGTCGCCTGGGATCACCGACTGCGAGTGTTGCAAGCGATCGCACGACGCTGCGCGTACCGGGGCCGACACCGAAACTCGATTCAACACCCCACACCGCCAGCACCACATGCTTATCGATGCCGTAGGCTTTTTCTACACGCGCGAACACGTCGGCGTGCTCGGCCAACTTGGCGCGGCCGGTCTCGATGCGTTTGTCGGAGGCCAGCCGGTTGATATAGTCCCAGGGCGTCGATAGGTGCTCCGGTTGGCTCACCAGCAGGTCGAGAATCGACGCGTCCGGCTCAAGCCCGCCTAAGGCCTGCTCGAACAACGCGCGGGAAACGCCGCGCTTTTCCGCATCAAACCAAAGTTGCACAAGAAAGCCTGCAAGCTTTTCCCGGAGGCCGTCCGGGACGCGTGCCTGGATCGCAGCTGGAGTTGCAGCGGCCGTTCGGATGAGCGTTGCCGGTATGTCCGCTTCCAACTGCGCGTTAGTTTCCGCGGCCGCAATTCGCGCCCAGAAAAAACCGAGCGCCAGCACAGCAACGACTGTTCGCGCCTGTTGCCGCAGCCGCATCATCGTCCAGCCACGCGCCTGAGATCCGCCAGCAACCGGTCTGTCGGCCAGCAATCGACCGGCACACCCGTCGTGCGCTGATAGAGCCCGATTTGCCAGCGCGTATTTGAGCCGATCTTGCCGTCGATCTTGTCCATGGCGAAACCGCGATCCTTCAGGCGCTGCTGCACCTCGCCGATATCCTTCGGCGCTAGCTGCTTGATCTGCGCCCAGGGTGCCCTAAAATCACCTGAACCCGCGATCCGATCGGCGAGATGGCCGACGAACAGCGCATAGAGATCAGATGTGTTATAGGCGCGAAGCACCTTGAAATTGTTGGTCACCAGAAACTGGGGCCCGAAACTACCGCCCGGCGACATCATGTAGGCTTGATGGGTCAGATGTTCAGGTGCAAACGCCAGACCGTCGGCACGCACGACGCCGAGCTTCACCCAATCTGCAAGCGATCGCGCATTGACCGGCCCCTCGTGCGCACAATCCGCTGATGGACCCATGCGGACTTCAAAGCCCCACGGCAGGCCCTTGGTCCAGCCTTTCTGCTGCAGTTGCTTGGCAGCCGAGCCCAACGCATCCGGGATGGAATTGAATAGATCGATGCGCCCGTCGCGATCGAGATCATGACCGGCGTTGTAAAACTCCGTTGGCATGAACTGCGTCAGACCCATGGCGCCTGCCCAAGACGAGCGCATGGTTTCGACGGTCAGCGTCCCGTCCTGCAATAACCGCAGCCCCGCAATCAATTCGGTGCGAAACAACTCTTTCCGCCGCCCCGTGTAGGCCTGCGTCGCGAGCACACGAATGGCGTAGTGCGGCGAGCGGTGGGCGCCATAGGCCGTTTCCCGCCCCCATATGGCCAGCACGACGGGACCGTCGACGCCCAGTTGCCGTTCGACTTCGACTAGGGTAGCCGCGTGTCGCGCCTTGAGCGCCTGGCCCTGACTCGCGAGTTGGATCATCTGACCGCGCGCCACATAATCCTGCGGCGGACGGGTGAACTCTGCTTGCCCCTGCGAGCCATCGCCCGGACGCCCTGGCAAAACCAGATCGGGGAGCGTCAAATCAGGCTCGACGCCGCGGAAGGCGCGCTCAAAGGTCGGGCGCGACACACCGGCCGCCTGGGCCTCGGGCCACACACCCTCGACGAAACCCAGGAATTGCGGATCGGGCGCCGATTGGGCTGGTGTCGTCTGCCACCCGAGCGCACACCACAGCGCGGACGCAGCCAGAACCAAAATCGCCGACAGCCGCCCCGGTGGACCCCATTGAGCGCAACACGCCCGCCCCATGCCTATCGCCCACATCCGCCCAGTCTCCGCGCCGGTGATCTCAACGAATCACTTGTATCAGTGCGATATTAGGCCGATTTGCGGCTGGGAGTATGGCCTGGTCGGGTCAGTTGCGGGTGTTGACGTCCAGGCGTGACGAGCCTCACGTCTTCGTCTTCATCGCGTCGAGACGGCTTTCCCAAGCCAGTGCCTGCGCCACGATCCGGTCGAGATTGTCATGCTCCGGCACCCATCCCAATGCGGCCCTGATTTTTGTCGATGCCGATACGATCGCCGGCGGATCGCCCGGACGGCGCGGCGACAGCCTGACGTCGAACGTTTTGCCCGAGGCGCGCTTGACCGCGTCGATCACCTGCAGCACCGAGTATCCCTTGGAATAACCGCAGTTGAACACGTCGGACTTGCCGCCGCCGCGCAAATGTTTTAGCGCGGCCACATGCGCCCGTGCCAAATCCTTGACGTGGATGAAATCGCGAATGCAGGTGCCGTCAGGTGTCGGATAGTCGGTGCCAAACACCATCATGTGCGACCGCTTGCCGAGCGCCGTCTCACAAGCCACCTTGATGAGATGCGTCGCGCGCGGCGTCGATTGCCCGGACCGGCCAGCCGGGTCGGCGCCCGCGACGTTGAAATAACGCAGCGCCACATAGCGGAAATCATGCGCGACAGCTGCATCCCGCATCATGAGCTCGGTCATCAATTTCGATGTGCCATAGGGCGACATTGGCGCGAGCACGGCTGTTTCGGAGACCGGATTCTCCTTGACGTCACCATAGACAGCAGCCGTCGAGGAGAAGATGAATTGCTTCACGCCCGCCTCGATGGCAGCCGCGATCAGCGTGCGTGATTTGACGGTATTGTTGTGATAATAACCGAGCGGATCGGCAACCGATTCCGGCACCACGATGGAGCCCGCGAAATGGATCACCGCCTCGATAGCATGCGCCTTGAACAGTGCCCTGAGGCCCACCTCATCGCCGACATCGCCGACGACCAACGTCGCTGCCGCCGGGATCGCCCAACGGAACCCTGTCGACAAGTTATCGAGAACGACGACTTTTTCGCCGGCATCCACGAGTTCCAGAACCATATGGCTACCGATATAGCCGGCTCCGCCCGTCACAAGAATCGTCATAGCGTCTCCTCGCGATGTTAGAATTCACGGGTTCTTCACCTTAAACCCGGCCGAACCCCGGTATTTCAGCCTACCAGCGCCCGAATCACAGGATACCGTTCACCCGTTGCATGCACGTTGCATGCTATTTTCTTGCCGAATCTCGACTGACTGACGCCCGGAGCTTTCGACATGACCAGCCCACACCGTAAAATCCGCAAAGCCGTGTTTCCGGTCGCAGGCCTCGGCACGCGGTTCCTGCCGGCGACCAAGGCGATGCCGAAAGAAATGCTGACCGTCGTCGATCGGCCCGTCATTCAACACGTGGTGGACGAGGCCCGCGCGGCCGGCATCGAGCATTTCATCTTCATCACCGGTCGCAACAAGGGTGTCATCGAGGACCATTTCGATAGCCAGTTCGAATTGGAGCGGACACTTTCCGAGCGCGGCAAGAAGGGGGAGCTCGACCTTCTGATGCGCGATCTGCCAGCCCCCGGGCAGACCAGCTTCACGCGGCAACAGGCGCCGCTTGGACTTGGCCACGCCGTCTGGTGTGCCCGCGAACTCGTCGGCAATGAACCGTTCGCCCTGCTGCTTCCGGACATGCTGCATCATACGACCAAGCGCCCTTGCCTCGCAGACATGATCGAAGCCTACAATCAAAATGGCGGCAATCACGTGGCTGTTTCCCCGGTACCCGACGACCAGACGCATATGTATGGCATTGTCGGTGTCAACGATCCGGCGGCCCAAGTGTCGACCATCAACAAGATGATAGAGAAGCCCGCGCGCGGCACGGCACCATCGAACCTGCACATCACCGGACGCTATATCCTGCAACCCGAGATTTTCGCCCATCTCGCGCGTCAGGAACGCGGCCAGGGTGGCGAGATCCAGCTCACGGATGCCATGATCAAGCTCGCGGACGACGGCAACCAGCCGTTTTTCGCCGTGCGCTTCGACGGGACGATCTACGACTGTGGCTCTAAGATCGGTTTCCTGACGGCCAACATCGCCTATGCCTTGGCGCGCGACGACTTGGCGCCAGCCCTCAAGGCCGAGCTTAAGAAGCTCATCTGACGCAGGGCGCAACGTGAATGGGCGCCACACGTCAGAGCCGGACCTTCATGCCGACGCGAAGTTCGTCGGCGTTGTAGTTGCGCGATTGATCCGTCGAGCCGAAATCGATGTGCTGGTAGCGGCCGAACATCGTCACTTCACGGTTGAAGAAATATTCGAGGCCAGCCCCCGTCGTGACGTTGGTGTCGTGCAGCGTGATCCCCTGATAGTCGACCTTGGTCAGCAGCACCGAGGCTGTTCCGATCAGCTGCCGCTGGAAGGCATGGCGCACTTCGGCACCGACCGATTGCGAAATTCCGCCACCCGTTCCGCCAAGCGATGTCGCTTGCACGATATCCGACCGCGCCGTGACCAAGAGTGACGTAAGTTTTGTGGCGCGCCACGCCATATTCGCATCGAAGATGCCGCCTGATATGACGGGCAACCGGCTGTCCTCGAAGTGCTGCTGGGCGTAACCTGCCGATATCTCGCCTTGCAGAATTTGGCTCGTGGTCCCGAACGATATACCTGCCCGCAAGCGGTCGCCGGTCGCATTGCGTGAGATGCCATCGGCTGGCGCCACGCGGTAGTCGCGCTGATTGAGAACGGCCTCCGAGAACACGCCGAGCGACGGCTTGAAGGCCCAGGTCGCCCGCGCGGCCGTCTCCTTGAAAACGTTATCGCGGGCAGCGTTGCTTAACACGGCCCCATTGCCGTCCGTCACCGATGAGAAGCTTGAGTCTGTCAGCGAGCCGCGGATCTGGATCGACAGCCGATTGAAGCGCTGGTTATAGGCGACCGATGCACGCGTCGTATCGATATCGGCGCGTGTGCCAATCCGACTTGCCGCATTGATCGAGCCGCGCACTTCCTGCGCCCGCTCCTGCGAGACCAGAGCTTCAACGTTGGTCCGGCGGGAAATGTCGACACGACCGCGCGCCTCGACGAGATAGGCGCGATCGTCTTCACCTGGAAACTGATTGTGAAATGTCGTCAGTCCCGTGGCCCGGAATTCAAGGGCATGCCGGGCCCAGTTCGAAACCACACGAATGCTTGGGCGGAAATCGATCGCGACGTCACGCCGGATGTTGGTGCTCGATCGGAACAGGTTTCCGTAACCGGCGCCGGCGATTTCGGCTTCCGGCAGAACGATGAACGAGCCCATCTTGACGCCGACAGGCTGAAACGGCTCGAAACGCGCGAGCCGGGCCGGGCGCCGGTCGAGGATCGGCTCGATTTCAGCAACGAAGAGGCTTGGATCGAAACCAGCCGCCGGCTGTTCGAAAACGGCAATGTCTTCGGGATCACGTGTGTCGAGTTGGTTCGGATCACCGTCGACCGGCTCGACCGGCTCATTGTTGTCGATGACGCCATCGACGGCCTGGCGGGGTTCGGGTGGAAAATTAGGATCGCCATCGACGACCGGGCGGCGTCCGAGCCGCAGGCGCGGGGGCGGTTCGTCACCGGGATCGACGGTTTGGTCGACGGGATCGATCGGCTGATCGGTCGATGTTTCCGGGCTGGTCTCGGCCGTATCCTCGCCGGGGCGTGTCGGACGCACTGTTGTTCCGAATGGCCGCTGCTGCGTCGACACCTGGGGTCGCGTCTGCGCGACGGCGAATTCGGCGCTAACGATACCACCACCGATGGCCGACACGACGAGCCCTGCCACTAGGCAGGAATTATGGCCTCTCCGGATCACGTGTAATCGCCTCTCACTGGCTGCGGGTCGATAGCGACACTGAACTGAGACGCGACACCTTCGAACCGAGCGTAAGCGGAGGGGGTTAATAGCCAGTTAGCACGTGCTCCGAAAGGGCACGCGAGGTGGGATTGCGCGTCTGTGAATGGTGGCCTTGGGCGATACAGCCACGGGCCGGGATCAGTTGCGGCCGAGGCTCGCGATCCGATCCAGCAGGCGCGGGCGCGCGTCGCTGTCGGGGTCCAGCGAAGGATCGAGTTGCAGCAGGTTCGGTGAAGCCGGCGCGTCTCCTGGCGTCGCAATTAATTCGCCGACTGGCGGCTTGGGATCTCCGGCCGCATGCGCTGCAACCGGGACCGGCTCGGCGTAGGCAACAATAGGCTCCGGCACAGCGCGTGTTTGCAAAACGCGTTCGGTCAAACTGAACCGTTGTCCGGCGTCCGCCGTTCGGCGGGCAGCGTAGCCGTTGGCGCCATTCGCACCGCCACCCAGACGCTTCAGTTCGTTGGTAAAGTGATTGGCCTGCCGCGCCAGGCGCTCGTTTGCCGCCGCCAGATCGCTGCGCAGCCGCAAGATCGCATCGGCCTGTTGGACAGTTTGTGCCTCCAGCGACTGCATGCGCGCCTTGACGCCGATACGGCTGTCGCGCAGCGGCGTTGAACCATCCGCATCGACGCTGTTCTCGAAGACGGCAAGGGCTGCCCTGAGGCGGGCAATTTCGCCAGCCTGATCCTCGTAACGGGCCTTGAGAACGCGTGCCAGCTTCTCGGCCTCCTCGTTGGCGGGCTTCGATTGCGGCGCATCACCGATCCCGCCGGCACTGGAAGACTGTGCGGTGGTCGCTGTACGGCCAGACATGCTCTGAAGGCGGGCCAGGAGTTGGGCTTGCTCGCGCGTCTTGGCCCGCAAGGCTTCGATCTCGCTGCGCAGCGCCAACTCACTGTTGGACCGCGCGACGTCTTCCGCTCCACCTGGCGCCCTTGCCGCAACTGCCCCGGTCAATCGCGCGATCTCGGCCTGCTGTTGCATGGCGATCGTCTTGGCTTCGTCGAGCGCCTGCGTCCGCACCTCGGCCGTCCTGGTCAGCTCGTTGATTTCCCGGTCACGCGCAAACAGTAGCTTCTTGGCATCGTTGAGCCCTTGCTCGACGCGCGGCAGGCGGTCGGCAACCGTTTGCTCGAGCACGCGGCGCGCATTGAGTGATTCTTCGTGCGTTGCTCGCAGCGTTTCGAGCTCCGCCTCGAGCTCGTTGACGCTGGCGTCGCGCCGGTTAATTTCGATCTGCTGGCGCGCCGTGGAATGGCGAACCTGCTCGATCTGGCTTTCCATCTTGTGGACTTTGATCGCGTACTCGGCGCGGATGCGATCCTTGTCGGCCCGAATCTCGATTTCCGAGACCGGCATCGATTCCTTGATGCGCCGCGACGTCAACCGCACGGCGCGGGCCCAGAACAGCGGAGCAATCATCAAGGCCAGCAGGCTCGAGGCAAGAAAACCGAGCGCAACCAGCATGCCGGATTGAATCGTGATCAAGATGGGCCCCTGGATTCTGCTTCTAATCGTTGGCGATGTGCCTCGAACGATTCGTGCCGCAGTCCGTGGATAAGCTTACGGGTCTCAGAATGGATTCCAGGTAGGCCGGCGCGAATACTTGAGATAGCCGATGTTGGCGCCGAGTCGAAGCCCAATTCCAGACCGGATCGGTGCGAGGATGACATCACCGTGGCTCTGGAACGTCAGTCCGACGCCGCCGATGACATAAGCAGAGCCGGCAATGCCGCCGTACCGGAGATAAATATCGTTGGGATCCCGCAGGTTATAGACTAGCACCATGACCTTGGACCCCTCGGCGCCGGCATCGTAGCCGATCGACGGACCTTGCCAGTAAACCTTGTGATTGCCGGCGTCTTTCGTGTAGAGCGAGCCCTCCCCGTAGCGCAATCCAGCGACAAAGGCACCGCCGACATCCTCGCCGAGAATGTAGCCGTTGGGGCGGCCCTGCTTTTTGAAGGCATACTCGATCACACTGGCCAAGCCCTGGCTGATCGAACCGAAAAAGTTATGCCCGGCATGGTTGATCTCGTGCATCGAGAACGTGCCGTCCCGATGACCTTCG
>JANXRM010000422.1 GCA_025353015.1 Hyphomicrobiales bacterium
CGTCGGCCGAAAGCGCGCCGGCACGACAAGAAGGGTAGGATGAGGGGCGGCAACGGGGTCATGCGGTTCAGGGCAGCTCTGTCCGCAGCACCGCTAGCATCGAGCCTCAAGAGAACGAATGCGAAACGAGGCGGCAGTGAGCCAGGAACTGCCGTGCGGACACTCGCGTTGACCAATAACAGCACGGCGGCAATGTGGCACTTTCCGACATGTTAATTCGACGATTTGATCGATCGCCGCATATCAAGCGTCGCAGCTTTTTCGCATACCCGATCGTCGATGTCGGGCTCTCCATACTTTTCTACCAACAGGAAATCTTGATAGCAGAAGCGACCGATGAATTTTCGGCCAGGGCGAATTTTGGAGGGAATCTCCGTCCAATCTCTGCGAAGCGAACCGCTGTCATCCCTAGGCTCTGCGATTGCAGATCGGTCAACGGTATCGATTTGATGTGTCGCGAGATCGTAGCGGTAGAATTCTCCTGGTCGTTCGCCGACTTTAAGCTCGAGGTAGCGGCCATCTTCCGTCACATAGACCTTGACACCTGACCAATAGTGCCGCTTGACGATTTTAGTCGTGATGCTTCTGGCAGGAACGGAAGGAAAATCTCTATTATCAATCGTTAGAATCTGATCGCTGCTGTCTTCCGTGAGACTGCCTGCGACGATCTTGTATGTGAATGTTGCAGATCCAAGTTGTGTATCGATGCGCGTTGTAATTGGCTGCGATTTATAGATTACAACAGCAATCAAGACCACGATACTTGTCGCCAGCGAGGCAAGCACCACGCGCCATCCGAAACAAGTGGCTATAGCAAGCAATGAAACGGCAACGGCTGGCCACCACGCAAGAGGTTGACCGATTAGGCAGGCTATGAAGAGCGGCCCGACGATTACCGAAGCAATGACGCAGATGCGTTTAACTTGCATGGTCTCGGAACCCGCTGTGCATCTCGGTCTGTCCAGGATGCCACATAGGCATTAATCCACCGTGCATTCGAGGACCATACCCAACTGGTCTGCTCTTTGGAGATCTTCGTCGTCGGATGAAACAAAACGAGAAACTGCCGCTTCGGGTCAATCACGTCAGCACGCCACCGGCTATTGCGCGCCGAAGGTCCGGCCGCTTGAACCTGCACAGCGGCCGTCGTCAATCGCGTGATGCTATCGCGGGATAACGGTGCAAGCGGCCGCCCCTCATCCTAACCTTCTCCCCAGTGTCGTGCAGGAATGGGGAGAAGGGACGAGACCGCCGCTATCGATTCCGGACCAGCCACTCTTTAGTACCCCGCCGCCCACTCCCGCCGCCCTCCCCCGATCATCCGTCGACAGCAGGCTTGCTGTCGACCTGGCCACCCACGCCCGCACGGCTAACGCCCCCATTCCCCTCACGTGAGGTACGTCTTCTCCAGCATGCAATGGCAGCCGTTGTTGCCGTTGACGAGTTGGGTGACGCGAAGGTCGGCGGCGAGGCTGCACAGCATATAGGCGTCCTCGCGCGACAGGTTTTTGCGCTCGCAGATCAGCGCGATCATTTCGCGGAGCGCGATCTTGGCGGCCTGGTCGAGATCGGGATCGAAGGCCATGGTGATCTGATGCGTTGGCGTTTCCGCGCGTGGCCATGTGAGTTTCATGCCCTTTATCAGGCGCAGCGTGAAGGTGCCGGTCAGCGCCGTCTCGATGGCGGTCACGCAAACCTCGCCGTCGCCTTGCGCGCCATGGCCGTCGCCACAGGAGAAATTCGCCCCTGGCACGTGCACCGGCAGCTGCAGCGTCGTGCCCGCGACCAGTTCCTTGAGATCGAGATTGCCACCATGCTGGCGCGGCGGCAGCGAGGAAATCATGCCCCAGGCCGGCGGCGGCGCCACGCCCATGACGCCAAAGAAGGGCCGGAGAGGAATCTCGGCGCCCCAGGAGAGCGTGCCGACCTTCTTTTTCAGATCCATGGGAATATGGACGATGCGCACATCCGGGAATTCGCCCGGCAGCGCGCCTGATAACGGGCGGATAGCATTGTAGCCCCAGTCCTGCCGGCACTCGATTTTCTCGATTTCGATTTCCAGAACGTCGCCCGGCATCGCCCCCTTCACCGCCACCGGTCCCGTCAACAGGTGCCCCGGCAGCTTGCGCGGCACCTTGGCGTGAATTTCGGGCAATTCCGGCGGCAACTTGAAGCCGGAGCCCGGTGGCGGCATCACATCAGGCGCGCCGCTCAGCGTTTCGATGGTGATGCGGTCGCCGCTCGCGATCGTCAGGACTGGCGGCACGGCGGCGTCGAAATAGCCCCAATGCACGGTATCAACCGTCGATTTGAGCGTGTGCGCTTTGGATTTTTGCGTTGGCGATTTTTGCGATGGCATGGGCAGGCCTCCAGGTCGAGCGGCTGACGACCGGCCCAGAGTTGCCGCGAACGACGGGACGGGCAATACCGAAATACGGGCAATGCGCGGCCAAATCATGCCCGGAAGCACCACCAGAGTGGCAGTCTCGCATGGCGGCACGGCTGCCCGCTCGGCTTGCTGCAGCGCACAGTCAGTTGCGACGCCTGTGTCGACGCCGTATTGCAGTCGGGACAAAACAGGTGGATTTTGAACTTCTATAACAAGAAGCAAAAAATAGGAGTACGGCCATGGTGAAACGGGTAGCACTGATTACGGGCGGCATGGGTGGCCTGGGAGAGACGATCTCGACCAAGATGGTCGATGCGGATTATCGCGTGGCAGTCACCTATTCGCCAAGCAACAAGACGGCCGACAAGTGGCTCGCCGACATGAAGGCGAAAGGCTACGAGTTCAAAGCCTACGCCTGCGACGTGGCGAGCTATGAATCGTGCCAAGCCTGCTGTGCGGCGGTCGTCAAGGACCTCGGCGCCATCGACATCCTGGTCAACAACGCCGGCATCACCCGGGACATGACCTTCAAGAAGATGACCAAGGCCGATTGGGATGCCGTCGTTCACACCAACCTCGACAGCGCCTTCAACATGGCCAAGCAGGTGCACGACGGTATGATGGAGCGGAGCTGGGGCCGCATCATCAACGTTTCGTCGGTGAACGGCTCGAAGGGGGCTTTCGGCCAGACCAATTACGCCGCCGCCAAGTCCGGCATGCACGGCTTCACCAAGTCGCTGGCGCTGGAGTCGGCTCGTAAGGGTGTCACCGTCAACACCATCTCGCCCGGCTACATAGGCACCAAGATGGTGACGGCCATCCCGGCCAACGTGCTCGAGGGCAAGATCATCCCGCAGATCCCGTTGGGCCGTCTCGGCAAGCCCGAGGAAATCGCGGGCCTGATCATCTATCTGTGTTCCGAGGAAGCGGCCTTCGTCACCGGCGCCAACATCGCCATCAACGGTGGCCAGCATATGCAATGAGGCGGGACGCGAGGTGGGCGCAGCATCGAGGCCGTGCCGCCCCCCTTGCCTGCTGCCTCAGAACTCACCGTGCAGGCGCACAGCGAACAACGAGACCGGGCCGCGGTCGCTGTTGTAGGCGGGATTGGTGATATACTGATAATCGAAGGTCAGGCTGTTGTGGCCTCCGAGGCCGATCGAATAGAACGTCTCGATCGCCTTCTCGCCGCTGTAGGTCAGCCGGCCGTCGCCGATCGTCACGCCGAGGCCACCCGCCGCCGTATAGGCGCGATGATCAGGCGACAGCCCGTTGACTGCGGCGCCAAGCCCCACGGTATCGTTCGGACGCTGCCACGCCGTGCCTTTGAGCGACAAGCCGCCCGCAAGGCTGCGATCCATATCCGCCCAGGACATGATTTCCGACTTTGCATCGCGCCAGCTCCAGCGCGCGAACAGCCCGAGATCTGCGGTCACCGTTTGCTCGAGATTGAAGGCATAGCCCAATTGCGTGCGAATGCGTTGCGTCGCGGCGATCGAGTTCTCTGCCTCGAATAGTGGATCGGACCGCGCCTCGCTGTAGCTGCCAGCGTTGGCGCGGGCGGCCCAACCAAGCGTGCGCAGAATGCCTGGCCGGGAAAACAGCTGATAGCGGAGTTCGAGCTCGCTCACGAGTTGCGCTTTCTCGCCGAGGTTCCAGCCGAGATGTTGCGCGTTGGACTTGATCGGCAGCAGGAAATACCCCGTGCGGAACGCCCAGTTTTTCTGGTTGAAGTCGAGCACAGCGCCGGCGCCATAACCTTTCTGGTCGGCGGCATAGTCGAACGCTCCCGCCTCCCACATGGCATAGTTCAGGAATTGCGTGCGTGCGTCGTGGGCATAGGCGTTCTGGTCGAAGATGTCGTTGACCGCGAACCGCCCGACGGTGAGCGTCAGACGGGATACATCGCGGGTGCCGGCCAACTGGTTGAAGTCGTCCGCGACTGCCTCGGTCTCGCCGCCAAAACCGAAGGTGTGCCGGTAGAATGCCCGCGCCATGTAATATTGTGGTATCCGCGTGCCACCCTTTTGCGCCTCGCCGTTGGAGAAACCTCCGAGGCCGTGCGTCTGCGCCAAGCCAAAACCCTGAAAGATCTCGGGATTGATGTAGAGTTCACCGCCCGGCCACAAGCGCAGCCCAAGTGATCCGGTGATCGAAACCGTTTCCCTCGTCTCGCCTTGGGGACGCAGGCTGTTGTCGCCGGAATACCGCGCCCGGAACGGAGCGTTACCCTGGACGACGCCCGTGGCCTGCCCGTGGAAATTCCATTGTTTGGCTTCGGCAGCCGCCTGCTCCTCCGGTGTTGGAACGGGATCGGCCGCCAGCACGGTTCCGCTGGCCGAAATTTGAGCTAATGCAGCAAAAAAAAACAGAAATAACCGCGACATCTGTGGCCCCCAAGATCGGTCGGATGTTATACTATCACCCGTCAACATGGTACGTTACAACATTACAGAATGTCGCACGGGTCAACCAAGCACGACTGCTTAAAGCAGATTCGTGTCAGGGACGCTGCTGGAGGTCGAACTCGAGTGGAGCCACGAAGGCTCGAATGACCGCCGGGATCGGCCCTACTCGCGGGATCAGAAGTCCTTGCCCGGCAGCCACAATGCGCCGAGGTCGCGAGGCGCAATATACGGTATGAAGCCGTTCTCCTCGATGCGCCGCTTGGCATCGGCCTTCTTCGCGGTATCGGTCACGTAGTCGACGACGAACACCGGCCGGCCCGACGTCTTGACAGCCTTGAGGTGCCCGAGGGCGTCGGTGACGGCGGCCGGAGCGTTACTGCGCTCGCTATGATCCGCGCCATAGAACAAGTCTTCCTTGGCCAACCCGTCGATGGTGCTCAGCATCAACGGGTTGCGGACCAGTTCTTCGGCATTCTGCAGGATGACCAGGAAATTGGGATCGCGCTTGCGGGCATGGGCTGCGAGACGGGCCACGAACTCGACCATCTTACGGGCGCTATCGGGACAGGCCTTGGCAACCTCGGCGTAGACATCGACGCGATCGAGATAGATGCCGTCGAAGCCCAGCTCGATGAGCTGGTACAACGGCGACGGATCGATACTGTTGTAGAC
>JANXRM010000288.1 GCA_025353015.1 Hyphomicrobiales bacterium
CGGGTCGGCGCCAGTAAGACCAATCCTCAACGTCTCGAATCGCACGAGCCGCCCTGGTTGTTTTTTACCACCGGGCGCCTCCACTTCCAACTACGACGAAAACATCGGCGTGTCTGCTATCGTGCGCCCGCCAGCGATACCTGCGCCGATCACGGTGAGCGGCCTTGCAATGGGCCAAAGATAATATTCGAACGTTCTCCGACCAGCGGTTCGCCGCTGCTGCTGCTGCTGCCGGCACCATCAGCGCGCTTTTGTGCGACCACTTCAAGCGCTGCGCTCCGCGGTGCCGTGCGATTGAGATCGGTGAAGTTCGATCGTGGCGAAGCATTCACTTGGCAGGAAACCGGTGAGGCGTTGGCAGCAAGGAGGGACGCGACGATGAGGCCTTCTGCCAGCACAGCACCAATGGTGACGAATTTGAAGTTTGACATCAAATGGCTCCTTCTTGGACGCTCGGTCTGGATTGCGCCCCAGCGCGGTGGTGGGACCATCAATCCGGACGATTTGGCTCGGCAGTCAATTCGCGTTGCCCTGGAGGCTACCCAAAATGCCGGTGAGGCGCGGTACGGTGTGCGAGATCTCGGCAAAGAGTTGCGAGCGCGGCGCCGTCTGGCTGAGCGTGCCGAAAAAGCCGTCGGCGTGAGGGGCTGTCCCATCGAGGTCAGCGAAGATAGCGAGTGGTGCTGTTTTCTGCGTGTCGCTGAAGATGTCGGCACTGGCGGTGGCAGCCTGCAAGCCTGCTATCATCGCTGCCGCGCGAACTATCGATTTCATGTTGAACATCATGGTTCTTCTCCGTTGGCCTCAATTAATTTCCGTTTTGGCGCGTGCCGTTTGTAATCATGGTGGAGTAACGGACCATCCGGGCGGCGGTTTCAGCAAACAGCAAAAATCATAGGGAATCCCGATCACGTGATGGTGAGCGCATCAAGAATGCTCCTCCGAACATTCGTGGCATGCCACATATTCCGGTGGGGCCGCGGCATTGGCGTCCACGACAAGGTGCACAAACTCTTCCCGAACGAAACCCGCTTTTCGACGTCGATTTGGCGGTCACGTGAGACAGGAACGCGCCGAACGCCATTCAGGCCGAACCTTCGATTGGCGCGCTCGCGCCGTACGAAAATATCGTCACAAAGTTTCGATTTTTAGAAAAAATAGAGGTCAAATAAAAACGAAACCAAAGGCAACTCCTCTCCGTATCAACATCAGGTTCCACCCGGAGCCTGAACCATAAATGGAGTAGTCAGCCATGATGCAATCCACAATCGGACGCGGTGCCGCCGCTTTCGTTGCCGCCCTCGGACTGTCACTGGCCCTTGCAGGCCCCGGCTTGGCCGCGGATAATCCGATGGTCGGCGGTGCGGCCATGTACGCAACCAAGAACATCATCGAGAACGCAGTCAACTCGAAGGATCACACGACACTTGTTGCCGCAGTGAAGGCCGCCGGCCTCGTCGAGACACTTTCGGGCAACGGCCCGTTCATGGTTTTCGCGCCGACCAACGAGGCTTTCGCCAAGCTGCCGAACGGCACGGTCGAGACGTTGCTCAAGCCCGAGAACAAGGAAAAGCTGGTCAAGATTCTGACCTCGCATGTGGTCGGCAAGGCAGTCATGTCGTCGGCCATTGGCAAGATGGTTTCCGATGAGGGCGGGGCGCACCCTGTCAAGACGCTCAGCGGCGCTATGCTGATCGCCAAGATGAAGGACGGCAAACTCACGCTCACGGACGAGAACGGTGGAACTGCAACCGTGACGATTGCCGATGTCCGGCAGTCCAATGGCGTGATTCACGTCATCGATGGCGTACTTCTGCCAAAATAAGTGACGGCAAGGAGAACGCGAGTATGTCGTCCTCGTAAATCAAGTCGCAATTCGGCTGTTACATGCAGTGCAAACCCGAGAGCGGGACGAGCGGCCGGTGGAGCAATCCACCGGCCGCCTATTACGTTTGTGTCCCGATGGCGTCTGCACATTTTAGCTATCGATGTCCTGCACCGTCGATCCGACACATAGTCACGATTACCGTCCGCTTTCTGTGGTGCTACAGACCGCCTGCGGTTCACCCAGAGGGCTGCAACGGCTCACTGGCGCCACACTGGACTCGCCGGCTTTCGGGGTGATGCGGTCCAACTGGAACCTGAGACGCGGCCCGCCGGCGGAAACCCTTTTGCTGCCTGGAACGCTCAGCGATCATCAGCCGGCAATGTCCGCCATGCCCCGACCGTGTCCGCATCGTCGGCAGCTTCGACGAACTGGTGGCCGCGGGCTTTGCAGGCGACGTCAATGCGTTGTGCTGGCCGCGGCAGTTGGCTGGCGATGTCCGGGAGGTGATCGATCACGTCCAGGATGCGGACGGCATCACCACCCTCGAGGACGACGATCTTCGCGCACTGCATCTCTCCCTGGCTGGAGCCCTGTCGCGCGACGTGCTCCCGGCCGATCAAGCGCGACTGCGCGCAAACGGTTTGGCACCGGTCCTCGACCGCAATTCAGGTTACGCGCACGATGCGACGGCCGATCCCATCCCGACCGATGTCACGTCGTTCCACGTCGACCGCGCCCCGAATGCGGCTAAGGTCGGCGGCACGGCGCCGACACGCGACGCATGGTCGAAGCCGGTCCTTGGTGCCGTGCCAGCTTCTTGGCTCCATTCGCAAGCCATAACCTAACCAGCGTCGGGCCTTTCGGCGCGCAGGGGCGCGACCAGGCCGAAGCTTGACGCCATCGGCCGCCCGGGGCAGAACCGGCGGGGTGAAATGTCCGGACAATCAAAGACAAGAAACATTCACGGCTGCAGAGGAAACGTCATGACCAAGCTCACCAGGCCAAAGTCCACGCGCCGCACCATCTTGAAGGGCGCCGGTGCCGCCATCGCGACTGGCGTCGCTGGCTTCCCGTTCATCTCCAGGGCGCAAAACAATCCCATCAAGATCGGCATGGTGACGATTGCATCGGGCCGAGTCGCGATGCTCGGTTCGTCGTCTGCCAATGGCGCCAACTTCGAGTTCGAAAAGTTCAATGCTGCCGGTGGCTTGGGCGGCCGTCCGATCGAACTGATCGTGCGCGACAGCAAGGGCAAGCCCGAGGAATCGGCGCGTCTGGCCCGCGAGCTCGTGAACAGCGACGGTTGCATCGGGATCCTGGACGCCGACTCGTCGGCCGCAGCCTTCGCGATCCAAGAAGTGGCGCGCGACCTCGGCATGCTCACCATCCACATGGGTGAGACGTCGTCGCTGACGGCCGATCCGAAGATCCGGACGCCCAGCGCCTTCCGCTCCGCACGCCAGAGCATCCACGACTCGGTCGCCGCCGGTGCCTATGCCGGCAAGCTCGCGAAGGAGAAGGGCCTCAACAAGTGGATGGGCTGCTCGCCCGACTATGCCTATGGCCGCGACAGCAACGCGCTGTTCTTCGAGCTGTTGAAGCATTTCCACAAGGACGCAGAAGTCATCGGCGAGAGCTGGCCGAAGCTGTTCCAGGCCGACTATACCGAGCAGCTGACCAAGATCCTACAGGCAAAGCCGCAGGCCATCTACACCTGCCATTGGGGCGGCGACCTGACCGCGTTCATCGACCAGTCCAACATCTACAATCTGTTCGCGCAGATGCAGGTGTTCGCCATCAACGTCGCCGACTACGCCATCGTAACGGCGGTGAAGAACCTGCCGAAGGGCATCCACTCGGGCTCGCGTTATCTCGCGACGTTCCCGAAAACGGACGCGAACGCCAAGTGGTCGGCGGATTACCGGGCCCGCTTCAAGGAGTACCCGCTCAACTGGTCGTGGGAGAATGCCACGGCCGCGAAGTTCATCACCGAAGCTATCAAGAAGACCAACAGCGCCGATCCGAAGCAACTGATCCAGGCCATCACGGGCATGACGATCGAGAGCCCGTTCGGCGTCAACGGTACCATCACGATGCGCGCCGAGGACAACACGATCGTCGACTATGCGACCGGATGGGGACAGACCATTTCCGCCGACCCCTTCGTGCCGGACGTGGCATCTGTCGATTGGAAGCTCATCAACGAGCTTGAGATCGATTGGAAGAAGCGCAACAAGTACCTTTGATCAAGGGGCCACGCAGCTGATCAAGGGGCCACACAGCGCCCCGGGGGTTTCGGCTCCTCGGGCGCTGGCTGTCGGCACGACCGGCCCAGCCTGCGAATGCCCTATCGCCGTTCAACTCCTATCGCCGGGCAATCCCTATCGCCGTTCAACGCTGTGAGTTCGTCATGGATCTAGCCGCTCTTGCCAGTTGTCTGACCGCTACGTCCTGCCTTGTGACCCAGACGACCAGCGGGTTCATCATCGGCATGCTGCTGTTTTTGGTGGCAGCCGGGGTGTCGCTGATCTTCGGCGTGCTCAAAGTGGTCAACTTTGCGCACGGCTCATTCTATATGCTCGGCGCTTATTTCGCCTATACCGCCTATGTGCTGACCGGCAACTACTTCGTGGCTGTTGTCGCGGGCGGCGTTGGCGTCGGCATCTTCGGTTACCTGTTCGAACGGGTGCTCGTGAGCCGGGTCTACGGCTCGGCCGTGCTGATGCAGCTCCTGGTTTGCTATGGCGTGATCCTGATCCTCGACGACGTCGTGAAGATCGTATGGGGCGCGGAGTTCAAGTCCTTCGGCATGCCGGATATGTTCCAGCAGTTGCCGATCCTGTTCGCGGGCGGCGTGGTTCCCGTGTTCTATCTGTTCCTGATCATCGTGACGTTGATCATTGCCGGGTTGCTGGGCCTCCTCATCACCAAGACCCGCTACGGCAAGATCGTGCGCGCGGCGGCGGTCAATCCGTCGATGGTGTCGGCACTCGGCATCAATACCGGCCTTGTCTATGGCAGTGTATTCGTGCTCGGCGGCTTGTTGGCCGGTCTCGCTGGCGGCCTTGCGGCGCCGGTGCGCTCGCTGACGGCGGGCATGGGACTTTCAGTGGTGGTAGAAAGCTTCATCGTCACCGTGATCGGCGGCATGGGCTCGGTGGCCGGCGCGCTGGCCGGGTCGCTTCTCATCGGTCTCGTTCGAAGCTTCGGCAGTATCGGTTTTCCACTCTTCACGGAGGGGCTGATGTTCCTGCTCATGGCCGTTGTGCTCGTGGTCAAACCGAGCGGCCTGTTCGGCAGGGAGGCCTGAGACGATGCGTCAATCGAGCTTCCTTCGCGATTGCCTGCTGGCGCTCATTGCCTTCGCCATTCTCGCGGCCATCCCCTATTTCTTTCCCGGCCGCGGCGTGACCGACTTTCTGGTGCGGCTCGCAGCCTTCGCGATTTTTGCGACGTCCCTCAATCTGCTGGTCGGCTATGGCGGCATGGAGAGTTTCGGCCATGGCCTGTTCTTTGGCTTGGGTTGCTACAGCTTCGCCCTAATCCTCAAGCATTTCCCTCAAGTGACGATCCCCGGCGCGTTCGTGCTGACCATCCTGATGAGTGTGCTTGTCGGCGCCGTGGTCGGGGCGATTTGTGTCAGGCTCAATGAGACCTACTTCGCGTTTCTCACGCTCGCATTTCAGATGCTGCTGCACAGCCTGATCATCGCATGGACACCCATCACCGGCGGCGATAACGGGTTGACCGGCTATAGCCGGCCAGCCTTCCTCGGCATCCGTTTGGACAACTACTATCACGTTTATCTCTTCAGCTCGGCGCTGCTGTGCCTATGCCTTCTCGCGATGTATCAGATCGTGCAATCGCCCTTCGGCTACACGCTGCGCATGATCCGCGATAACGCCAGCCGCGCGGTGTTCCTCGGCATCGATGTTTGGCGTATGCGGCTTGTCGCTTTCGTCATCGCCGGCGCGTTCGGCGCCGTCGGCGGCGTCGTCATGAGCTTGTTCGTCTCGGGCGCATTCCCGGACTTCGCGTTCTGGACGATATCGGGCGAAGCGATCTTCATGATCATGCTCGGTGGCCTGACCGCCTTCCTCGGGCCGCTGGTGGGCGCGGCGATCTTTCTGACCCTGAACGATGTGGTCACGAAGCTGGGGAGCACTGTGAAAGGCTTGACCGGCGTGCCCAATCTCGATTTTTACATCGAGAAGATCGCCTCCAGCTACGGCCTGATCCTCGGCAGCATCATTCTGCTGTTCGCGCTCGGATTGAAGAAGGGCTTGCTCGACTTCCTCAACGATGCCTGGGCCGACCGTAAAGAAACCTCCACGGCCGAGGCCACCAAGGCCGCAGCGCCAGCCCGCGCGCCGGGAGAGTGAGCCATGCTGAAGATCGAAAACCTGTCGAAGTCGTTCGGCGGTGTGGCCGCGACCAACGACATCAGTCTGCATTTCGCGCCGAAATCGCTGACGGCCGTCATCGGCCCGAACGGGGCTGGCAAGACCACGTTCTTCAACTTGATCACCGGCGCGTTTAAACCGGACAAAGGTCGGATCCTGCTCGAAGGTGTCGATATCGCCGGCCTCTCGCCGCCGGAAATCGTGCGCCGTGGCATCGGCCGCGCCTTCCAGATCGCACGTATCTTCCCCTCGCTGACGGTCCGTGAAGCCATCCTCGGCGCGGTGCAGGCGCACGCCAATCAGCATGCCATCATGGGCCGCCGCTTCCCGCTGAAAGAGACGGAGGAGCGCGCCCTGCACGTAATGGAAATGACCGGGCTGCAGGCCAAGGCGAAAAGCCTGTCGCGGAACCTCTCGCATGGCCCAGCGTTCTTCCGGTCCCATACCGGCAGTCGGCTCGTCCAGCAGCAGCACGCGCGGCTGCAGCACGAGTGCCAGCGCGATGTCGAGAAGCTTCTGGTCGCCATGCGAGA
>JANXRM010000031.1 GCA_025353015.1 Hyphomicrobiales bacterium
GGCGATTCAACTCAGACAGGCGATCAAAATCCTCGCGGGCGAGGCGGGTGAGCCCCAGGCGGGACTGCTCGGACATCGAATCGTCCGTCATTGTGCCGGCGACCGCCTCCTTACCAGCAAGCTCCGGATGCGCGCTGATCAGGGCGAGCTGCCGCGACTCTCCGGCTTCTTGCACGATGCCCAGCATCGCTGTGTGCAGCAAGCGGGCCGTCGTGAAAGGTCGCAAAGGCGCCGCCAATTCAGCGACCCACGGCGAATGTTCGAAAAGGTCACCCAAAGCGCCTGTGAAGCGGGCCGCATCAAGACCATTGAGGCGGAAAAACTCGGAGACCTTGGCGATGCCATCGGATTGGTTGGCAGTCATTTCTGGCCCTCAGATTTTCGGTCGCGGCGCGCCCGCGGCGCCGGCGCGCTCCAACGCATGCGCGATGGCGAGGCCCACATCTTCGCGCCAGGGCGCCGTGATAATTTGTACGGCGATCGGCAGCGGTTGCAAAGGCACTGGCACCGCAACGACCGGCAGACCAATGAACGAAATCGGCTGCGTGTAGATGCCGATGTTCGCCCTGAGGGGGATTTCCTTGCCGTCGTGCAGGAATGTCTGTTGGCCAATCAGCGGCGCCGTGATCGGGGTGGCGGACGCCAGGATCGCGTCGACACTGTCGAAGAGCTGTAAAACCTCCCCGCGGTACCAGCGACGGAATTTCTGCGCCCGGCCTGTGATCGACGCCGGGATCATGGTACCCGCAAGCAGGCGATCACGAACGGCCGGGTCGAAGTCTGCGGCGCGCGTGCGCAGCCGGTCGAGATGCAGGCTTGCCGCTTCCGTCGTGGTGATGAGGAACGCCGCGGCGCGGGCGCGGGCGGCCTCCGGAACGTCGACGGTCCTGGTGGCGCCGAGCGCGCTTGTAACGTGGTCGACGGCCATGCGGGCCTCGGGGCCGAGGCCATTCTGGAAGTATCCCCCGGCAACCCCGATCCGCAACCCGCTAATACCGCGCTCAAGCAACGGCGTGACCGGCTCCACGGGTCGTTGTGCGCACGCATGGTCGGTCGGATCGGGCCCTTGCATGGCGTCGTAGCTCGCCGCCAGATCGAGTGTCGTGCGCGCCAGCGGGCCGAGATGATCGAAATTGGCGACAAACGGAAACGTGCCAGAACGTGACAACCGGCCGTAGGTCGGCTTCAGCCCGAACAACCCGCAGAACGACGCCGGCACACGGATCGAACCGTTGGTGTCGGAGCCGAGCGCGATCGGCACCAGGCCAGCTGCGACCGCGCCGCCCGACCCACCGGACGAGCCGCCGGTCATCCGCGATAGATCGTGCGGATTAGCGGCGTTGCCGTCGTGGTCGTTCTCGCCGGTGAAATCGTAGGCATACTCGCCCATGTTGAGGCCACCCACAAGGATGGCGCCGGCCGCCTCGAGCCGTTCGATCAGAATGGCGTCGCGCGTTGCGGCCGGGCGATCACGATTGATCTTCGAACCGGCGCGCGTCGGCAGCCCCGCGATATCGAATAAATTCTTGACCGCGAATGGAACGCCCGCCAGCGGGCCCGGAGACGATCCGCCGGTCAACTGCGCGTCGAGGGCGCGCGCTCTGTCCCGCGCTCTGGTCGCGACGACGTCGGTGAAGGCGTTGAGCGCCGGATCGAGCTTTTCGATGCGCTTCAGCGTGGCATCGATCACGGCCGATGCCGTGGTCGCGCCGCCCGCGATGCTCGCGGCAATTTCATTCGCGGAGAGCCAGGTCGGGTCAGCCAGAATCGCGTTCATGCCTCGTACACCGGGGCCGGTTCCGTCTCGTCCGGCAGCGGAAACTGTTCGAGCAGACAGGCGAACCGCAAGCTGATCTCGAGATTGGTCTGCACGCCCTGCATCCACTCGGGCCTGATGACGAGATCAAGCAGTGCGGCCGAGGACTCGATGTAGGTCGTGAAGCAATCGCACTTGTCGGCGGCGGCGGGCATGTGGATGGGCTCCCCGGGATGGACGAATGAACGATATCACGTCACTGCGCGACGCGTCGTTAGCGTTATGACCAAAGCGTTATGACCAAAATATCAGCAAAGTGCCTGTCTTTTGTGCGTCATTGCGATCAAAAATCGTTCGCGGCATTGAATCTAAATCGTTTAATTTGGGCACACTCCTTGCGCATATGCCGACAGCACTAGGCGATCAGGCGGCGCGAGAATTCGATGCTGCGCGCATTCGACACCGGCTCGGGGGGAGCAAGATGATGACATCAATCAGCCGCCGCACTTTTGTCGCCACGTCCATGGCTGCAGCGACCGCGAGCACTGCTCGGGCGCAGACTGCGCCCAGCCGCAAGGACACACTCGTCGTCGTCCAGGAATATGGCCCCAACAGTCTCGACATGCAGGGCATCGGCTCGTCGCAGCCCGTCAACGGCGTGTCGATCAATTGCTACGATCGGTTGCTCCGCTTCAAGCCTGTTCCGCTTCCCGGCGGCGCCGGCGGGACATTCAGGATGACCGAACTCGAAGGAGAACTTGCCGAAAGCTGGCAGATGGCTGGCGACGGCATGAGCTGCACGTTCAAGCTGCGGCCCGACGCCACCTTCCACAGCGGCCGGCCGGTGTCTGCCAAGGATGTGAAGTGGTCGCTCGATCGCGCCGTCTCCATCGGCGGCTTCGCGACGACGCAGATGAACGCCGGCAGCCTCGAAAAGCCCGAGCAATTCGTCGCCGTTGACGACAAGACGTTCCGGATCAATTTCGCCCGCAAGGACAAGATGACGCTGCCGGATCTGGCGATCACCATTCCCTTCGTGTTCGACAGCGAGCTGGCGATCAAGAATGCCGGCGACGATCCCTGGGCGAAGGACTATCTGAAGAACAACATTGCAGGCAGCGGCGCGTTCAAGGTCGAAAGTTGGAAGCCCGGCAACGAGACGATCTATACCCGCTTCGACGGCTGGAAAGGCGGCAAGCTGCCGGACATGCGTCGCGTGATTACTCGCGGTATCGCATCACCAAGCACGCGCCGCGCGCTCATCGAACGAGGCGATACGGACATGTCCTATGGGCTGCCCCCGAAGGACTTCAAGGATCTGCTGGACGCCGGCAAAGTGCGCGTGGTCGGCGTGCCAGTCTCCAATGCGATCTGATATCTTGCATTGAACTGCGCGGTCGGGCCGTTCACCAATGTCAAGTTGCGGCAGGCCGTGGCCTACGCGGTGCCGTACGAGAAGATCATGCAGGCGGCTCTTTTCGGCCGCGGCATCCCGATGTGGGGTGGTCCGGCTTCCTCGCAAACGACGGTATGGCCGCAGAAGTTTCCCTACACGACGGACCCGGCCAAGGGCTCTCGCTGATGAAGGAGTCGGGCGTCGCCGGCTTCAAGACGCAACTGAGCTTCGACGCGGGCTCGGCGACGATTGCAGAGCCGCTGTGCGTGCTGCTCCAGGAAAGTCTGGCGCCGCTCGGCATCGAGGTCGAGCTCCAGAAGATAACTGGCGCCAATTTCCGCGGCGAGATCACCAAGAAAACATTGCCAATGGTGGTCAACCGCTTCGGCGGCTGGCTCGATTGGGCCGACTATTTCTTCTATTGGAAATACCACGGACGGAATTCCATCTTCAATATCCCGTCCTACCAGAATGCGGCTATGGACAAGCTGATCGATACGACCCGCTTCTCGGCGGACCCGGCCGAGTACGAGCGTAATGTGAAAGGTTTCGTCGACATGGCGATCGCGGTCGTGCCGTTCATCCCGATCGCGCAGCCGCTGCACGATGTCGCCATGACGCAGAACATCGGCGGCTACCAGTACTGGCCGTCGCGCGAGCCCGATTTCCGCTACATCGCCAAGACTTGAGAAACCGGAGCCCGGAAAGGAGACGATTGTGCACATCGTAGTCGCCCGTCTCGCTGCGGCCTTTCGCGCGGTAGATGGGATCAGATTCGACGTGCGGCGCGGCGAAAGCGTCGGACTTGTCGGTGAGTCCGGCTGCGGCAAGTCGACGACGTCGCTCATGGTGACACGGCTGATCGACCCGACGGCGGGCCGCATCGAGTTCGAGGGCAGAGATATCGCGGCTGAGCCGGCGCGGTCGTTCGCAGCGTCGCCGATCAGGCCGCGCCTGCAGATGGTGTTTCAGGACCCGACGGAAAGCCTCAACCCGCGCTTCACTGCCGCCCGCGCCATCGCCGATCCGATCCTGCGGTTCGGCGGCAAAGGCGGCGCGACCACGACGCGTGCCCGCGTCGAGCAACTGGCAACCATGGTCGGACTGCCGCTCGATCTGCTCGACCGCTTCCCGCATCAGTTGTCCGGCGGACAAAAGGCGCGCGTCGGCATAGCCAGGGCGATCGCGCTCGAGCCGGCGCTGGTGGTGCTCGACGAGCCGACGGCGGCGCTGGACGTCTCGGTTCAGGCCGTCGTGCTCAATCTGCTGCAGGACCCTAAAGATCGGCTCGGCATGAGCTATCTGTTCGTCAGCCACGACCTCAACGTGGTGCGCTTGCTGTGCGACCGTGTGATCGTCATGCGGGCCGGCCGCATCGTCGAGCAGGGGGCGACTTCCGACGTCTTGAGCGCGCCCAAGGGGGCCTACACCCGCGAGCTTCTCGACGCGATCCCGAAGCCACCAGTGTGATCACAACAATGTTGTAGGCGTGGTCGTATAGCGCGACAATCTGGTTGAGAACGGCGCGGCTCGACGAGCTTGCGGGCGGTGCCGCACCGAAACCATCCGACCGCATCCTGTTCGGTGTGCGAACGCCACGCAATCCGAAACGCAAGCCCGAACGATGACGCGTTACGCGTGCACGTCAACTGTCCCTGGAAACGGCAAGAAGCCGACCTGCGCTCGATCCCATGACGGCACATACGACAACGCGCCCCATCGACCGGGACGGCCCAATGGTGCGGCTGTTGCTGCCGGCCGGGGTGGATTTACGTCGCAGATTTACGTCGCAGATCTCGCCGGCGCCTACTCTGCCGCCGCCCTGATCCCGTGTTCGGCGCTCGCCAGCTGGTCCGCGTAGACCTGCTCCCATTCGGGCCGGTCGGCCGACACGAAGTAACCGCTCCGCGCGCCGCGGTAAACTTCCGGGTCCGTCGCCGAGACCGGGAGTTCACCCTTGCCACGCAGAGCCCTGGCCGCCATCAGCAGGCGGCGGCGCGTCCGCGTGATCATCTGGTCTGACGGTGCCAGATGCTCGTGCGCGAAGTCGGTGATGGATCCCATGCTTTCGCAAATCGCCTGATCCTGCAGGTGGATGCCCTCGATGCCGCTGTAGATATCGCCGCGCATCTGCACCGCGCGGTCGAGGCCCCAGTCGTTGTCCGCATTGTCGGCCATGCGCCAGCGCTCAAGCCAGCCGGTGCCGTTCGGGAGCATGCGGAAGCCGCGCCCCGTGCCGCCGATGATGCGCCCGTCCTTGAACTTCGGCGGCGGCAAGGCGTTCGCGGCCTTCGCCTTCTTCCACCAGAGGAAGACGAACATGCAGTGATGATCGTCGAGCGGCACCCAGGCGCGGGCATGCATGTGGCTGTCGAACTCCCCGTTCGGCGCCTGCGTCCAGAACGGCATCAGGAAGTTCGCGAACCGCCAGTAGGTCTGGCCGGGCCCCGCCGCGCGATAGCCAGCGTATTGTGTGCCCCAGGCACGATCGAGCACGTGGTACTCGGGCGCGCGATTGATGATGGTATGGCGGAAGGGCTCGTCTTCCGGCACCTCGTTCGGATCGACGTGGCCTGCGTGCAGGAAGCCGAAGTGAGACGTGTCAATCTCACCTTCCAGCGCCTGCAGATAGTTGCAATCCCGTTGCGCGAAGGTGACGTTGATCTCGGCTGCCGGCTGGTCGAGGATCTCAAACGCTGGCAGCGACGGCACCTTGACGGCATCCCCCATGTAGACCCAGACAACGCCCGCCTTCTCCGCCGTCTTGTAGGCCTTGGCGTGCACCTTATGCTTGAAGTCCTGGTGCGGTGCGACGCTCGGCATGTCGATGCACTGACCGGTCACATCGAACGTCCAGCCGTGATAGATGCAGCGAATGCCGCCGTTCTCGTTTCGGCCGAGGAACAGCGAGGCGCAGCGATGCGGGCACTTGTGGTCCATAACGCCGACCCGGCCGGCGCCGTCGCGGAAGGCAATCAGCTTCTCGCTGAGCAGCATGATGCGGACGGGCGCGCCGTTCGCCACCAGCTCGGAGGATTTCAGCGCCGGCATCCAGTAGTGGCGCATCAGGTTGCCCATTGTCGTGCCGGGTCCAACGCGTGTCAGTTCCTCGCCTTCGGCAGCGGTGGTCATGCGTCGCTCCCTTCTCTTGAAGCCTCAGGTCTTCATTCAAGTTTGATACCGGCAGCCTTGGCGATCGGCCACCAGCGCTCGATCTCTTGAGCGTGCAACCTGCCCAACGATTCCGGCGTCTGCTCGGCGGCGGGCGGAACTTCCTGGCCAAGATCGCTGAG
>JANXRM010000056.1 GCA_025353015.1 Hyphomicrobiales bacterium
GAAAAACCCCGCGGGCCAACTGATGCCGTTCCCCCAGGTGTACTCGTTGGCGGTCGATTGCACGTCTGTCATGTAGATGACCTGACCATCGACCTCGGCCGTGACCGACATGTCGACAATGACCGAGAACGGTTGCGTCGCGTCGATCGTTTGTATTGTGCGGCCGCCGTTCGCCGTGGTGCTTCCGCCTGTCACCGTGGCCGCTAGGTAATCGCCGGCCTGTTGCGCGCCAACCATCGCCGTCCAGGTGGCGTAGGCCGGGGCGGCAGCGATGGTGAAGGTGGCGCTTGCGAGTGCCGAGTCCGTAAAGCCCGTCTGTTGCGCGATGGCTTTGATGGTCTGGGTCGATGCGATTGTGAGCGGTGCGGCATAGGCGGCGCTCTGCGATGTCGGGGTCGAGCCATCCAGGGTGTAGCGGATCACGGCGCCCGCTGGACCTGTGATGGCGACAGATTGGGCCGCAGTGTAGGTCCCGGCCGCAGGTGAGAACACGGGAACGGCGAGTGGCGTCGTATTGATGGTGTAGGCGGCACTGGCGACGGTAGAATTTTTGTAGCCCTGCCGGAGGGCCACGGCCTTAACGGTTTGCGAGACTGATACGGTCTGAGTTCCCGCATAGATTGGTGAATGTGAGGTCGGGGTTTCTCCGTTGGTCGTATAGCGGAGGGTTGCCCCGGCTGGGCCCGAAATCGTCGCCGTCTGCGATGTCGCATAAGCACCAGCGGCCGGGGTAATCACAGGGGTTGCAAGGGTGCCAGCAGCACCGTTGATCTGGTCGGCGATGCGCTCGGCTATGATGAGAAGTCCACGATAATCCCAATGCAGTCCGTCTGCGAGCGCCGACGTTCCCGATGTATCGATCACGGAGCTCAGCGGATCGGTCGCGGCGATCTCGGCCATCGCGCTGTTGTAAGCGGCGTAAAGCGACGAGCCGACGCTCAAAGGCGGGTTCGTGAACGTGGTCATGAGGATCGGCGTCGAGGCGCCCCACTCGGCGCGCAGCTTGGCGAAGTGTGCGATTGTTGCGGCCTTCCAAGTTGCAACGGCTGTCCCCGCGCTCGCGTCGTTGATGCCCTGGCTCCAGATTATCGTCGGCGTTGGCGCCTTACCAACGGCAGAGAGTTGCGATTTGGCCGCGTTGAACCGGGCGAGCGTCGTCGCCCAATAACCTGATGCGTCACCCGTTGCCCATTGGGCGATGCGCGATCCGCCTTGACCGGCCTTGAGCAGGTAGATTTGAGCTTGCGCGAACCGGCCGGCTTCGACGGCATTGGCAAACCCGAGTTCCAGACCGTGCGTGGCGTTGTCCGTCAGGCTGGCATGGCCAATCAGGTTGTTCACCCCGATGCGCAGGTCCTGGAATTGCGCCGTGGCGTTGTTGAGAATTTGCACTGCGGGGCGCGCTATGAGTTCGGCGGCCGTTGCATTGGCATTGACGGCAAGTCCACCGGCGTTGCTTTCGCCCGCAACAATGAAGAGCGGAACCTGCGTCAGTGCAGCAGCGGCAACGGTGGCACGGTCGGTGACGCGGCGCCAGGTTTGACCGTCGGAAAAGGCAATGACGGCGCCGCCCGCTTCATCCGATAGATTGACGATCGCGCCAGCGCCGGCCAAGGCAGCCGATGGCAGCTGGCCGACCTGGAACGTTGGAACTCGAGGCGTGCCGGTGGCGGCCTTGAGCAGCAAGGCATCGGACCAGGACGTGCCGTTGGCGCTGACCTTGAAATGAAAGTCGTCGTCGCCAGCAAGGCCGATCTCGGCACGCCCGGAATAGCCGACCTGATACAACTGGCTGGCGGTTGCGGCCGAACTGGCCTTGTTGATCTTCAGTTGGTGGCCGCCGCCGTCGTGGTTGAAGAGCGAGGCGGGTGCTGCGACGACAAGGCGGTTGGTGGTGTCGGCGGTGCCGTTGATGCCGAGTTTGGGCGCGGGGTCGGAAAGGCCGCCGGACGCGATCGCCCAGGTGGTGCCGTCGAAAGCGTAGAGCTTGGCCTCATCGCCGACCCAGGCAAGCCAGCCGGCTGTGGGGGCGAGGAAAATCCATGCGCCATCCTGGAAGGCGGCGATCTGGCCGGTGGCACCCGCCCATGCGCCAGTCGCGGATGCGGCTACGATGTAGCGCTGGCCATTCGCGGGGGACGCCGGTGGCATAGCCAATGCGCGGCTGGCAACGGCCAGTTGCACGATGGCGTCGAGGGCGCGGATGGCCTCGTTGTGGGTCACATGTTTCTGTGCCTGGGCTGCCATGATATAGGGCAGCTTGAGATTTGGGGTCTGGTCATCGGCCATCGCGCGCCTCGCGGGTTATCGGGTCGTGTTCGGCTGCGGAGTATGCGCGCCAGCGAAGCGAGGGGGATAAGTTGGCCACATGGGGCGGCGTTGGCCGCGATCGAAACCGCGCGCCAGGGCTCACGAATTTCCAGAAATGACGTTTATTTTTCCCAGAAATAAAGGCTCACTCACGTGATAATTCTCGGCCTCAATTCGTATCACGGTGATGCCTCGGCCTGCCTCGTGCGGGACGGCGTTCTGGTCGCTGCCGCCGAGGAGGAACGCTTCCGGCGGATCAAGCACTGGGCAGGTTTTCCCGCCGAAGCCATCCGCTATTGCCTGGGGCAAGCGAAGATCGAACTCGCCGACGTCGGCCATATCGCAATCAACAGCGATCCCAAATCGAATTTGCTTCGCCGCGCAGGCTATGCCGTGCTGCAGCGGCCGGACCTGCGGTTGCTGATCGACCGGCTGCGTAATCAGCATCGGCGGGCGTCGGTCGATAGCGAATTGGTGCAGGCGTTTCCAGGGTCTGAATTTCGCGGCACGGTGCACCGGATCGAGCATCACCGGGCGCATCTCTCATCCGCCTTTCATGTCTCGCCCTTCGACGAAGCCGTTGTGCTTTCGATCGATGGTTTCGGCGATTTTGCGAGCGCCGGGTGGGGTGTTGGCCGCGGCACGGAACTCTCGGTCGATGGCCGCGTCTGGTTTCCGCATTCGCTCGGTGCGTTTTATCAGGCCCTGACGCAATATCTCGGATTTCCCCACTACGGCGATGAATACAAGGTGATGGGGCTTGCACCCTATGGCGAGCCGCGGTTTCTGGCACAGATGCGGAAAATCGTTCTGTTGCAGGACGATGGCACCTACAGGTTGGATTTGCGCTACTTCCGGCATCATCAGGAAAAGATCGCCTACGAATGGTCCGGCGGCAGCCCGAATGTGGGCACGCTTTTTTCCACCGAACTTGAGAACCTGCTCGGACCGGCGCGGGCAGCGGACGCGCCGCTGGAACAAAAACATCGAGATCTCGCGCGTTCCGTGCAGGCCATGTACGAGGACGCGTTCTTTCACTTGATAACGACGCTCAAGGAGCGTTATCGTCTCGACGATCTGGCGCTGGCAGGCGGGTGCGCCATGAACTCGGTTGCGAACGGAAAAATCCTGCGGCAGACGCCCTACAAGCGCGTCTACGTGCAATCGGCGGCGGGCGATGCGGGCGGCGCGATCGGGGCGGCGTTGTCGGTTTGGCATGCGAAGGGTGGCGCGCGCACGTTCCACATGGACCACGCCTATTGGGGACCGTCGGCGACGGCGGATGAACTGGCAGCTTTGATCGAGGCGCGCCGGAGCGAAATGGAAGCGGTGGGCTGCAGCATCGAGCGTATCGGCGACGAAGCGCGGCTTTGCGACGAGACGGCCGCCGCGATCGCTGATGGTCATGTGATCGGCTGGTTTCAAGGACGCATGGAATGGGGGCCACGGGCCCTCGGTAATCGCTCGATCCTCGGCGATCCCCGCCGCGCTGACATGAAGGACATTCTCAACCTGAAGATAAAACGGCGCGAAAGCTTCCGGCCGTTTGCGCCCTCGATCCAGCGCGAGCACGTTGCCGCATGGTTCGAGGAGGAAGCGGACGTCCCCTTCATGATGCAGGTGTTCCAGATACGCAGTGAGCGGTGGGAAAAGATTCCAGCAGTGACGCATGTCGATGGCTCGGGGCGCCTGCAGACGGTGGATAAGGCCACCAATCCGCGCTATTGGCAGGTGATCGAGGCGTTCCGCGAAAAGACCGGCGTGCCGATGGTGCTCAACACGTCCTTCAATGAGAACGAGCCGGTCGTGTGCCGGCCGGAAGAAGCATTGGATTGTTTTCTCAGAACGAAGATGGACATGCTTGTGCTGGGCGATTGGATCGTGCGGCGGGGTGGGAACGCGCTGATTTGAAAAGTATCTTCCTCAACCGCTATTTCCATCCCGATCATTCGGCGACGAGCCAGATGCTGTCGGATCTGGCATTTGCGTTGGCGGCAGGCGGACAACAGGTGCATGTGATCACGTCGCGCCAGGGCTATGACGACGCTGCTGCACTGTTACCGGCGCGCGAGCAGGTCGATGGGGTCGAGGTGACGCGTGTGTGGACGTCGCGCTTCGGGCGGATGTCGCTTGTGGGGCGCGCGATCGACTACCTTTCGTTTTACATCATGGCGGTTTGGGCGCTCTGGCGGATCGCGCGACGCGGCGATGTGGTCATCTGTAAAACCGATCCGCCTATGCTTTCGGTCGTGATAGCACCTGTTGTGTGGATGCGCAGCGCCAGGCTCGTCAATTGGCTGCAGGACATTTTTCCGGAGGTTGCCCAAGGCGTCGGGATCGGCCGTGGCGAATTGGGAGGAACGGCTTTCTCGATGCTGCGTCGGCTGCGCAATCGGTCGCTCAAGTCGGCGGTTGCCAACGTCGTGCTGGGAGAACGGATGCAGCAGCGGTTGATGCAACTCGGTGTGCCGCCAGCGGCTATTCGCATCATCCCGAATTGGGCGGATGGGCAACGGATCGTGCCGCGCTCGCATGAGAGCAACGCGCTTCGGCAAGCCTGGGTATCGCCCAGCGATTTCGTCGTGGCCTACTCGGGAAACCTTGGCCGCGCGCACGAGATCGACACGATTCTGGGCGCGATGGAGTTGACGGAAAAACGAGCGCAACTCGCGGAGGCTGGCGATGCGACCAGCGATACCGCACCGTTGCCGCGCATCGTGTGGTTGTTCATCGGTGGTGGCTCGCTGATGCACGAGCTGCAATCGGCGGTCGCGCGTTTGAATTTGTCGAGCGGGATTTTCTTGGGGTATCAGCCGCAGTCAGAGCTTTCCGAAAGTTTATCGGCGGCCGATGTGCACTTGATCTCGCTCAGACCCGAACTCGAGGGCCTGATCGTGCCGAGCAAGATTTATGGGGTTCAGGCAGCTGGGCGGGCGAGCCTCTTCATTGGCGACCCCGACGGCGAAATTGGACGGCACCTCGCGCGAACCGACAGTGGCGTTTCGATTGCAGCAGGCGACAGTGCGGGGCTTGCCGCCGTCGTTCACGAACTCGCGGCCGCCCCCGCGCGATGCCGCCGGCTCGGCAACAATGCGCGGCGCGCACTCGAGGCCGAATTCGACAAGCCGTTGGCGATGAAGCGGTGGACGGCGCTGCTGGACGAGATTTCGCCGCGGCAGAAATGAAACATCGAATTGCTGTCGTCAGACCCGCGCCGCTGGTGGTCCGAAAACGTCGACGGCAGATTTCACGACGCTGCGCAAATCGCCCCGCCGGGCTGTGAGGCCGCGCCGGTCGAAATGCTCGAGCACCTGAATGCCGACGTTGCGACCGCAGCCGACGCGGTCCTTGAACTCAGCGGCCGTGAACGTCTTCTCGGGGTGTTCCTCGGCGAGGGCTGCGGCGACGGCACCGAGTTCGCTCAGCGCGGTCTTAAAGAAAAACCGGTCGGTCGCGACTTCGACGAGCGTGCCGATGCGCGCCATGGTCTTGCAGAGCTTGCGGACATTGGCGATCGGTTGGCCAAGATGATCGGCCATCTCGCGCACCTGCGGCGGGCGAAAACGATTGTCCTCGATCAACTTCGTGATGCGATCCCAGAGCTTTTGATCTGAAGCCCCGAGGCTCGATGAATGCAAGGGCAAGCGCACGGCACCACCTTGCATCGCGATCTTTTCTTGTGCGACCAGAAACGCCAACGCCGCCATGAAGGCCGGCTTCGCCAGCCGCGGCTGCAGCTTCAAGCGCAGGGCATCGGGTGACATGCCCGGCAACTCCGGATGCGCCGTGTGGTAGAACTTGAGCAGATCCGAGATCGATGCGGCGAGCGTGTTGACGACCTCCTCGGAGGCGATGGTTCGTGTGCCGCCCGTTTCGGCAACGATCGGGCTCAGCAACTCGAGCAGCGTGTCGGCTTCGCTTGATGACAGCCCGCGGTCGGTCGTGAAGGCCGCGAAATCGACGATGCCAGGCGGGAGCAACAATAAACGCTCCAGCGCCTCGATTGGGTCGGCAAGCCTGAGCGCTGCGAGGAGCGCGCGGCGTTCTGGTGTTCGGCGCTTGCGTTGCGGCGCCCGCGGATCGATCACA
>JANXRM010000098.1 GCA_025353015.1 Hyphomicrobiales bacterium
CATCGGACTTTTCGAAGTGGGCGCACCTTTCGAGGCAAGTCCGATTTCATTGTCGCGGAAAGAGAACCGCGCGCCGGCATATCTCGCGATCAATCCGGAAGGCAAGGTGCCGACACTGCTCGTCGATGGCCAACGGCTGACCGAAGTGGCGGGGATCCTGTATTTCCTGGCACGCCGGTATCCGGAGGCTAAGCTCTGGCCCGCGGGCGACATCGACGCGGAGGCGCAGGTCGTCTCGTGGATGTCCTTCATCGCCGCGACCGTGCATCCGGCCCGCGGCAAGGGCGGCGATCATGCGATGAGCATTTTCGGGCTTGCCGACCAGCGGTTGGGCAACAAGACGTGGGCGCTTGGCGACCGGTATTCGATCGCGGATATTCATTTGTTCCGGCTCTATTGGCGTTTCGTCAATGCGTTGAAGCCACCGAAAGGGAGCTTTCCGCATCTTGAGGCGCATCATGATCGCATGATGGAACGGGCAGCGGTTCGGCGGACGATCGAGGTCGAAGCAGCGATCGGCTACGATCTGCCGTGAGGCCATTCAATTCGCGCGGAGCTTATCTGCTGGTAACGCGATGCCGTAGCGTTGGGCCGTTTTGGCTAAGAAACTTGCGGGATGGATGCCCTTTTCCGCGATGAGTTTGCGCAGGCCGTTGGCCCAGAGATGCACGCCGATGGATTTCTCCGTGAAGCGTCCTGCAACATCGACGTCGTCGACCAGATCGGCGCGATCGTCCCAAGCGACTGGATAGAAAGTTTCGGGGCCGAGGGCATGGCCGCGGAGGCCGTTCTGGTCCGCGAACCAGGTCAAGGCTTTTGGGCCGAAGACACCCCATTGGCAACTCTCCGGTGGGATGGGGCGGCCGATCCATTGGGCGGCTGAATGCTTCAACCATCGCCGTCCCGTCCACCACGGTGCCATGACGGGGCGAGCTGCGGTAAAGCGCATCATTTCGGCGAGCAAGGGGCTGTCCTTCGGCAGGTAGAGCGCGGCGTTGTTGATTTTGCCCTTGGTACCCTCGACGGCAAATAGTGGTCCTGACGGCCTCGGCAACGGTGCGATTTGCACGATATCGAGGTCCAGCCAGACGCCCGCACCTTGTTGCATCAGGGCGAGGCGGAAGAGATCGGCAACGATGGCGGGTTTGGCGGCGGCGATACGCGCGATTTCGTCGTTCAGGGCTAAGATTGTGCGGGCATCGCGAACGTCGGCGTCGAGTTTTGCGGCTTCGATCAGGGCCGGGGTGTAGGAATAGATGGTAACCGGATGACCTTGGGCGCGCATGGAGGCCGCGCAGGTGCGTTCGAGATACGACACCGGTCCCGACCAGAACGAAACGATTTGCGCGAGCATTCCCCGGCGATCCCCTTTTGGCTTCCTGCCATTTTGCCTTCGCGGGCCGCATGCCCCCTTGCCGTCCAAATTGCCACAGGCGATCCTGCCGTGGGCGTTTGGTAGATGATGGCATAGCGTGGCAGCGACCAAAACGTCGTCAGGCCGGGTTATAGCAAGCCCATCGGACGGGCCGAAACGGAATCGGGCGCAGCATGGCACTCTGGGACTGCTTTACGTTCTTCAACGAGTTGGACATCCTGGAGTTGCGGCTCAGGGAGCTGGCGCCCGTGGTCGATCATTTCGTGATCGCGGAGGCGACCAAGACCTTTGCGAACGAGCCGAAGCCACTGCATTTTCAGGACAATAAGGCCCGCTTCGCCGAGTTCCTGCCGAAGATCGTGCATGTGGTCGTCGATGATCTGCCCGATGCTGGTGATGCCTGGGATCGCGAGGCGTTTCAGAGGAACGCCGTTGCGCGTGGCCTCAGCGGGGCTGCTGCCGACGACATCGTCATGATTTCGGATGTCGACGAGATCCCCTATCCCGAAAATGTCGCCAAGCTGACGCCGTTGGCCGTATCAGGGCATATCTGGTTCATCGAGTGCGATTACTACACCTACAAGCTGAACCTCGCGATCGAGAACAAGTGGGTGGGCCTGTGCGCTGTCAGAGCGTTGCAGAAAAAGCATCTGCCGGCCATGCAGGATCTGCGCGCCTTCCGCGCCCGCCAGAGCCGCAGCATTCCGATGCCAGTCAATCAGGCGATCAACGTCGTCAAGAACGTGTTTCGGGTCGGGCGGCCGCTGACGCACCGGCTGATCGAGCACGGCGGCTGGCACTTCACGTTCATGAACACGCCGGAGCGCATCCAGTACAAAATCAAGAGCTACGCGCACCAGGAGCGCAACACGCCGGAATTCAACAACCTCGCGAACCTGCAGCGACTGATCGATGAAGGCCGCAGCATCTGCGGCCGCAGCTTGCGCGTCGAGCCGATGGCGCATATGCCGCGCACTGTGCAGAATGATCAGGCGCATTGGGGGCGCCTGCTGCACGACGGTCCAGCGCCACGGCCACAGCAGAGTTCAGCCGGAGCGCTGGACTAGGGCGCGGCAGTTGCGGCTCAACGGACGGCCTTCGATCACGGAGCCGATTGCGACAGGTTGTCGAATGTGTGCGACCGGAATTCTGCGGCCGGGGCCGGGCGGGGCGTTGCCGGTGCTTGAGCCCTGGCTGTGGTTTTATGAACGACCGGCGGGTCCGGTTCAGCCTCGGTGGGCTCGACTTTCGGCACCTTTGCGAGCCGTTGTTGCGGCTCGACGCGGGCACTCGCCTTGGCCTTTGCCGGCGGTTCCGGCGGGGTTGGTTGCGTATTTTTCGGTGCCACGTTGGGCTTCAGTGCCAAGGCGTGCTTCAGTGCCAAGGCGGGCTTCAACGCCACGGCGGGGAGTAAAGCCGGGGCCGGCAACGGGATGGGCCTCAGAACCGGAAGATCCGGCCACGTGACGGGATTGGTCGTCGCTGGCCGCAATGACGCGGTCGCATCAACTTCGGCGACGACGATTTCGGGGGGCGAAGATGCGGATTCGGCCACGCGCAGCATCGTAATTTGAATCGTGGGCGCCGGTTCAAGCCGCGGCCTCGAGGCCGGCGCGGCTTCTCTAAACGGCAAATCCCATAGAGCCTCAGGACGATCGAGTGTTGTTGGGCTCGGCGCCTCCGACGCGACTTGGCCGGCAAAGCCTATGGTTGCCGGCACCTCGGGCAGACCTTGGCGCAACCGGGCGGCCTCGCGCCAGGCGCCTTTCAGCAGCCGCGTGTCTTGAGCGGAGAGTTGCCGATGCCCTTCGGCAATACTGCGCGTATCGGATCCGCCGGCGAGCATCGTCGCGAGGCTCAAAAGGGCGACATACAATGTGCGTGTCAAGCTGCGGGAAATCTGGCCATTTCGCGGTTTGCGGGCGGTTTTGGGGGCGCGATCTGCGTCTGCCGGCGGCGCCTGAACAGGCGGGCGAGCGCCTGGCGTCGTCCAAATATGATGACGCGGCAGGGCGTTTTCGTGCCCTACATTCAGCTTTTGACTGTGCCCGCGAGCGGCCGGCATGACGATGGAGACTTTCTAAGAAACGCGAAGGTAAGCAACCAACACGGGTGTTGCACAGGCAGACTATTAAGAGAAATTGGCTAATAAAGGATGAATTCCCGGATCGGACCGGTACGCCCTGGGCAGCCTGCGTATGCAACGCGGATCCGCGGTGCCGAAAAATTGGGCAGCTTGCCGTGCAGGTTGTACGTCAGGTGGCGTTGCTTACCAAGAGCCCGTTTGCCATAATGGCTGCCACACGCGATAGAATGGCTGAAATGGCCACGCAGCGTTGGGAGGGATCATGGTCGATGCCAGTGGCAAAGCCATTGCGACGCCGGGCCCGCTCCGGGATGGCCAGCAACGCGCCGGGGCGCCAATAGCCGACGTTTCACGGCCGGCCATCGAAATCCAAGGCATGCACAAGTGGTACGGTACGTTCCATGTGCTGCAGAACATCAATCTCAGTGTGGCGCAGGGCGAAAAAATCGTCATCTGCGGGCCGTCCGGGTCCGGCAAGTCGACGCTGATCAGGTGCATCAACCGGCTGGAGGAACATCAGCAGGGCAAGATCTTGGTCGAGAGCGAAGAGCTGACCAACGATCTACGCCAGATCGACCGCATCCGGGCCGAGGTAGGCATGGTGTTCCAATCGTTCAATCTTTTCCCGCACCTGACGATTCTGGACAACCTCTGCCTGGCGCCGGTCTGGGTCAAAAAATTGCCACGCAAGGACGCCGAGCGGATCGCGATGGAATACCTGACGCGCGTCAAGATTCCTGAGCAGGCGCAAAAATATCCCGGCCAGTTGTCCGGCGGGCAGCAGCAGCGCGTGGCCATCGCGCGGGCGCTTTGCATGAAGCCGCGGATCATGCTGTTCGACGAGCCGACTTCGGCGCTCGACCCGGAAATGATCAAAGAAGTTCTGGACGTCATGATCGGGCTCGCGAACTCGGGCATGACGATGCTGTGCGTGACGCACGAGATGGGGTTTGCCCGCTCGGTGGCGGATCGGATCATCTTCATGGACAAGGGCGAGATCGTCGAGCAAGGGCCGCCGAAGACCTTCTTCGCCGATCCGCGCGAAGAGCGGACGAAGCAGTTTCTGGCGCAAATTCTCAATCACTGAACCGCAGTCGGCCGCGATTTGCGGACCAATACACGTGCAAAAAAGGGGAGTACCTGTCGAATGATGCCTTTTCTCAAGATGACTGCTGCCGGAGCCTTGGCGCTGATGGCTGTGACCTGTGGTGGACTGGAACAAGCACTGGCGCAGGCGCCGGCGCAGCCCAAGACGATCGACGCGATCAAAGCACGTGGCACACTGAACTGCGGCGTCGGCACCGGCACGCCGGGGTTTTCCAACCCCGACGATAAAGGCGTGTGGACCGGCTTCGACGTGGACTACTGCCGGGCCGTGGCGGCCGTGCTGTTCAACGATCCCTCCAAGGTCACCTACAAGCCGACCTCGGCCAAGGATCGCTTTCCGGCGCTGCAGTCCGGCGAGGTCGATCTCCTGTCGCGCACGACGACCTGGACGCTCAGCCGCGATGTCGGCTTCGTGTTCGCGGGCGTCATGTACTACGACGGCCAAGGCTTCATCGTGAAGAAGTCGTTGGGCCTCAAGTCCGTGAAGGAATTGAAGGGCGCGACGATCTGCGTGCAGACCGGAACGACCACGGAATTGAACCTCGCCGACTATTTCCGCACCAACAACTTGGACTACAAGTCCGTCGTCTTCGAAAAGCCGGACGAATCTGTTTCAGCGTACGAGTCTGGCCGCTGCGACGCCTACACGACAGACCAATCCGGGCTCTTCAGTCAACGCCTGAAGATGAAGACGCCCGACGACAACGTCATCCTGCCGGAGATTATTTCAAAGGAGCCGCTTGGCCCGCTCGTCCGGCAAGGCGACTTCCAGTGGTTCACGCTGACCAAATGGGTCTACTACGCGCTGATCAACGCTGAAGAGCTTGGTATCACTCAGAAGAATGTGGACGAGATGCTCAACTCGGCCAACCCCGAGATCAAGCGTGTGCTCGGCAAGGATGGCGATTTCGGCAAGAGCCTCGGCGTCGACAACGATTGGATCGTGCGGATCGTCAAGGCCGTCGGTAACTATGGCGAAATCTACGAGCGGACATTGGGCGAAGGCTCGGCCTTGAAGATCCCGCGTGGCCACAACCGGCTCTGGTCGAAGGGCGGGCTCCAGTATGCGCCGCCGATCCGGTAAGGAAACGCGAATGCGGGCGATGTGAATGCGGGAGACCGCCGCTCAAATGGGGCGCCCGCATTCACAGCACGTCAAGACGTATCGGCTGTTGCCAAGGAAATCGCGTCCATGCGGTTGAGTTCAACGCGAGAACAGCATGGGTCCCTGGCGGCGGCCGCACCCAACGCGTTCTACAGGCCTGAAGTCCGCCAAGCGCTCTATCAAGTCGTGTTGGTCATTTGTCTCGGTTGGCTGTTCTGGTCGATTTATCGCAATGCCTCGACCAACCTTGCCAGTCAGAATGTCTCGGCGGGCTTTGCGTTTTTGGGCCGGACCGCCGGCTTCGACATCTCGCAAACGCTCATCGCTTATCCGGCTAGTGCGACTTTCGGCGACGCTATCCTGGTCGGCCTCGTGAATACGTTGGTCGTGTCGTTGATCGGGATCGTGCTTGCGACGCTGTTTGGTTTCCTGATGGGGATCGCGCGGTTGTCGTCGAACTGGCTCGTTGCGAAAATCGCGGCTGTTTATGTCGAAATTTCCCGCAATGTGCCGCTGCTGCTGCAGTTGTTCGTCTGGTATTTCGCGGTGCTTGCGAGCCTGCCCGCGGCGCGGAATGCCGTTGCGCTCCCCGGCAATGGCTACCTCAGCATTCGCGGACTCTATCTGCCGAAGCCGGTGTTCGAATCTGACTTTGGGTTTGTGCTGGCGGCGTTGGCGACAGGCATTGCCGGCACCGTCGCCTTCGCGCGGTATGCCAACATGCGGCAGCTCCAAACCGGGCATCGCCTGCCGGTGCTGTGGGTCGGGCTCGGACTGATCGGCGTCCTCCCGGCTCTCGCATTTCTCATCGCCGGCCGACCGATGACATTCGACGACCCGAAGCTCCAGGGCTTTAATTTCGCGGGCGGTATGGCGCTGCAGCCCGAAATGGTGGCGATGGTGCTAGGCCTCGTCTTTTATACCGGCGGCTACATTGCTGAAATCGTCCGGGCGGGCATTGCCGGCGTCGGCCGCGGCCAGAAGGAGGCCGCGCGGGCGCTCGGACTGCCGACGGGAACGATGATGCGCCTCGTTGTCATCCCGCAAGCGATGCGGATCATTATTCCGCCGCTGACGAGCCAGTTTCTCAACCTGACGAAAAACTCGTCGCTGGGCATCGCCATCGCTTATCCGGATTTGACGCATGTGCTGGCGAACACGACGCTCAACCAGACCAATCAACCGCTCGAAGCCATCGCCATTCTCATGGGCATCTATCTGACGCTCAGCCTTGCCACATCGCTGTTCATGAATTGGTTCAACACGCGCATGGCGCTGGTGGAGAGATAGCGATGGCTGGCGCAATGACCACGCCTGTGGCCCGCCCGGAAATTGGGCCGCCGCGCAGCAGCGTCGGGGTGATCGGCTGGGCACGCGCGAACCTGTTTTCGAGCGTTACGAATACGGTTCTCACGTTTCTCGGACTCTGGCTCACCTTCAAGATCTTGTGGGGCGTGATCGACTGGGCCTTCGTCACGGCCATGTGGAATGGGCCCGATGGGCGCTACATCTCGGGGTTCCACATCTGGCAGCTTTTCACGGAACCATGGGCCATTCGTTCCGGCGCGCCGTGCCGTGCCGAGGGGACCGGCGCGTGCTGGCCGTTCATCGCCAACAAATTCCCGCAGTTCATCTACGGCCGGTACCCCGTGGACCAGCGCTGGCGCGTGGACGTCGCGCTGGTGCTGCTGGTGGTGGGGCTCGTTGTGCTGATGGTGCCGCGCATTCCGGGCAAGGTGTGGAGCGCTGCGTTCCTGTTCCTGGTTTTTCCGGTGATTGCGTTCTGGCTGCTCAGCGGCGGCGGCTTGCTGGGCCTGCCGGTCGTTAAAACCGAAGTGTGGGGTGGGCTGCTGGTCACGCTGGTCGTCGCATTGGTGGGGCTGACCGGGGCCTTTCCTGTCGGCGTGCTGCTGGCGCTCGGGCGCCGGTCGAAAATGCCGCTGTTCCGGTGGGCGTCGGTTGGCTTCATCGAGTTGGTCCGCGGCGTGCCGCTGATCACCATTCTGTTCATGTCTTCGGTCATGCTGCCGCTGTTCCTGCCGTCAGGCGTGACGCTCGACAAACTGCTGCGCGCGCTGATCGGCGTGATGATGTTCCAAGGCGCCTATATGGCGGAAACGATCCGCGGCGGGTTGCAGGCGGTTCCGCGCGGCCAGTCGGAAGCAGCCGATGCGCTCGGGCTGTCCTATCCGCAGAAGATCGGACTCATCGTGCTACCGCAGGCGCTGAAGCTGGTGATTCCGGGCATCGTCAATAGTTTCGTGGGCCTCTTCAAGGATACGAGCCTCGTGCTCATCATCAGCCTATTTGACCTGCTCGGCATCGTGCAATTGAATGCCAACGCAGACCCCGCCTGGTCGTCGCCAACGACCAACATGACGGGATACGTCTTTGCGGCCAGCGTCTTCTGGATCTGTTGCTACGGCATCTCGCGCTATTCGCAGATGATCGAGCGGCGGCTGGCAGCTGGGGAAACTCGTTAGTTTGCGCCTTCAGATGCCCACTTCGCATCCGGCGCATGGAGCGCGGTGCCTGGCTTCAGCCTGGCACCTGTTCCAGGTATAGTCACAGTCAGAGTAACAGGGGTCAGGCTGAAGCCAGAAGCCCACACGACCAGACACCCAAGCAACCACGCCTGGAGAGAAGCCCATGCCGCGCTTTGCCGCCAACCTCTCGTTTCTGTTTACCGAGCTGCCGTTTCTCGACCGCTTCGAGGCTGCCGCAAAGGCTGGGTTCAAGGCCGTCGAGTATCTCAACCCGTTCGAGGCGCCGAAAGCGGAGATCGTGGCCAGGCTCAAGGGCAACGGCCTGACGCAAGCGCTGTTCAACATGGCGCACGGTGACTGGACCAAGGGCGAGCGCGGCATGTCCGCGATCCCGGGGCGCGAGGCCGAGTTCGAGAAGGCGGTGGCGGCGGCGCTCGACATGGCGCTGGCGACCGGGTGCAAGCGCATGTTCGCGATGGCAGGCCTCCGGCATCACGGCGCGACGCGGGCTGCCTATGTGGCGAACCTCAACACGGCGACGAGGATGCTTGATGGCAGCGGCATCGACGTCATCATCGAGCCCATCAACACGCGCGATATTCCCGGCTATTTCCTGAATACGACAGGCGAGGCGCGGTCGATCATCCATGAAGTCGGCGCGCCCAACATCGGCTTGCAATTCGACCTCTATCACCGGCAGATCATGGAGGGCGACGTGGCCATGGCGATCAAGGAGTTCGGCGCGCTGGCGCGACATTACCAGATCGCCAGCCCACCCGACCGTGGCGAGCCGGACGACGGCGAGCTGAACTACCGCTATCTCTTCAAACTGATCGACGAGTCCGGGTTTAAGGGCTTCGTCGGGTGCGAATACAAGCCTCGCAAAGGCACGGTCGAAGGCTTGAAATGGGCCAAGGCCCTGGGCGTCAGCTTGGGGTGATCCCAGCCAAGCTGACAAACAATAGGCGTCGCGGATGCGGCGCGTTCAAATCAAAGGACTGATGACATGAAAATCCTCATTCTCGGCGGCGCGGGCATGGTCGGCCGTAAGCTCGCGGAACGGCTGGCGAAAGACGGTCAACTTGGCGGGCAGGCGATTTCCGGCCTGACGCTTTACGACGTGGTCGAAGCGCAGAAGCCTGCGGGCGTCAAATTTCCCGTCTCCGTGGTCGCGGGTGACCTGCCGGCCCCTGGCGAGACCGATAAGCTGGTGGCGGCCAAGCCCGATGTCATCTTCCACCTGGCGGCCATCGTATCGGGCGAGGCGGAGCAGGACTTCGACAAGGGCTACCGGATCAATCTCACGGGCACGATGAACTTGTTCGACAGCATCCGGCGCGCCTACGACGGTGCTGCGAAAAAACCGCGGGTGGTGTTCACGTCGTCGATTGCCGTGTTTGGTGCGCCGTTCCCGGAGAAGATCCCCGACGAGTTCTTCACGACGCCGCTGACCAGCTACGGCACGCAGAAGGCGATTGGCGAACTGCTGCTGGCCGATCTCACGCGCAAAGGCATGATGGACGGCGTCGGCATCCGCCTGCCGACCATTTGCGTGCGGCCGGGCAAGCCCAACAAGGCGGCATCGGGCTTTTTCTCGAACATCATGCGCGAGCCGCTGGCGGGGCATGAGGCCGTGTTGCCGGTGTCCGAGGACGTGATGCACTGGCATGCATCCCCGCGCGCAGCGGTCGGCTTCCTGCTGCATGCCGCGACCATCGACGGGGCCAGGCTCGGCGCGCGGCGCAACCTGTCGATGCCGGGGCTGGCGGTGACGGTTGGCCAGCAGATCGAAGCCTTGCGCAAGGTGGCCGGCGAAAAGGTCGTGAAGCGCATCCAGCGCGTGCCGGATCCGTTCGTGATCGAGATTGTGGCAGGCTGGCCGCGCAACTTCGAGACCAAGCGCGCCATCGGCCTCGGCTTCAAGGGCGAGAGCAGCTTCGAGGAGATCGTGCGCATCCATGTCGAGGACGAACTCGGCGGCAAGATTGCCTAGGCGCCGTATGTTTTGAGGATTTCGACATGACAACCAAGCCGTTGATGCTGCTGTCTATCCCAGATTCTAAAGTGTTCCGGGAGGGGCTCGAAAAGGCTGGCATCGCCGGTCATTATGAGATCGCCGATGTGGCGCCCGGCACAAAACCAGATGCCGACAAGCTGGCGCGCGCCGAGGTGATGCTGGCGTTCGCCGCCCCGCCGGGTCTGCTGGCCGAAATGCCTAGGCTCAAGTGGGTGCAGGCGATGACTGCGGGTGTCGATCAATGGCTAGCCCGCAAGGATTTGAGACCTTCGCACCTGCTGACCGCCGCACGCGGCACGCATCTGCCACAGATGCCGGAGAATATTCTCGGCGCCCTGTTCCACATCACGAAAAAATACCATCAGATCGCGCTTGCACAGACTGACTCGAAATGGGTGCGCAGCATGTCGGTGCCGCTCGCGGGCAAGACGCTCGGCATCTTGGGTCTCGGCGCGATTGGACAAGATCTGGCGGTCAAGGCCGCAGCACTCGGCATGAGTGTTATCGGCACGAAGAACGCGCCGGAGCCGCTTGCCGGTGTCGACAACGTTTATCCGTCTGAGCAGGTGGATGAGGTGTTGGCGGCCAGCGATTTCGTCGTGTTGCTGCTGCCAGTCACACCGAAGACGGAAAACCTGATCAATGCCCAGCGTCTCGCACGCATGAAGAAGGACGCCTGGCTCGTCAACTTCGGACGTGGCGCGCTGATCGTCGACGACGATCTGGTTGCAGCGGTCGAGGCGAAAACCATTGCCGGCGCTGTGCTGGACGTGTTCCGCACGGAGCCGTTGCCATCAGAGCATCCGTTCTGGAAAACGGCTGGGATCTCGGTGCTGCCGCACATCGGCGGTGGTCATCCGACACGGGATCGCATGGTGGCCGAACTCTTTAACGAGAACGCACGGCGCTACCTGGCCGGCGAACCGCTCAAAGAAGTGGTGGACCGCGTCCGCGGCTATTGAGATCGCCAGCATTCGACGCCAAACTCTGGGGCTGCGTCAGTGACGGCGGTGGTCCTGGTGCAATTGTTTGCATCTCTGGCCAGTTGCCGGCCCAGCGCCGAGCGCGCAAGGCATTGATTGGTGTTTCAAAAATACCGTGTGGGAGACGATTTGTTAACGCTAGCGCGGCAATATCCCAATATCGAAGGGGCGTCTGTCTAGGCGAGTTGGGGAATTGCCATGTCAGTGAATGTTCGTGAAACAGTCGGGTTCTGGACGACTTTTTGGCGCGCCTTGACGGGCGGGGCCCAGAAAGAAACCGGTGCCGCGTTGGTCGCACCGCCAACCGTCGAACCAACGATTGCGAAGGCGTCGATCGGCGAACCGGCGATGTCGACAACGGTTGCGAACGTGCTCGCACGCGACGTGACCGTCGCCTCGCGTTTCGGTTCGGGCGCTGTTTTCGGTCTTTCGGCACGCCTTGCGTCGACGAATGCACTCAATACGCCGGTTCAGCGCCGCGAGGGCAAGGCCGCCATCGTGCCGCGCCAACAGAAGGCGATCCAAAGCGTCAAGGCCAAGCCCAAGGCCGTGGAAGCCGTCGCGAAGAAGTGCGCGCCTGCCCGCCACGTGTGGCTGTCGTCGCGCGCACCGCTGATCAAGAGCGCGGACATCATCAAATTCGTGCCGCGCAGTCAGCGCCTAGCTGCAAAACGCGCCGCCTGACGTCGACTGCGCCGCATCCTGGGCGCGACGCAGCTTGCGCTCGACCGGCAGCTTGCTTGCGTTCCCAAGTCATACGGATCGCAATGCTCGGCTGATTTGAGACGACGTTGATCAGAGCCAGCGTCGATCAGAATTTGATTGCGACGCCCGCGCGAATCGCGTGGGAGTCCGGCTTATAGCCGTTCGAACCTCCAGAATTGCTCAAGACCTCGCGGCCGTAATCGCTAAAGATATACTCGGTTCGCAGCGTCAGGTTGCGCGAGATCATATACTCGAGACCCGCGCCCACCTGCAGGCTTGTGAAGGTTTTGCTTTCGCTCGAAAACCCGGCAATGCCGATGTCGTAGTTCGCCCAGCCGATGCCCGCCGTGCCGTAGAGCAACAAGGCCGGAGTGACGAGGAAGCCGGCGCGGCCGCGGATGGAACCCATGGAATTGAGATCGGTATTCAGGGTGCCAAACTTGGCCGGCGTCGAAGAATTCACATTGCCGGTGCCGATGTCGGCCTCGGCGCCGAGCACGGCGCGGCCCATCTGCCAGTTGTAGCCCGCGAAGATGGTGCCCAGTGCGCCGGATTGATCGAAGCCGAAACGGCCGTTGTCGCCGTCCGCCCGACCCTGGCCAAATCCGTACCCAGCAGTCGCGCCGAGGTAGAAGCCTGACCACGGACCGATATCATTCACGCGGATCGGCGGCGCGAAATCCTGGGGCGGCCGCATCGGCCTGTTGTCTCCAAGATCGGCTGCCACAGCGGGGTTCGAGGCGAGCGGCACCATCGTCAGCAATGCGCCGGCGATCAGGCTTCGAATGCGGTTCATCGGCATGTCAGTCCTCTTTCTTGTCGCTTCGGGGCTACGAACACATCCCGAATTGCAACGGCGCAGACGCAGCCGCCGCTCAGCACTCTGGTCAGCACTCTGGCTCTGGGCTTAGACTGGGAGTCCGGCGAAAGCTGGAAGCGAACAAGGCACCTTTCTGACCATTTTGGGGCAGCGAGGGCTTCGGCCTCACCCGCTCCGGTTCGCTCGCATCAAGGCGTTCGGGCGGGGGCTTGTTCCAGGCAGGCACTTCACGTATAGAAGGCCGCAATCCCCGCATCGGAAGTCCTTTTCCGCGGTGCTCGTTCGCTCGGCCGTTGCCCGTTCGGCATTCTTGTTCGGCAATCTGGCGGACCGATATCACTGTGCGGACGCGACCTGTTGCACCTGACCGCTTTGGCCCGAGAGACACTCATGAAAAAGATCGAGGATTTCCATCCGGACTATCACATGATCAAAGTGGTCATG
>JANXRM010000102.1 GCA_025353015.1 Hyphomicrobiales bacterium
ATAACCCTCGCAGGCGGCATTCGAGCCTCGGCTACATCAGCCCGGCAGCCTTTGAGGCCAGGCTCACGACGGCGACCCGAACAGAGCGAATCGCTCTCCACTAAATCCGGGGAGGTCCATGTCCGGATCGACGGCATCGTATTGGCGGCGTGCCCGCGTCGTCTCGTAGCGCGCCTGCTCCACCGCCAGCTCGATCTGGCGGCGCTTCTCCTGGCTCTCGCGACCGCGGGTCTCCATGGCAGCGAGGGCGGCTTCGACACCGAGTGGCTGCACCCGGGCAAGGACCTCCATCCCGACGACTTGATCGACGCGCATGCCGCCAAACGAGATGCAGGCGCTGCCGCCGTGGTTCATCTGACTGCCGCGGCAATGGTAGCGGCCCGCACTGCCGTTCACACCACTGTAGGCGACGTGGAGTTTGCGGCCGCAATGGCCACAGCGGAACAGCCCTGCAAGCAGTGCTTCGCCGCGTCGGATCGCACCTCGGCTCATGAAGCTCTTCCCGTTGGCATTGTCGGCGATCAAGCGCTGGTTCCGTTCGAAAACGGTCCAGGCAATATACCCTTGATGGTGGTCGTTGATCAAAACCTCCCACTCACTACGCTCGCGCCGGAACCCACGCACGATCTTCTTGCGGCCGGCCTCGATCGTCACGCGACTGGCCGAGCGCCCGAAGGCATAAGCGCCGGCATAGACCGGGTTGGTGAGAATGTGGTGGATCGTGTTGTAGACCGGCAGCTTCCATTCGATCCGCCGACCATCTGCTCCGTGCACGACGGCCGGCAGCGAGATCTGCTCCTGGCGCAGCCACAGATGCACCTGGCGCACCGTCTGCAACTCCGCGAACTTGGCGAACACGAGATCGATGGCCTCCTGAATGCGCCGGTCCGGGTGCTTGTCAATCCGGTCGTGGGCGATCTTGAGGTAGCCGATGGCGACGGTCATGAAGAGTTCGCCGCGACGCGCCTTCTGCTTCAGGGCTTCGAGCGAGCGTTGCCGGAAAATCGACAGCTCCATCTCGCTCATCGTGCCCTTCATGCCGAGCAACAACCGGTCGTTGGGTTGACGGGGATCGTAGACGCCGTCCTCATCGACAATCACTGTGCCAACAAGGCCGCAGAACTCCAGCAACGTGTGCCAGTCGCGTCCGTTGCGTGCGAGCCGGGACGCTTCGACGGAGACGACCGCGCCGACACGACCTTCACAGATGGCCGCCAACAGCTTCTCGAATCCGGGGCGAGCGATGCCGCCGCCCGACCGGCCGAGGTCGTCATCGATGATGGCGACATCGCTCCAGCCGAGTTGCCGCGCACGCTCCGGCAAATTGTACTGGCGCCGCTTGCTCTCAAGGTTGTTGGCGACCTGATCGGCCGTCGACTGACGGATGTAGACGATGGCCTGCCGGGCAAGGTGCTCAGCCGTGATCTTCGTCATGATCAACCTCCGTGCTGGCATCTGCCGTCGCGACGTCCGGGCCGGCGGCCAGGGCCTCCGTCAACAGCGCTTTGAGAAGCTCCAACATCGGCGCTTCCGCACTGCTCGGAATGCTCTTTGCTGGTGCCGTCGTCTCGAACAGATCTCTCGGGTAACGTGGCGTTGCCGTCATGGTCGCCTCCTCGCGCTAGGGTCGATTCCCGGCCAGTCGAGGCTAGAAGCAGATCTATCAGGATGCGCAGGTCCAACAGACGATCCACCGGAAACCTGGGATCGGACGTGAGCCGAAAGGCATCGGCGTCCGGGTCGGTCATCCAGGCCGGCAGCAACATCAAAGTGCCGTCCAGCTGCCGAACGATGAAATGTTCCTCGCCGCCATGCAGCTTGCGACCGAGAACACCCACCGTTTGGCCGCATCGGGGATGAAACGGGTAGTGGATCTGGACCTCAAATCCCGGACACCGGGCATCATGACGCTGGCCCGACCGGTGGCGGTAAGAGCCATCTGTCGGCAGCGCTCGGTCTGGCTCTGATCGAGAATGGTAGGCGCGTGTTCTTCGCCCGCACCACCGATCTCGTGCAGCGGCTGCAGATCGCGCGGCGCGAGCTGACGCTTGAAAGCGCTATCGCCAAACTCGATCGCTACGACCTGCTGATCCTCGACGACCTCGCTTACGTCACCAAGGATCAGGCAGAAACCAGCGTTCTGTTCGAGTTGATTGCCGCGCGTTACGAGCGGCGCTCGATGCTGATCACG
>JANXRM010000118.1 GCA_025353015.1 Hyphomicrobiales bacterium
ACAAGATGGAAACATGATTGTCTATCCGGTAGCGGCAACCAACTACGGGCCAACGGAATTGAAATTCAACCTGGTCGATAGTGCCGGAACATCGACCGCCTCGCAGGCCGCTCTTCCCGACGAACACTTGCCGGGCGAGACCATCGTCAAAGCATCCAATCTCGATGCGCTTCTCGATGCCAAGATCGAGAATGGCGCACTATTGAAACTGGACCTGCAGGGGCACGAAATTTCAGCGCTTTTGGGAGCTACCAAGCTACTGCATAAAATCGAAGTTATAATTACGGAGGCTAATTTTTATCCTGTGAATGACGCCAAGCGTCCCGTTTTTGTCGACTTGTTTTCATTTTTGACGGAGCGTGGGTTCGAACTGTACGACATTGCGGCGCTCATGGGACGTGGAGGCGACAATCGACTGCAATGGGGGGATGTTGTCTTTGTCCGCAAAGGCAGCGCTTTGACCAGCGACAACTCATGGCAATTGGCAAAGGCGTAGGGGCGTAGGGGCGTAGGCTGGATTAAGCTTTGCTCGCGCGCGCCCCGAAACGTCTGGCATTGTGGTTGTTGGGTCGCGCGAAGAGCTTGACCCAACCTACCTTTGACTGCGCCCCACTCTCACCGCAACTCCGCCGCCGTGATCAGCGCGCGGAACGGGGCATTGGCCGCGGCAAACGCTTCGGCAGCGCCTTCCTGCCGGTCGACGACCGTTAAGACCAGCGCCACCTCGGCGCCTTCGCGGCGCACGGCCTCGATCGCCTTCAGCGACGAGCCGCCCGTGGTGGTCACGTCCTCGAGTATGACGACCCGGCGCCCCTTGACGCTTTGGCCTCGCATAAGCCCGTCGATCAGGTTCTGCGTGCCGTGGTCCTTCGCCTGCTTGCGCACGAAAAAGGCCGGCAGCGGCTTAGCCCTCGCGAAACTGGCCGCCGTCGCCGCCGTCGCCAGCGGGATCGCGCCCATTTCCAGCCCGCCGATCATGTCCACGTCGACGCCATCAAGTTCTTCGGCGATCAGCAGCCCGAGAAGATGCGCGCCTTCCGGATCGAGCATGGTCGGCTTCAAGTTACAGTAGAAATCCGACGTCCGCCCCGACGCCAGTTTGAACACGCGGCCAGTCTCGACCGAGCGCTGTTTGATGATCTCGATCAGTCGGGCGCGGTTCGGAGTTGCCTGGCGCATGGGTCTAGCCTTTCGAAAATCGGGATGGCGTTCCTTCGCGCGGCGCGAGAGGCCCTGTCAAGCACGCCGGCTTTTAGGGGCTGATCTCCGCTATGGGTTCCTTGACATCAAGCCGTTCCTCGTTGTCTCTCGAAATCAGGCAAATGAGCGAGGAGGCCCCCATGAGCAAATCCGAGAGGGACGCGTTCGGGTTCGCACCCGACCACGACGAGCCGATCCCCTATCGCAAACGCATTCGCGACTATTACGTCGGCCTCGGCTACGGCCGCCCCTATGAATGGGCGCACTACGCCGAGGTGCCGTTCACACCCTTGAAAAGGCCCGTGAACAAGATGCGCGTCGCCCTGGTGACCACGGCCGCCCCCTACAAGGAAGGCACTGGCGACCAGGGGCCAGGTGCCCCCTACAACAACGCCGCCAAGTTCTTCAACGTCTATTCCGGTGACAGCGCCAAGGACCATGACTTGCGGGTGTCGCACATCGGCATCGACCGCAAGCACACGACCGCGACCGACAAGAACACCTGGTTCCCGCTGCCCGCACTGCGTGAAGCTGCCGCGAAAGGCCTGGTCGGCGAGGTGGCCCCGCGCTTTCACGGACTGCCGACCAATCGCAGCCACAAGACGACCCTCGACGTCGATTGCTTAGAACTCCTTGCCCGGTTGAAGGAGGACCGGGCCGAAGCAGCCGTCATCGCCGGTAATTGACCGGTGTGTCACCAGACCGTGAGTCTGGCCGCACGCACCCTCGAAGCAGCTGGCATCCCGACCGTCGTTATGGGCTGCGCCAAGGATATCGTCGAATACGTCGGCGTGGCCCGCTTCCTGTTTTCCGATTTCCCGTTGGGCAATCCTGCCGGCAAGCCCCATGACACGGCGTCGCAAACCGCAACACTCGAGCTGGCCTTGCGCGTGCTGGACGGTGCGCCCGGCGCACGCACGACCGTACAGAACCCGATCCGCTGGAATGCGGATGGCCTCTGGAAGCTCGACTACTCCAACATCGACCAGTTGTCGAAAGAGGAGATCCAGCGCCGCCGCGAGGAGTTCGACCGGGGCAAGGACGTCGCCAAGGCCCGCCTCGCCGAGGACATGAAAAAGAAGGGCGCGGGAGAATAAGCTCCAAGCCTTCTGCATTGTCCACTCTCCCCGATGCGTGCTCAAATGCGGGGAGGGAGTACCACTCATGTCCAAACCATTCACCGGCGTTCGCATCCTCGATTTCACGCAAGTGTTCGCGGGGCCATTCGGCAGCTATCAATTGGCGTTGCTCGGCGCCGACGTCGTCAAGATCGAGCGGCCTGGCGGCGACGACATGCGCTACGGCCCGCCGAACAAGGCGTGGTCCGACAAAGGCCTCGGCACCAGCTGGATGGCGATCAACTCCAACAAGCGCAACATCGCGCTCGATCTCACCAAGCCCGAGGCCATCGCTATCGTAAAGCGGCTCGCGAAAACGGCCGACGTCGTGATGGAGAACTACCGGCCGGGTGTGATGGAAAAGCTCGGCATCGGCTGGAAGCAGTTGTCCGAGGTCAATCCCAAGCTGATTTATGCCGCGGTGTCGGGCTTCGGCCAGAACGGACCAGAGCGCACAACGGCTGCCTACGACGGCAAGATCCAGGCGATGAGCGGCCTGATGTCGATCACCGGCAGCAAAGAAAGCGGACCGACACGGGCGGGCTTTGCGGTCTGCGATGCCATCGGCGGCATGACGCTGGCGTTCGCAGTTTCGTCGGCGCTCTACCAGCGGACGCACACCGGCAAAGGCCAGATGGTCGACGTTGCCATGCTGGATTCAGCCCTCACCTTCATGTCGTCGTTCGTGGTGGACTACACCGTCGGCGGCCACGCCCAGGGCCCGTCGGGTAACCGCGCCCAGAGCCGCCTACCGACGGCTGATCTCTTCGCAGTGAAAGGCGGGCACATTCTGCTCGCCGTCAACAACGACAAGCAGTTCACAGCTCTGATGAAGGCCATCGGCCGGCCAGAACTGCTGGAGGATGAGCGGTTCACCGACTGGCCGGCACGCATCGCCAACGAGTTTGTCTTGCGTGATATCATCGAAGGCGTGTTCGCGGCCAACGATGCCCGATATTGGGACGAGCACTTGGCCAAGGCCGACGTGCCCTGCTCGCGCGTTTGGACCATCCCCGAAGTGGTCAAGCACCCGCAGTTGAAAGAGCGGCCGGTGCTACAAACCGTGGCATCGGAGCACGGCGAGCTGCAAATGATCGGCTCAGGCTTCGCGCTGGCGCACGGCGGCGGCTCCATCGAAACGCCGCCGCGTCTGCCAGGCGCGGATACGGACGCCGTGCTGAGTGCCGCGGGTTACAGCGTTGCCGAAATCGCAGCGTTCTTAAAAAGCGGCGTCGTCGCAAAAGGCATCGCCGCAGGAGGAAAGAAAAAGTGAGCACCGCCATCACCTACAAGTCCCAGAACGGGATCGCTGTCGTCACGCTGAACCGCGAAGCCCAGATGAACCGCATGGACAATGCCATGATGGACGGGCTGCACGAGGCGTGGAAACGCTTCATGGCAACGCCAGAAGATCGCGTTGCCGTGTTGACGGGGGCAGGCACGAAGGCCTTCTGCGCCGGCGCCGATTTGGCAAACCCGCCGCGCGGCCTCTACCACGGCGTGCCCGGCGTTGGCGTCGCCGTCGACAAGCCCATCATCGCGGCAGTCGCGGGCTGGTGCATTGGCGGTGGCATGGTGCTGACCACCATGTGCGATCTGATGATCGCCACCGAGACCGCCAAGTTCTGCTACCCGGAAGTCAAGGTCGGCTTTTCGGGCGGCCTCATCACCAATCTCGTGACGCGCATCCCGCACAAGATCGCAATGGAGTTGCTGCTACTCGGTGAAACCATCGACGCCCAGCGCGCCTATGAGGTCGGCTACGTCAACAAGATCGTGCCCGCAGCAGACCTGATGCCGGCGGCCATGGACTGGGCCCAGAAAATTGCCGCTAACGCGCCACTGCCGACGCGCGCCTTGAAACACTGGGCCGGCGAAACGTTGCCGAAAAGCCCGACCGAGATCGGCGGCATCGCCCGCATGCGCGTTGATGAAATCGACACCTCAGGCGACTGGATCGAGGGCCGCAATGCCTTCAAAGAAAAGCGGCCGCCTGACTTCAAAGGCCAATAGTTCGACGTTCAACGGCCTGAACGAAATCGGCCCGCTGGAGTGACCAGGGGGCCGTTGTTTTTCTATCTCGGCGTTGTCCTATTTCGGCGTTGTCCTATTTCGGCGCTGGCGCGTTGGGATCCGGCGGCTTCTTCCGCTGCGGATCGCCCTTGCCTTGGCCTTGTCCTGGCGTACCTTTACCCTGTGGCGGCGCACCTGATGGGGCCGCAGCCCGTGCCGGCGGTGTTGCTGGTGGCGGCGGTGCTGCGCGTGGCGGCGGTGGTGGCGGCGCTGCCGTCCGTGCCGGCGGCGGGGTTGGTGGCGCCGTCGGATTGATCGCCTGTGGCGTCGGCCGGATCAGCGGGTTCTGGCCACGCGGTGGTGCCGCTGGCTGAGCTTGCGGCGTTGGCTGCTGCACTTGTGCAGGCGGCGCTATGGGCGGCCGCTGGCCCGGACGGGCAAACCCCGGCTGCGCTTGCGGCTGCTGAGCCTGTGGCGACGGCTGAGTCCATCCACCTGGCCGCTGGAACGGCGGCGTTTGCAGACCCGGCCGGCCGTGCTGCCAGTCGCGGCGCGGCGGTTCGGCCAGCTTCGGCGGCGCCACCGTTACGGCCGCGCGCGCCACATTCGGGCGATAAATCTGCACGGTGCCCCGGGCAGGACCGTTGAATACGCCGCGCGCTGGCGGCGCCGTCGCCGAGACGATCCGCAGTGGCGTGATCGTCCGGCCTGTCAATTGCTGGGCGCGGTTGCGGTCGATCCCCGTATTCACGATGCGGTTGTTGACGGTCCGGTTGCTCGGCAAAGGCCGTGTCTGGTTGAGATATCCGGCGTTGCGCGAGGCTGGGTAGAGGTACCGGTACACCGCATAACCGGTCAGCACAGCAACCGGCGCGAAGATCCAGGCCGATTGGAAGCGCGGGCTATCGTAGTACCGATCTGAGAAGGAAAGCCCACCGTGCCGCCACTCGGCTTCTGGCGGCAACGGCGCCCAACCCACAGCTTCCTCGCCATCGCGCCAGGCAACCCAAGCCGGCGCCCACTCGGTGCCGGGCACCCAGACCCAGCCGGCGTCGTCGTCCAGGAACCAGCGGCCATAATGGAACACGGCCCAGCCCCAAGGCTCCTCGGCCTGCCAGTACCAGCCATGCTCCTCGGTGGATTTCCATTCGCCGCGCGTGTAGGGCCGCCAGTTGCGGTCGACGTCAGGGGACCAGACATAGCCGTACTGCGGATGCTCGAACCAGCGGCCGTAGGGGTCCAGCGCCTCGTGGAACGTTTCTATCTGGGGTTGCTCGCCGCCCTGGCGATCCTCGGCGCGATTTTGATCCCAGGGGCGATCCTGACCGTCCCGGTATTGCGCCTGGGCGGGCCCAGCGAGGACGAGTGCCATCGCGCCCGCGGCCGCTAAACCGGACAGTTTTTGGAGTGGGGTCATCATGGAGCTGCCATTCCTGTTCGTCGCGTTTTCGGACGGCACGCCGGCATGGCGCCGCCCGTCCGGGATGGTATTGCTGGCTTAGTCGTCGAGGCTCAGGCTTGCCGAAAATCAACACGGCGTATGCAAACATGAAGACTATGCCATGAACAAGGCCTGAATGGCCGCAACTTGGCCGTCAGTATCAACAAGGCCCGAGAACGTGGCTCCGAAGCTACGACCCTGCGAGGCGTACCTCGCCCGCGACGACGGCAATCTCGACGGCGGTCAAGGCCTCGCCACGACATGGCCCCGAGATGCAAAGCCCGTCCCCCAGGCGGAACCGCGCGCCATGCGTCGAGCAGACCAGGTTTTCGCGGTCCGCATCGAAAAATTGGTCGGGCACGGTTTCAAGCGTCCCGGAATTGTGCGGGCAACGGTTCTTGTAGGCCCGGATCTGATCGCCATCGCGAACAACGATAAATTCCCGCGCTTTCGGCCATTCACCGAGCGTTATGCCCTTCGCACCCGTCGCCTCGAGATCAGCGAGGCCGCAGAGCCGTTCGCCAACACTCACGCAAGCCCCCAAGCCCCGAGGATCGCGCCCTGGATCGCCAATACACCCAGCCAGTGGCCGGCATCGATGAACGTCAGCGCCCAGCTTTGCTGTTGAAAACGATGGTTGACGATAAGCGTCGTCAAAATAAAGCCAGCCCAGATGAACAGCGCCGTTATCAGACCGTTCTTGACGCTGCCCGGCAGCCCGGCTTTCGCCATGTGCAGCAGCAGCCCTGCCAAAAGCCAGGCCATAAACAGCTCAGCTACAAACGTGATGACCAAGGACGCCGGCGACGAACCGCCCTTTTTCTTGATGTCCGCTTCGGTCAGCTTGGCGGCGGCCATCCATTGCTTGGAAAGGAACCCATACCAGGCACCGCCGAACATGAAACTGGCGATCGCCGCCACCGGAAACATCAGGGGATTGAGGCCTGCAAAGAATTTCATCGGCGTTCTCCATTACCGCGCAATTGGCCCCGAGGCGCCACGTTCTGCGTCGTAACTGGCTGAACTCCAGCGACCGGACGGAATCAGCGTTTACACGACCCGAGACTCGCATATCGCGCAACAATCTGCCAGCAGCAGCACGCCCCCAAATCCCGATTGGCAACGTCTGCCAGTGCAGCGTCAGGCCGCTTGGCCTCAGGCCAGCGCCCTATTGGCTGCGCGAATACCGCCATAAATCAGCGCTCCAACCGCTGCAAAAAACGCCGCGAAACCGAGGAACTGATAGAGATCGTCGAATTCCGACATGGGCTGGGGCCCACCACCAGCGAATAAGGACGACGCCCCCTCCGGTGTCCACCTGGGATCACGGGTAAAGATGAACTTCGTCTGGATCGGTGGCGGCTCCGGAGAATGAAAATTGATGTGATTGAAGGGGCTCTGGATGGCTGTATCGATGCCGCCGTATTCCAGTCGCCCGAATTTCGGCAATGGCAGGTCACCTGGCTTGACCGCAAACGACTTCGGCTGATGCGCCAACCCGTCGGGCACGATGGTGCGCTGCCCACCGACAACCAGGACCTGAAAATTGACGGTCGCGTTCGGGTTATGCACGGTCAGCGCCGAGAATGTACCCGGCCGCAAAGGATGCAGAACCGGCCGCGACTGCATGGGGGCAGACGTATCGCGCGAGATTGCCGAAACGCCGGAGTAGCGCGTCAGGCCGTTGGGGCTGCGGTTCGCTTGGTAGACGATGACGCGCGGCGTCGGCGCGTGGAGCTGGGGTGTTTTCGGAGGGGCGTGGACGCGCGCGCCGCTGCTATGGCTCGTGTGCCCACCGCTCGCATGTCCTCCACCAGACCCACCGCCACCAGCCCCCGTCACAGTCGTGCCGCTGCCGGCCATGGCCGGCGCCGCCAGCAGGATCGTCCAAGCTAGAGCGGCACTCGCACGAGGCACCAACGACCGCGGGGCACAAAGCGGACGTCGACCATCCGGCGGCACCGGCATCAGCAAGCGGAAACGCAACGACATGACACAGCAACACCCAAGGCGATTGTAACAGTCAGCCCGTGGCGCAGGGTAACGCATGCGGGTTAGGAAAGAGTGTGGGGAATGTGCCGTCGGATGGCCGCTATTCAATGCGGATGTCGAGCCGTTTCACGAGATCTCCGATCCGGGCGTAGTCCTTGACCAGATGCGCGCCCATCTCGTCGGCGGTCTGTGGGTTGAGTGCGACGTTGATCGACAGGAGTTGCGCCTTCATCTCGGGTGTTTTGGCGATTTCGATCATCCGGGCGTTGAGTTTATCGGTGATCTCGCGCGGCGTACCGGCCGGCGCCCAAAGCGCATACCAGCTCGGGATGTAGGTCTCGCCGTAGCCCACTTCCCACAGCGTCGGCACACCCGGAAAATCCGGATGCCGCTCGGGATAGCTGATATCCAGCAGCGTAAGTTTACCGGCTTTCACGTGCGGCATCGGGTTGATCTCGTTCATCATCTGCACGTTATTGGCGAGCAGATCGTTCAACGCATCGGCATTGCCGCGATAGGGAACGTGCAGGATGTCGATGCCGGCTGCCGCCTTCAAAGTTTCGAGCCTGAGGTGTGAGTTGGTACCGCTGCCCGCCGAGCCATAGGCAAGCTTGCCGGGGTTCTTTCGGGCGTAGTCGATCATCTCGGCAAACGTCTTGACGCCGACGGCTGGATGAATGGCGAAACCGCTGATGAGATCGCCGACGCGACCGACCGGCGCGAAGTGCTTGAAGGGGTCGTACGAGAGCTTACGCAGTTGCGGCTGCACCGACAGCGGCGCGTTTGGCGTCAGCAGGAACGTATAGCCGTCCGGGGCCGATTTTGCGACCGCCTCGGTGCCGATGACGCCCGACGCGCCACCCCGGTTCTCGATGACGAATTGCTGCCCGAACGCCTGAAAAAGCTTTTCCGCCCAGGGACGGCCGATCAGGTCCGTGGCGCCGCCGGGCGCATAGGGCAGCACGAATTTCACCGTCCGCTCCGGCCAGGTGGCCGCGCGCGCGATCGATGGTTTGCCAAGCCCTGACGTCCATGCGGCGCCGGCGGCACCGATGGCGGATTTGATGACATCACGACGGTGCAGGGTATGGCGGCGCATGGTTCAACCTCGACGTTGGGGGACCCGGTGATAGAAATGCGAGTTGGTCCTCATCCTATAGAATTGGGCAACCTACAGAACCAGGCTCCAGTGACAAGCGCACCGCCGTCGCGGCTGATATCCACGGCACACGTTACCGTTGCCCGAAGAGATCAGGCGGATCGGCCCCCGCCGCCGGTCCCAGTCCATCGACCCCAATGCCGATCAGCCTGAACGATCGGCCGTCGGCCTCTTTCTCGATCAGCGGGAGGGCTGCTTCGTAAAGCACGTCCGCGCGCTGCGTCGGGAACTCGAGCCGCTTGCTGCGCGTCAACAGCTTGAAATCCGCCGACTTGAGCTTCAAAACGAGCGTACTGCCGGCGATCCCGCGCCGGACGAGGTGGGCGGCCAAGCGGTCCGACAGCGCTTTTGCTGCCTCTCCGAGATCGCCGGCACGGTTCGTGTCCCGCCGGAACGTCGTTTCCGCCGAAAGGCTTTTCGCCACCCTGTCCGGCGTGACGCTGCGGTCATCCTCCCCTTGCGCGAAACGGGCCAGACGGCGGCCGAAACGTCCGAGCTCCGCCACCAGCTGCGTTTCGCTACGGCCCTGCAGATCGGCGATGGTGCGCACACCCTGGGCTTCGAGCTTGGCCGCCGTCGCTGCACCGACGCCGTGGATCTTGGAGACAGGCAATGGCGACAGAAACGCCTTGGCCTCGGCCGCGCCGATGATCGAAAAACCCCGCGGCTTCCTCAGTTCCGACGCCAGCTTGGCGAGAAACTTGTTCGCCGATAAGCCCACCGACACCGTGATCCCGACCTCAGCCTCGACGCGGGCCGCGATGCGCGCCAGTGCGACGGCTGGCGGTTCGGCGTTGATGCGGTGCTCGTCCGACAAATCGAGATAGGCCTCGTCCAGCGACACAGGCTCGATAACAGGCGTTGCGTCGAGAAAAATGCCGCGAATGGCCTCGCTGACGCGCTTGTATTTCGGCATGTCGGGCGGCAGCACAACGGCGCCCGGACATTGCTCCAGCGCCCGGAACATCGGCATCGCCGAACGCACACCGAATTTGCGCGCGATGTAGCAGGCCGTGGTGACAACGCCGCGGCCGCCAGCGTGGCCAACAATCAGCGGCTCCTCGAGTAGGTCAGGCCGCTCGCGCTTTTCGACGGACGCATAAAACGCGTCGCAATCGATGTGCGCGATGGTCAGCTTTTCGATCTCGGCATGGACGACGAGACGCGCCGAGCCGCAGCCCGGACATCGGCTCGGCCCCGGCTCGAACATCTCGCAACATTCGCGGCACAAGATCCGCGCCATTCACAGCCCTTTCGCCCTCGCCCGCCTCAAGCCGGCGGAACGTAGGCTGCCGACGTGCCGCCATCGACGGGAATGATCGTGCCGTTGACGTAGGCCGAGGCATCGCTCAGCAGGAACTGGATCACCTTGGCCATGTCGTCGGGCTGTGCGATGCGGCCAAGCGGCGAGTTGCCCGACGTGCGATAGCGCGTGTTGCTACCCGCTTGCGGCTTCAGGTAGGCCTCGGTCATCGGCGTTTCCACCGTTGCCGGCGCAATAGCGTTGACCAATACCTTGTGCGGTGCGCTCTCCACGGCCATGACCTTGGTCAATGCGATGACGGCCGCCTTCGTCGCCGCATAGGCACCGCTGTCGACTTTGTGGCGAATGCCCGAAATCGACGCCAGAAACACGACGCGCGCCACCTCGCCTTTGCCGCCGGCCACCTTCAGCAACGGCATCGCCTCTTTGGCCGCGAGCCAGAGACCGCGCACGTTGACGGCGAACAAGTCGTCGAAATCTTCTGATGGCATGGACTCGAGGCTGCCGATGCGCAGCAGTCCAGCCGAACAGACGAGACCATTCAAACGGCCATGCCGCTTGCCGATGGCCGCCATCGCC
>JANXRM010000150.1 GCA_025353015.1 Hyphomicrobiales bacterium
CTTGGGGTCGAAGTGCTTGTTCGAAAAAGTCAGTGCCGTCGCGCCATATTTCAGGCCCTCGGCGGCGTCGTAGGCTGACATGGGCTGTTCGGTGAAATACATCAGATGCATGGGGGAACTCTCTCGGGTGCGAGCGGTTGCGGCGGTCGGTTATTTCTGGGCGACGTAAGCCGTAATCAGTTTCACGAACTCAGCTGGTTTTTCCATCTCGACGGCATGGCCTGAGCCCTTGACGATCTCGATTTTGGCGTTGGCGACGGCTTTTTGCCATTGCCGTGCGGTGCTGACGGGTACGATCTGGTCGTGCTCGCCCCACACGATCAGCGACGGCGTTTTCGCGGAGCTCAGCAGGTGCGGCAGCGTCTGGCTGTACATGTAGGGCTTCCAAGCGATCCGGAAACTCATCTCGCGGGCGACGTCCCAGGCTTCGAGCTGGTCGGTCGAAACATTGCCGTAGACCGCTTCGAAGGCCTTTTGCTCGTGGAAAGCGGCGCGCGCGTAATCGATGTACGAGATGATGGCCTGATCGAGAATGTAACCCTCGTCCGGCTTTAGCCCCATGGGCCCGACCAGCACGAGCTTGCTGAAGGCATGCGGCGCCATGGTCGCCATCTCGGCCGCGATCCAGCCGCCGAAGCCGAGGCCGAGCAGAACAGGTTTCTCTGCGTGCAGCTCGGCCAGGATCGCCTGGTTCATGACGGCGACATCGCGGGCGCTGCGCATCCATTCCGCCCGCTGCGATCGGCCCCAGCCGGCAAAATGGGGGATGATCACGTCGAATGATTGAGCAAGCTGGTCGTAAACCGGGAGCCGGTCCGGCGTGCCAAAATCATGATGCAGAACCAGCAGGGGTGTGCCCTTGCCGGCGCGGGTGTAATGAATTTTCGTGCCGGCGATTTCAATCGCCTTGTCGCTCCAGCTCGGCGCGTTTGCCATGGATTGGGGTTCCCTCGGGTTCGTTGCCTGAGTTACGATCACCCCAGGGCCAGCGCCTGTCAATATGTCCGTACATGTGTGCTTCGCTTGCGCAGCGACGACGCGGAAACTCAAGAGCGCCGCTATTCCCGATGATAGGGATGGCCTGCGAGGATCGTTGTTGCCCGGTAGAGCTGTTCGGCGAGGACGGCGCGGGCGAGGCCGTGCGGCAGCGTCATCGGCCCCAGTGAGAGCAGAATCTGAGCTTTGTCGCGGATACCAGGCGCATGTCCGTCGGCGCCACCGATGAGGAACGCTGCGTGGCGGCGGCCATCATCGCGGACCTTGGCCATCCAGGCGGCGAAGGCAGCGCTCGAGAAGGTTGTTCCGCGTTCGTCGAGCGCGATCACGAGGTCCGCGTCGCCTGCGAGCTTCATGAGGCGCTGGGCTTCGTCGGCCTGCCGCTCGGGCGCGGTCGCATGCCGGGCCTCGGCAATATCTTTTTCGAGAACCGGGCCAAGACCCAGGGACTTGGCGGCGGTAAGGCGCTTGATGTAGCGATCGACGAGAACGCGTTCGGCTCCATCTTTGAGACGCCCCACGGCGGCGATGGTCAAGCGCATGGGTCTGCCCTTGTCCGCAGATGATCTGAGAGACGCGTTCAAGGCGCGTTTAACTGAGCCTCACGACGGTGCCAAGTCTATCCTTGGCACCCACCCGGCACGACTGGTCGGTCGCAGCAGAGCAAACGCAGCAGAGCAAACGCAGCAGAGCAATTCGGGCTAGGCGTTGGCCCAATCCGTCAGAAGGTCCCAGTCGTCGGTTGGCCGGTCGTCAGTTGGCCGGTCGTCAGTTCGACGGTGTGTCCGGCGTGCGGTCAGGTGTCCACAGCTTCTCGAGGTTGTAGAACTCGCGAACCTCGGGCCTGAAGACATGGACGATGATGTCACCGGCATCGATCAAGACCCAGTCGCACTGTGGCTGGCCCTCCATCCGTACGCGGGAGAGACCATCTTCCTTGAGCTTCTGGGCGAGTTGATCGGCGATCGCGCCCACGTGCCTGTCCGTCCGGCCTGTCGCGATCACCATGAAGTCGCCCAAGGACGACTTGCCCTTGAGATCGATCGAAACAATGTCCTCGGCCTTGGCCTCGTCCAGCCATGCCGTGATCTGATTCAGGAGCGCTTGCGAGGCATGTCCCTCTGACAGGGCCTCAGTCTGGGGCGCACTCTTGCGAGTCGCCGCCGTTGCGGTTCTCATCTTTGGGTGACTGTCCTTCGTTGCATCGAACCCATCTGCGTCTGGCCCGTCGTCCGTGCCTGCCTTTTGGGCCTGTCGTCTGGGCACCGTGCCGTTTAGGTACCGTCCTTGGCCGCAAAACAACCACGAACAAAACTTGCGCAGCCAAGCCGGCTGTCGGAGCGGGCGCAAACCCGGTCCCTGCGACAAGATAAGCCGAGGTGGTATAGCCTTTCAAGAGGTTTGGGGAGCTTTATTCGCCGCTAGCGTTAGGCGGGGTTCCAAAATTGCCACCGGTGAAAGCTCGCCCGGGCTATAGCAATCCTTGCCGCGCTGCAGTATGAAACCGCCTTATGCCCAAACGCGAAGACATCAAATCCATTCTGATCATTGGCGCCGGCCCGATCGTCATTGGTCAGGCGTGCGAGTTCGACTATTCCGGCACACAGGCGTGCAAAGCGCTGAAAGCCGAAGGGTACCGGATCATTCTGGTCAATTCGAACCCAGCGACGATCATGACCGATCCGGATCTCGCCGATGCAACCTACATCGAGCCGATCACGCCCGAAATCGTCGCCAAGATCATCGAAGCCGAGCGCCCTGACGCGCTGCTGCCGACGATGGGCGGCCAGACCGCGCTGAATACCGCGCTGGCCCTCGAGAAATCGGGCGTTCTCAAGGCGTTCGGGGTCGAAATGATCGGCGCCAAGGCGCCGGCCATCGACATGGCCGAAGATCGCATGCTGTTCCGCGATGCCATGACGCGCATCGGTCTGGAAACGCCGCGCTCGAAGATGGCGAACACCCGCGACGAAGGGGCGGCAGCGCTCGAGCATGTGGGCTTGCCGGCGATTCTGCGGCCATCGTTCACGCTCGGCGGGACTGGTGGCGGTGTTGCCTACAACCGCGAGGAATTCTTCGAGATCCTGGATCGCGGCCTGCAAGCCTCGCCGACGTCCCAAGTCCTTGTCGAGGAGAGTGTGCTCGGCTGGAAAGAGTTCGAGATGGAGGTCGTCCGCGACAAGGCGGACAACTGCATTATCATCTGCTCGATCGAGAACATCGATCCGATGGGCGTGCATACGGGTGATTCGATTACGGTCGCCCCGGCGCTGACGCTGACCGACAAAGAATACCAGGTCATGCGCAATGCCTCGATCGCGGTGCTGCGCGAGATCGGTGTCGAGACTGGCGGCTCGAATGTCCAGTTTGCGGTCAATCCGGCCGATGGCCGCCTGGTCGTCATCGAGATGAACCCGCGCGTGTCGCGTTCGTCGGCGCTGGCCTCCAAGGCAACGGGCTTCCCGATCGCCAAGATCGCGGCCAAGCTCGCTGTCGGCTACACGCTGGACGAATTGGACAACGACATCACGGGAGGCGCCACGCCGGCGTCGTTCGAGCCGACGATCGACTATGTCGTCACCAAGATCCCGCGGTTTGCGTTCGAGAAGTTCCCCGGCGCCGACACGACGCTGACGACCTCGATGAAGTCGGTCGGCGAGGTGATGGCGATGGGCCGCACCTTCCAGGAGAGTTTTCAGAAGGCGCTGCGCGGCTTGGAG
>JANXRM010000155.1 GCA_025353015.1 Hyphomicrobiales bacterium
ATCAGGTAGCCCGAGATCACGAAAAAGATGTCCACCCCGGCGAAACCACCGGGACACAGGCTGCTCTCAAGATGGAACAACAGGATCGGCACGACCGCGAGCGCGCGCAATCCTTCTATATCGCTTCTAAAAGTCCGGCTCACGCTGCGAGCATGCCCCTGCATGAATTCAGATGGCTATGCTTTACATCCCGACCGGCTTACCTCAATGACGCATCACAGCTATCAACAGCAAAACACACTCCAACTCCAGCAGGGTAATGCGCTGCAGCGGCGCGAATGCAACGCCTCAAACGTCGGCGATTTTTTCCCAGGTAAGCTCCCGCTGTTCCGCAGGTTTGTCGCCGTAAGCCCGTAACGGCGGGCGTAACACCATGAGTTTGCCTTCGAAGCGCACATCGCGGACCTGCTCCGAGCCGATCCGGCTTGGTTCGGAAGCGGCATCCACGCGTGTGATAAGTGTTTTTCCATCAAAAGTGTAATTGCCGCAGTAGGAGCTGTACTCACGCACCGCGCCCGGCGGCAGCGTCGGCCGGCCATCGCACAGCACCGCCATCATCCGCCCGTCGGCATTCAGGATGACACGCCCCATGCCTTTTTCACCGCCGTAGGGGGCGGGGAGAACTTTCCCATCGGCCGCAATCGCCGTCGCGCGCACGAGGCGCCACGTGCCAACGACGCCGCTCTTCACATCGCTCATCGTCGACGCTCCCTTGGTGTCCGACCCCATGCCGGGCGCGGTTTGTGCCGCCACCCTCACCGCCCATGCCGCAAGACTGCCGGCCGCCGCAGCAACGCCGGCCAGCAGCGTTTTTCGCCTGTTCATGCCGTGTCCCCCGATTTTGGCGCTGCAGCGCTCCAAGACCTCACTCACCACCCGCACGCATAGGACGCTCGCCTCGGATCGGCCGCCGCGGTTTTGACACCGTGCTTAACGTCGTGGATGACTGAGCACACCGAGCCCGCCTGCCGTGTCCAATCGGGCCAGGGGGCGAGATCATGGCCGAGCGCTTCGAGCCCCCGCATTGTTTCGGCCGGCACCCGCGCCTCGACTGACAAGCGGTTCGGATAATACTCGTGCGGCTCGAAGCTCGATGGGTACGAGTACGAGGAAAAGCGCGGTGCCTCGATGGCCGCGCGCAGATCCATGCCAAACACGCCAACATTGAGCAGCACCTGCAGCATCGCCTGCGATTGCACATCGCCACCGGGCGTGCCGAACGGCATCACGGCTTGCCCGTCGCCGAGCAGCGCGATCGCCGGGTTGGGTGTCAAGCGCGGGCGCTTGAACGGCGCGATTTCCGAGGGGTGCCCCGCCACTGTCCACGATTGCGAGCCCCGGCCCGACGGCACCATGCCGGTGCCTGGAACCACTTCGGCGTCATAGGACGAATCGCTCGGTGTTGCCGAGAACGTATTGCCGTCGCGGTCGATGACGGCGACATAGGCCGTGTCCGGCGAGAGCGGCGGCTCGTCGCCCTTCGGCCCCGGCGCATGCAATCGCGGATAACCTGGAATGACGCCGGCAGGCGGCATTTCGGGATAGGATTTCTTCGGATCGATCTTGGAGCGGCGTGCGGCGGCGAACGTCTCCGACAGCAGCGTTTCCAGCGGCACATCGACAAAGCGCGGATCGCCGAAATAGGCCTCGCGGTCGGCGAAGGCGAGCTTGATCGCTTCGGTGAGAAGATGGATATAGGCCGCCGAGTTGTGGCCGAGCGCTGCGACGTCGTCCTTGGCCAGGATCTTCAGGATCATACCCAGCGCCGGGCCCTGCGACCAGGGTCCGCAGGTGTAGACATCCATATCCCTGTAGCGAACGCGCACCGGCTTTTCAAAGCGCGCCTTGAACAGTCCCATGTCCTGCATCGTCAGCCAGCCGCCATTTTTGGCGTGATAGTCCGTAATCGTCCGGGCGAGATCGCGTTGATAGAACGCTGCGTGCGCCGCCGCGAGCCCGGCCTTGCGGCCTTTTTGGGCGGCGGCCTTCTCCTCGTCCACCATGTACTGCAGCGAGCGCGCGAGATCGACCTGCCGGAACATATCGCCTGGGGTCGGCGGCTTGCCGTTAGGCAGGAAAATGCGCGTGTTCTCGGCGAAGCGGCGGTATTTCTTCTCGTTGACGACGATGGTCTCGACAAAACGGGGATCTGCCGGGAAGCCGTCATGCGCAAGGCGAATGGCGGCCGACGCCACATCGCCGAAGCTCATCGTGCCGTAGGTTTCGAGCGCGGTGATCCAGCCCGAAGGCGCACCCGGCACGACACAGCGCTTCAAGCCTTCTGGGATCTTGCCGCCGTGGTTCCGGCGGAAATACTCCGACGACGCCTGCATCGGCCACACACCGAGACCGTCGATCGTGACGACCTCGCCGGTTTTGGCCATCCGGATCATGATCGGCGCCACGCCGGCGACATTGACGAGGTCGCACTGCGTGACGCCGAGCGCCAGGCCGGCGGCGACACCAGCATCCACCGCATTGCCGCCCGCCTCAAGTATCAGGAACGCGGCGTGCGACGCTGCGAAATGGCACGACGACACCATGTGCCGCGAGCCGGTTAGGACGTTGCCGTGACCGCCGATACCTTTGAGGCCGATCACGTTGCCAGAAGTTCCCGGCATCGCGGGGATAGCAGACATCGCCATGGCAAGCCTCCGGAAGGAACAGCCGAGCCCCAAAGTTCCGCCTGAAATGGAGCCGTCGGCAAGTGGAAAATAACAGATAGACGGACGTTGCGACCAAATTCACGGCGCAACATACAGCCTTTCGCTCGTAATCTTCCGGCGATCATAGCGCCACTGCTTGCAGATCCGCCGGCTACTGCTTCTCGATGCCCGCTGTCTTGATCGCTTTGCCCCAAAGGTCATATTGCTCTGCGGTGTAGGCTGTAAGCTCCACCGGCGTCATAGTTTTCACCGCGAAGGCCT
>JANXRM010000166.1 GCA_025353015.1 Hyphomicrobiales bacterium
AAATAGAAAACGCCTACATGCATGGGAGTTTCTCCAGAGCGGTGCGAGCGGCCAACCGCGTGCCGGCAACCGTAGCCGGTTCGAGGGCGAGAGGGCAACGGGGTGTCGAGCGTCGGGGGGGGCAACGTCGCGGACAGTCGGCTTGCCGCCAATAAGCGACAATGCAATCCTTCGCTTAAATCAGGGGAGTTTGAGCCACGCATACTCGAAACGGAGCAGCGAAGTGGGTCGTACGCGATGTCAATTGGGGGGGGCAAGGTGGCGGTGGGGATTTAGCATTGTAGTGGCCTAAACGACACGGATGGCTGTGGGTAACGCACCTGCGCCGCCGGTGTCTTATGCCCTGCGGGTTACGGTCGCAGCATGAGCGGGCGGCTACCGTCGCTACGGGGTGACGCTGTTGTTCGAGCCCTTGTGAAAGCTGGCTTCGTTGTGGTGCGCATCAAGGGCAGCCACCACATCATGGAGCACGAAGACGACCCAACACGCCGCACTGTGTCCCGGTCCATGCCGGCAAGGACACCAAACGCGGTCTGCTGCGTAAGATCATCGACGATGCGGGGCTTACCGTCGAAGAGTTCATAGATCGGCTGTGAGAAACGGGCTGGTAGACCGCGACAGTAGTGGGACGACCGCCGGTTTCGAATTGATGCAATCGAGCTGCAGCAGGGGCTGCACCGCAACATGATCGGTTTGGGTCACCTTGAGCTATGCGGGTCGCCAAAACTTACTGCTGCCCTTGCCCAGTCAGCGGTTATTCCAGCACGGCCGTAGAGTTGAACGCAAGCCGTTCCGCGCGCCGGCCTTCCCCAGCACCATGGGATGCGGCGTGACGTGCGGCCTTACGTGGTGGCTTCACGGGGGGGCGCGGCTCGGACATAGTTGGGGTCAAGTCTGGAGACCGACTCGCCTGGGACGGCGACAACGTCCAGCTTCGACGACCACGAACAGGGCGATACACCCATGAAAACCACGGCTGCCGTGCAAACCGAAGTTGGTGGACTGCTGCGCATCGCGGAAGTGGAGTTGCCCGATCCGGCGCCCGATCAGGTGACGGTGAAGCTTTATTCCAGCGGCGTTTGTCATTCGCAGTTGCACCAGATGCACAATGCGGGGTTGGGCCGTCCGCTTCTGCTCGGGCACGAGGGAACGGGCGTCGTTTCCCGCATTGGCCACGACGTGACGCATGTCAAGCCCGGCGACGAGTGCATCGTAACCTGGGTGCCTCGCACGCCAATCCGCGGGCCGGTCGGGCGGCAGATGACGGGCGCGATGTTCGAAGGACAGGCCGCGCACGGGCACGTTTATACGTGGGCGCGCGACGTGCAGACCAGCAAGGAACTCGTGGTGCCGATCCCCGCAGGCCACCCGCGCGATCTGAGCTGCATCGTCGGCTGCGCCGTGCTGACGGGGGCCGGCGCGGTGCTGCATACGGCGCAGGTGCGTCCGGGCCAGTCGGTCGCCGTGTTCGGTGTCGGTGGCGTCGGCCTGTCGGCGATCCGGGCCGCATCGATCCTGGAGGCTTATCCGGTTATCGCCGTCGATCTGGACGATGAGAAACTCGAGTTCGCGAAATCGTTCGGGGCGACGCACACGGTCAACGCGTCAGGAAATGTTGACCCGGTCGAGGCGATCCGAGATTTGACCGGAGGCGGCGTCGATTACGCGTTCGATGCTATCGGCCGGCAGAAGACCATCGAGCAGATCCTGCAGGCGACGCGGCCGGGCGGCATCGGCGCCGACAATTTCGGTGGCATGGCTGTTCTGGTCGGCATTCCACAGGAGAAAGTGACGCTTGATCCGGCGCTGTTCGTCTATGGCCAGCGGCAATACCGCGGTAGTCTCGGTGCCAGTTTTCCGGATCGCGATTTTGCGATGTATCTGCGCTGGCACCAGGAGGGCAAGTTCCCGCTGGATCGCCTCGTGACGCGCCGCTACGGCCTCGAGCAGATCAACGAAGCCTGCCACGATCTGCATTCCGGTAAAATTTTGGGCCGCGCGATTCTGGAGTTTTGAGCGCGGGGGACGCGCGCAGGTACTGGAAGGCACGGCATGGCCGCAGACACGAGCGTTTGGCCCGATCTCAGCGGGCGCCTGATAGAGGACGATAGCGGGCGGCGGCACGTGCTGCCGGTTCGCATCTATTTCGAGGATACGGATTTTTCCGGGCTGGTCTATCACGCCTCTTATGTCCGCTTCTGCGAGCGCGGCCGGTCGGATTTCCTGCGCCTGCACGGCAACGATCACCGCGCCTTGATCGACGGCGCGGGCGGACGCGAGCCCGCCGCCTTCGTTGTCCGCCGCATGACGCTGGAGTTTCTGAAGCCCGCGCGCATCGACGAGGTGCTGGAAGTCACGACGCGGGTGCGCGAGATGACGGCCGCGACGCTGGTGCTGGAGCAGGTGGTGACGCGCGGCCCCGACCGGCTGTTCGAGGCGGTCGTGACCGTGGTTTTGGTCAGCCAGGCCGGGAAGGTGTTGCGGATTGCAGAGGGCTTGCGGAGGGTGCTCGGGGGAAAGGGATGAGGCGCTCTCTCTGGGCAATCGCGACCTCAAGCGACCGAGCCGCCCGTCATCGTCACCTGCCAGATTGTCAGCGCCTGCCTTGTGGCCGCCACATCGTGGACGCGGAGGATTTGGGCGCCTTGCAAGACGCCTGAGAGGGCGGCGGCGAGCGAGCCGGGCATGCGGGTTTGTGGGTCCGCGGCACCCGTCAGCGTGCCGATGAAACGCTTGCGCGTGGCGCCGAGCAGCAGCGGCACGCCGAGGCCGTGGAAGAGGGCGAGGCCCGCCAGGATCTCGAGATTGTGCGCCGTCGTCTTACCAAAGCCGATGCCGGGATCGGCGATCAGGCGCTCGCGCGCGATGCCCGCTTGTACACAGGCCTCGATGCGTGCCTCCAGATAATCGAACACATCGAGCAGCGCATCGGCGTAGGTGGGATCCTGCTGCATGGTCTGGGGATCGCCTTGCGCGTGCATGAGGATGACGGGCAGTTTGGTTTCGGCTGCTGCTGTCATACTCCTGGGGTCGTGGGTCAAGGCCGAAACGTCGTTGAGAATTTGCACGCCGGCCGCCGCTGCCTGCCGCATGACTTCGGCCTTGCGCGTGTCGATGGAGAGTTTAGCGCGCGTTTTACCGCTAAGGCCTGCGATGACGGGGATGACGCGTCGCAGTTCCTCGTCGAGCGGAACGGGCGGCGCGCCGGGCCGCGTCGACTCGCCGCCGATATCGAGGATGTCGGCACCTTCGGCGTCCAGTCGCAGCGCGTGGTCGATGGCTGATGGCGCGCTTGCGTGCTGGCCGCCATCGGAAAAGCTGTCAGGCGTGACGTTGACGATGGCCATGATCAGCGGCCGATCGAGTTGCTTGCCCACAACGGGGAGGCGCGGTTCGGCAAGGCGCGCCAGCAGCGTCTTGATGCGCGCGCCTGTAGGGCCGGGTTGGGTTGCCAGTTGCCGCGCCTCGTCGAGCGCCACGACACGGCGGCCGGTCCAGCCGTCGGCGTGTCGCTCGATCATCTCGAAGGCCGAGAAGACCACGTCGTCCCGCCCGCCAAGCCGGAGCAGCTTGTCCGGTGCCGCGCTGACGCGATCGGGCGGATGCGAGACGCGCCCGACGGGGCGAAGGTAGACGTGCGTGGTCATGACTGTTGCGGCGCGCGCCTTACTTTTCTGCCGTGCGGAAACCGGCCGGGCCGCCTGTCGTCTTGACGTTGCCGAGGCTGACGAGCTTCGAGGGCGCCCAAGAGAACACCATCACCTGCTCCTCGACGATGCACTGTACGGCGAGCTTGCGGCTGTTCGACGACCAGACGATGCCCTGGCACCACTTGCCGATGTCCGTTTCGGCGACGCGGGTCAACTCGCGGCCGTTGCGGCGCAGGATCACGAGCTTGCCCTTCTCGTTGTAGAAGGGGCTGTCGGACGCCTTGTTGGTGCCGTTCATTACCGACACGGCGAGATAGTTGCCATCCGGCGAAAGCTTGATGCCCTCCGGCGTCTGGCCGACCGTCACCGTATTGACGACGCGCGGGGGCTTGGCCTGGAGATCGATGACGCTGACGGTATCGGCATCGCCGCTTCCGACGCCGATGTTGGCGACGACGGCGTAGTCACCCTTGGTTGAAATATCGAGGCCGTAGGGCTTCTGGCCGGCGGACATGTCGCGGTTGGTGTTTTCGACCTTGGTGCCGTTGATCGACAGCACTGAGATCTTGTTGTCACCGTCGCGGGTGACCAGTGCCGTCTTGCCATCGGGCGTGAACTGCACCGCCGACGGGCCGGATTTCTCGTCGCCGACCTTCACTGGGTCACCAACGGGCGTCACTGTCTTGCCCTTGATCTCGAACACCGAGACCGTGCCGGCATTGCGATTGGCGACGAGGGCGAGCGTACCCGCCCTGTTGATCGAGACGCCTGACGGACCAGCGCCGGCCTTGAGCGTGGCGATCACCTTGGGCGCGAAAGGCGCGGGCGCGGTCTTGCCGGTGACACGGGCGGTCAGATTGCCGACGATGCCGCCGGCCTTGCCGAGGTCGATGACGGTGACGACATCGTTGGGGACCTGCTTGGTCGGGTCCGCCGGGTCGATTTTTTGGGCCGACGTAACGAGCGCGATCTCCTCGTTCGGTGAAACCGCGACGCTGGTCGGCGGTCCGACGATGCTGGTCGGTGCCTTGATCTCGGCGATGGCCTTCGGCGGCGTCGACGAGATGTCGATCAGCGTCACGGTCTCCGCGCCATCCTTGACGATGGAGACTTTGCCGTTGTCGAGGCGCATCTTGCCGTCGTTGGCGGAGACCGCGATCTGGGCGTGGGCGACGGCAGGGAGCGCGATGAGCGCCAAGCCGAGCAATGGGGTTTGCAGCGAAATGCCGAACGGTGTGCGAGCCAAAGTGTCCTCCCGGGACGTTACTGTTCTGGTCGAGGTGCGAACCATAGCATTGGCGCGATGGCAGACAACATGCGGGTTTCGCGCTTTTTGCGGATGGCCGACGCTTAGGCCTTCTCGCCGCCGACCGGGCCCCAGAACACGACCCAGACCGCGAAATCTGGGGTGAAATCCAGGAAGCGGTGTATCTGGTGGGCGGCGACAAAGATCGCGTCGCCGGGTCCGACGGTGCGGCGTTCGAGCTTATCCTCCGAGGGGCCGGAAACGACGGCGCCGCGGCCGGATTGAACGATATAGATCTCGTCCTGGTCGTGCGGCGTCTGCGGATCGACGCCTTTCGGCTGGTAGAAGCGCATGGTCATGCTGCCGTGCTGCATGACTTCCGGCGAGCGGCGGCCTTCCGGGATCGGGGCGGACTTGGCTTCGGCGAGCGTGACGACCCAGTTTTTCATGTGTGGAGTCCCTTCATTTTGCGCCATGCGGCCAAGCATAGGGAAGGCCACACGGATCGGCCAGAGCCTTGGTCGTTCTTTGGGCCTATCTGTTGACTGTCGTTGGCCAAATCAGGGGAGCCGCTCGGTCCGATAGAGCGTCACGCGCAGGCCGCCGTGCGACACTGGCGGGGTGGGGCGTGTGAAGGTAAGGCCGGTGGCGCCGGCGAGCCGGGGGTTGGCGGTGATGAGCCCGACCCGCCAACCGGAGAAGCGGCTCGAAAGGACGTGGCCGAGCGTGCGGTAGAGCTGTTCGAGGGGCCGAGCCTCGCCCATGCGGTCGCCATAGGGCGGGTTGACGATGACGAGCCCTGGTGCTCCCTCGGGCGCGACGAGGTCCTCGATGGCGAGGGACTCGAACGACGTGAAAGCGTCAACCTCGGCACGCTTGGCGTTGGCGCGGCTCATGCGAATGGCGCCGGCGTCCTGGTCGCGGCCGTAGAACCGGGCTGCGGGCGTCACGCTGGTTGCCGCGCCACGCATTGCCAGCCACCGGGCTTTGTCGAACATCGCAAGGTGCTCGAACGCGAACTGCCGGGAGCGCCCGGGTTTGAGGCCGGCCGCGATTTCAGCGGCTTCGATGACGAAGGTGCCGGAGCCGCACATGGGATCGACGACGGGTTCGCGGCCGTCATAGCCGCATTGGCGCAGGAAGAGGGCGGCCATCGTTTCGCGCATGGGCGCCTTGGCGACGGCTTGCTTGTGGCCGCGTTTGTGCAGCAACTCACCCGACGTATCGACGCTGAGGCTGCACAGGTCGTCCTCGATGCGCGCCATGATGGTGACGTCGGCATCGGGCGAAACGGTGGCGCCTGCTGTTTCGTGAATAGCGCGCTCGATGCGCTCGGCTGCGGCACCCGAGTGATAGATGCGCGAGCTCTTGCACGTGACTTCGACGCAAATGGGAACATCGGGGCGGAGCAGGTCACGCCAGGGCACATGCCGTGCGCGCTTGTCGAGTTGGGCGAGGTGGGCCACGCGGAAAGCGCCGATGCGGGCGAGGATGCGGGTGGCACCGCGGATTTCCAGGTTGGCGCGCCAGACGTCGGGCCAGCCGCCTTTGAGGGTGACGCCGCCCGGGATCGTCTTGGCCTTGAAGCCTGACGCGCGAGCTTCCGCACAGAGCGGGCCTTCGAGGCCGGGCGTGGCCACGAGGAAAATCTCGAATTCGATGGGACTGCCAGCAGGTATGGTCATCGCGCCTGCATAACGGGAAGGCTGGCGGCGATCGACAGGTTTCTTGGGCGATTGCGGGACGAGCTTAACCAGAGGCTTTGCCGAAGTTGGCACCCTTGATGGCGGCGAGCACGCGTTCCGGTGTCATCGGCATGTGTGTCAGGCGGACGCCGAGGGCGCGCCTGAGGGCATTGGCGATGGTGGCGGCCGGCGGCACGATCGGCATCTCGCCGACGCCGCGCAGGCCGTAGGGGACGCCCGGCACCGGGGTTTCGATCAGCACGCATTCGATCGGTGGCACATCGAGCGCGGTCGGCATGCGGTAGTCGAGGAGGCTCGCGTTGCGCAGGCGCCCGTCTGCGGCATAGTCGAAGCCTTCGGTCAGCGCCCAGCCGAGGCCTTGCACGACGCTGCCCTCGATTTGGCCTTCGACGGCGACGGGGTTGAGCGCGCGGCCGACGTCCTGGAAGGCGGTGTAGCGCAAGACGGTGACCTGGCCAGTCTCCGGATCGGCCTCGACGTCGGCGACATGCGCGCCGATCTCGACGCCGAAGGGCAGCTTCGTCGAGACGCCGCGCCCGACGATGGCGCCGTCGGTCAAGGTGGCGCGCATGAGGTCGGCGAGGCTGATGGAGGCAGGGGCGGCGGCACCCGAGCGAAAGACGCCTGACGCATAGGTGACGTTGGCGACGGTGGTTTGCAGCTTCTCGGCGGCGCGTCTGGTGAGTTGGGCGAGCGCATCGCGGCAGGCTTCGGAGACGGCGGCCGCCATCGTGCGCCCAACCCGGCTGCCGGCGGCGGCGTCCGAGTAGCCAGCGGATTTGGTGTCGCCTGATGCCACGTGCACGTCGCCGATCGAGAGGCCGAATTCTTCCGCCGCCACCTGCGCCATGGTCGTGCGTGTGCCCGAGATATCGACCGAGCCCATGGTCACCATGGGCCGGCCGTCGCCTGAGATCGTGACGTGCGCCGCCGACGTCATGGAGGTGCCGCGCCAGTAGCCGAGCGCCAGCCCGCGTCCCCGCGGCAATGATCCGGGGGCAATGGGGTCCCGCCAGCAGGCATGCGCGGCGACGCGGTCGAGAATGGTCGTGAGGCCGATCGAGGGAAACGGCGTGCCAACAGGCATCAGGCTGCCGGTAACCGCGGCATTGCGGCGGCGCAGTTCCAGGGGGTCAATATTGAGCTTTAGCGCGACCTCGTCGATGGCCTGCTCCATCGCGAACGCTGCTTGAATCCCGCCGGGGCCGCGATAGGCCTCCGTGCGCGGCTTGTTGGTCATGATGTCGATGCCTTCCAGGCGAAGGCAGGGCGTCTGGTAGCAGGCGGCGGAGGCCTGCATCAGCAGCGTCGTCGGCGTGCCGGGAATGCCGCCGGTGTCCAGCAGATAATGCCCTGCGATCGCGGTGATCCGGCCCTGGGCATCGGCGCCGACACGGACGTCGATTTGGGCGGCGGCTGCCGGTCCCGAACCACCCGTCAGCATCTCCTCGCGGCTCATGACGATCTTGACGGGGCGGCCCGAGATCTGCGCGAGGCGCGCGGCAATCGGCTCCACGTGCACGGTGATCTTGCCGCCGAAGCCGCCGCCGATCTCGAGCGGGATGACCTTGATCTTCGATTGCGGCAGGCCGAGCAGGACAGCGGTTTGGATTTCGGTCTGGAAGGCGCCTTGCGACGAGGCCCAGAGCGTGACGAAGCCGCCTGCATCGGTTTCGGCGACGCAGGCGTGTGGCTCGATATAGCCCTGGTGCGCGGTGTCGATGACCGCGTCGACGCCGCCGACAACGGCTGAGGACTGCAGTGCTGCCGCTGTGTCGCCACGCTCGATCAGCGTGCGCGATCCGGCATTGCGAACGATGGGTGTACCGGTATCGAAGCCCTTGGGCTTGAGATCGGGACTAAGGAGCGGCGCACCGGCCAGGATCGCGCCGGCAATGCTCATGACATGCGGCAAGGGCTCGTAGGTGACGTCGATCAGGTCGAGGGCGGCCCTGGCGACGTGCGCATCGACGGCGGCGACCGCAGCCACAGGTTGGCCACGCCAGAGCACGCGGTCGCGGGCCAAGACGATGACAGCGGACACCCAGGCGTCGGCGCCGGTCTCGCCGAAAGGGATGATGGTATTGGGTTTGATCTCGGGGAAGTCGGCTGATGTCACGACGGCGATGACGCCCTTCAGGGCCAGGGCCTTGGTCGCGTCGATTTTCACAATGCGCGCGTGCGCGTGTGGGCTGCGCTTGATGAGGCCCGTGATCATGCCCGGCCGGGTGAGATCGGCGGGATAGATCGCGCGGCCAGTGACGCGCTCGCCGGCATCGACGCGGGGCAGGCGCTGGCCGACAACGCGCATGGGTGCGATGGGAGCTGTGTCGTGGAGGCTGGTCATGGCGCCGGTTTCACGTCGATATTGGTGCCGTGCGCAACCGCTGCGATGGCCTCGACGATCTTGTCGTAGCCGGTGCAGCGGCAGAGATTGCCGGCAATGGCGTGGCGGATTTCGTGCGGACTAGGGTGTGGGTTGCGGTCGAGCAGGGCGACCGCCGAAAGCACGATGCCCGGCGTGCAGAAGCCGCATTGCGTGCCGCCGTGGGCGATGAGGGCTGACTGTACTGGATGCAGCGTGTTACCCCGGGCGATGCCCTCGATGGTCGTGATTTTGGCGCCGTGCGCTTCGCCTGCTAGCACGAGGCAGGCGCACACCGGCTCGCCGTTCATGAGCACGGTGCAGGCGCCGCAATTGCCGTTGCCGCAGCCTTCCTTGGTGCCGGTCAGTCCCAATCGGTCGCGCAAGAGTTCGAGAAGCGTGTCGCGACCGTCTGCGAGTGCGTCGCGGGGTTCGCCGTTGATCTCGCAGGTGATGACGGATTTCATGGAAGCATCACTCCGAGTTGGCGTGCGCAATCGGCAAGCGCACGGCGCGTCAGCACGGCGACGAGCTCGCGACGATAGTCCGCGGAGCCGCGCGTGTCGGAAATGGGCCGGCATTCGGCAGCGGCAGCGGCGCCAGCGGCGGTAAAGAGGGCGGCTGAAGGTTTCTGGCCGATGAGTAGCGATTGAGCCGTCGAGGCGCGCATAGGTTTCGGGGCGACGGAGGCCAGGAAGATTTTGGCGTTGGCGATGACGCCCTTGTCGTCGAGCCTCAACACGACGCCGGAACCTGCAATAGCGATGTCCATCTCGCGCCTCGGCGTGAACCTGAGGTAGCAGGCGGCGGAGCGCGGTTCGGGGGGCGGCAGCAGCACGGTCGTGACAAGATCGCCCGGCACAAGCGACGTTTGACCCGGTCCGGTGGCGATGCTCTCGACACCAGCCCGACTGAGCACGCCGTCCGCCGAGATGATCTCGACGATTGCCTCCAGCGCGATCAGCAGCGGCACGGCGTCGGCCGAGGGAGCAGCGTTGCATAAATTCCCGGCAAGCGTCGCGCGCGCCTGGATCTGCAGGCTGCCGATCATCCGGGCCGAGGCGAGCAGGGCGGCGTGCTCCCGGGCGAACTCTGCATGCGCCCCGAGCTTGGCAACGCTGAGCGCGGCGCCGATCCGCCAAGTGCCATCCGGCTCGCGTCTGAAATCGTTAAGTGCGGGGATGTGCTTGAGATCGACGATGACGCTGGCGCTGCGCCGTCCCTCGCGCAATTGCGGTATGAGATCGGAGCCGCCTGCCAGCGCGCGGGCACCGTCGCGGGCCATCAGGGCAACGGCCTTGGCGATGGTAGTCGGCCTTTCGTAGGCGAGTTCCTGCACGTCGATCCTCAAGGTTGCATGGCGCTCGGCGTTTGGTGTCGGTGTTTGACCCTCTGGATCTGGCACCGTTGGTCCAACCGGGCCGCCGCGTTCAAGGTATCAGACCCGGAGGGTCTGACACCAATACCCTACGTTTATCCTCTGGTTGTTGGGTCGCGCCAGGGCTTGTCCCAATCTACATGAGCACGAACGCACCGCTGAACTCAAGGTCTCAGACCCGGAGGGTCTGACACCATTTCTGGCCGCCACCGTCACCCCTGCTCCCAGTGGTCGAGGTTTGGGCGATAATCGTCGCTGCCCCAGTGGCGCAGGCGATTGCGAATGGCGGCATCCACGTCGAGGGGCGGCAGCAGGCCGTAATGGCGGGCGAGTGCGGTCAACGCTCGTTGCAGCAGGAACTTGCCGGCGCGGCGGGGGAGGCCCGCATCGCGCTCCACCTGCTCGAGCCCCTTCAGATGGCCGCAGACATCGAACAGCAGGTCAAAATGATCTTTGCCCACGGCCTTGAACGCATGCTCGATGCGCTTCCTCGCGCCAACGACGCTGTCGGCCATATCGGCGCCTGAGCCCGGTGGCGCCCGCCGTTCACTGCGCGACTGCGGAATTCCCGACCAACTCGCCGTGACGCGCGGTGTCATCTGCGCCCGCCAGAGATCGGCGCGCAAGCGCTCGCCGGCATCGAACTGGGCGTCGCTCAGCATCGGCTGGCCGTTGGCGTCGCGCCGTGCCCTCAGCCAGGCGAGCGGGCTTTCAGCGCAATTGGTGGCGGGCGTCGCTGCGTCGTTGCCAACAGGCTCGGCAAAGTCAGAGCTTGGATTGGCCGCCGCTCGCGCAGACCGGCGCAAGGCGAGGCAGCGGCGCACTGCTGTTCGACCCGCTGGCGTCAAGCGACAGGTTTCCCCGTCGCCTGTGATTTCGATCCAGCCGGAGCCGAGCGCCTCGGTCCGTTCGAGTAAAGTCAGCACTGTGGCCGACATGCCGCGCTTTCCGAGTTGGACGAGAGCCAGGGTGAGAGAGGACGATGGCAATGGTCCGGGCGTTTCGGTCTTGTGGTCAGCGTCGTCTGCTGCGTTGGCGTCTGGACGGGCGATGGAGCTGGCGGGCATGTCGGTGGCTGCCATGGGTTGCATTAGGCGATCGGGAGCAGATGCGATGGCGCGTGGTCCGGCAGCATCTGCAGGCACAGCCGCTTGATGATGCTTTCGAGGTGGTCGAGCGTCAGGTCGAATCCCGGATCGTCACGACGGCTTTCGATCACAATGCAGGCATGGCGGACGGTCGAGCAGTCGCGGCCGAAGACGCGGCCGATCTCGGAGAGTCTCAAGCCGCCGACGACGCGGGCGAGATACATCGCCACTTGCCGGGCCAGCGCGATGGCTTTGCGGCCGCGCGAGGGGCGCAAAAGGTCGGCTGTTGCAACGCCGAACACGCGGGCGACAGTCTGCTCGATCAGATGGCGCAGGTGCAGCGAAAGATCTGGAGGGTCGAGGGTTCGTGCCGACGGATGCTGAATGGGGGAGGCAAAGGCTTGGCGTCGGGAGGCGGAGCGGTCCAGTCCTTGATTAGACATTAAAAACCCTCGTGGCATCGAGCGATGCGGCTCAGTTTCTACCGTTCAAATATACCTCAAACGGAGATAGGAAAAAATACCTACCGTCGCCTGACTTTATCTGCACGGTGAACGAGGGGGATAAGTTCCACGGAGCGCTGGAACGGCGGCGCAGTCGCAAGAATTGCGCCACAGGGGCGAACCGCGAGCGGCGGACCCCTATTGAATGGTTTTGATTGGTCCGCGAACGTTAGATGATGCCGGC
>JANXRM010000174.1 GCA_025353015.1 Hyphomicrobiales bacterium
TCAAGATCGACGGCCAGGAACTGCTCATCATGAAGGAGAGCGACATCCTCGGCGTGATCGACGGCAAGGCCAGCGTCCGCGCGGCCGCCTGATAAAAACGCGCTTCAACCGAACATCCTGATTTTACCCCAACGGAGTTAAGCCTCATGGCCGCTAAAGATGTCCGCTTTTCGAGAGACGCCCGCGAGAAGATGCTGCGCGGCGTTGATATTCTTGCCAACGCCGTCAAGGTCACGCTCGGCCCCAAGGGCCGCAACGTCGTCATCGAGAAGTCCTACGGTCCCCCGCGCATCACCAAGGACGGCGTGACAGTCGCCAAGGAAATCGAGCTCGAGGACAAGTTCGAGAACATGGGCGCGCAGATGGTGAAGGAGGTAGCCTCCAAAACCTCCGACATCGCCGGCGACGGCACCACCACAGCAACCGTGCTCGCCCAGGCGATCGTTCGCGAAGGCGCCAAGTCGGTTGCGGCCGGCTCCAACCCCATGGATCTGAAGCGCGGCGTCGACAAGGCTGTTGCCAGCGTTGTCGCTGAACTCAAGGCCAAGGCCAAGAAGGTCACGTCCAACGACGAGATCGCCCAGGTCGGCACCATCTCCGCCAACGGCGACGCCGAAGTCGGCAAGATCATCGCCCAGGCCATGAAGCGCGTCGGCAACGAAGGCGTCATCACGGTCGAGGAAGCCAAGGGCCTCGTCACCGAACTCGACGTCGTCGAAGGGATGCAGTTCGACCGCGGCTACGCGTCGCCCTACTTCATCACCAACGCCGAGAAGATGACGACGGAACTCGAGACGCCCTACATCCTCATCCACGAGAAGAAGCTGGCGGGCCTGCAGGCCATGCTGCCGATCCTCGAGGCTGTCGTGCAGTCGGGCAAGCCGCTACTGATCATCGCCGAAGAAATCGAAGGCGAGGCGCTTGCCACGCTCGTCGTCAACAAGTTGCGCGGCGGTCTCAAGGTTGCAGCCGTGAAGGCCCCGGGCTTCGGTGATCGCCGCAAAGCCATGCTGGAAGACATCGCCGTCCTGACCGGCGGTACCGTCATCAGCGAGGACATCGGCATCAAGCTCGAGAGCGTGACGCTGGCCATGCTCGGCCGCGCCAAGCGCGTGTCGATCGACAAGGACAACACCACGATCGTCGACGGCTCCGGCAAGAAGGTCGACATCGAGGCCCGCGTCAAGCAGATCAAGGCGCAGATCGAGGAGACGACCTCGGACTACGACCGCGAGAAGCTGCAGGAGCGCTTGGCGAAGCTTGCCGGCGGCGTTGCGATCATCAAGGTCGGCGGCGTCACCGAGACGGAAGTGAAGGAGCGCAAGGACCGCGTCGACGACGCGCTGCATGCGACCCGGGCTGCCGTCGAAGAAGGCATCGTGCCCGGCGGCGGCGTGGCGCTTCTGCGCGCCATCGCAGCTCTCGACAAGCTCAAGGTCGAGAATGACGATCAGCGCATCGGCATCAACATCATCCGCAAGGCGTTGCAGGCTCCGGCCCGCCAGATCTTCAACAACGCAGGCGAGGATGGCTCCGTCGTCGTCGGCAAGATCCTGGACAACGCCAAGTACGGCTACGGCTTCAACGCCCAGTCCGGCGAGTACGGCGATCTCATCGCATCCGGCGTGATCGACCCGGCCAAGGTCGTGCGCTGCGCGCTGCAGGATGCCGCTTCGATCGCGGGCCTGCTGATCACGACCGAAGCCATGATCGCGGAGGCCCCGAAAGACGCCTCCGCGATGCCGCCGATGGGTGGTGGCGGTGGTGGCATGGGCGGAATGGGTGGCATGGGCGGCATGGACTTCTAAGCCCGGGCCCCTCGTCGACCAACATCAAGATCCACGAAAATGTGACCGTCGCGGGCAACCGCGGCGGTTATTTCTTTCTGCGCTTCAGATGCCCACGTCTTGGCGGAGCCAAGCTCCGCTTGGGCTTGGACGCATACGCGCTGTTCGCGTGCTGGGGATGCCGCGCTATCGCCAGGGCTACTGCCCCTTTGCCACCCGCTCGGCATCGCGTCGGATGCGCGCCATCATCGAGGCGAGCCCGTTCGACCGCTGCGGCGTCAGATGCTCGTTGAGGCCGAGCGTGCCGAACACGGTTTGCGCGTCGGTGGCCAGGATTTCGCTCGCGGTCTGGCCCGAATGGACGGCGAACAGGATGGCGATCAGCCCCTTGACGATGTGCGCATCGCTGTCGCCGACGAACGACAGCCGCACTTGTCCGCCCGATTGTCCACCTGGCTCGGCCTTCACGTGGGTTGCCAGCCACACCTGACTGGCACAGCCGCGCACCTTGTTGGTCTCCGTGCGCTCGGCCTCGGGCAGCGGCACCAGGGTGCGGCCCAGCTCGATCACGTAACGGTATCGGTCCTCCCAATCGTCGAGGAACGCGAAATCGGAACGGATCTGGTCAAGCGTCTCGCGCGGTGTCATGGACGGGGGCTTACTCTGAGCTGCCTTGGGGGGTGTCGGTCCTCCATATAGCTCAGCGGCAGCGCCAGGGAAGTGCGACAATCGACGTGCGACACGCGAAGAGGTGACGGCGGAACTTTGACCTTACCGCTTGTTCGCCTTGCGCCACGCCGCGAAGTCGATTTTCGACTGCTCGTCGGTCGGCGGGTAGAGGCCGACGATGGATCGGCCCTCGCGCACCTTTTCGGCGACGAAGTCCTCGAAGGCAGTCATTTCGGAGGCTTCCTCGGCGATGTCGTCGGCCAGATGCGCCGGCACGATCACCACGCCCTCGCCGTCGCCGACGACGATGTCACCCGGCCAGACCGGCGCGTCGCCGCAGCCGATCGGCACGTTGATGTCGACGCCCTGATGCAGCGTGATATTCGTCGGCGCGGAGGGGCGGTTGTGATAGGCGGGAATGCTCATCTCGGCGATCTCAGGACTGTCGCGAAAGCCGCCGTCCGTGACGACGCCGGCAACGCCCCGCTTCATCAGCCGGGTGACCAGGATGCCGCCGGCGGAGGCCGCGCGCGGATCCTTGCGGCTGTCGATGACGAGCACGGCTCCCGGCGGGCAATCCTCGATGGCCTTGCGCTGGGGATGGTTGCGGTCGGTGAAGACCGAGATCGGGTTCAGGTCTTCGCGCGCCGGGATATAGCGCAGCGTAAAGGCCTCGCCGACCATGTTCGGCAGCTTCGGGTTGAGCGGCCGCACATCCTGGATGAACTGGCCGCGCAGGCCCCGCTTGTAGAGCGCGGTACACAGCGTCGCGGTGCTGACGGTCATAAGCTTGGCGCGGGTTTCAGGCTTGAGCTTGGACATCGGGGGCTCCGGGGCTGGGACATGAGGCGGGACATCAAGCCATCAGTCTCGCAGATCCGAGCCCACGCGCCAGTTGCATTTGTTTCGGGCGATTAATTGGGCGGAGGATAGCTAGTGGCGATCAGAAGCGGCGATTGCGCGTGGCAGTACGCGCTCGAGCTTCAGGGGCCAGCTTCCGGAAGTCGCTGGTCTGACATCCGCCAGCGCCACCCCTTCAACGTCATGCCCGCCGCTTCCCGGCGTCTCGGCGCGGCCATGACGTTGTAGGGTGGGGAGATGGCGGTGCGAACGCGAGGGCCGCGATCACCATTCGGGCTCACCGGCACCGAAGCCAACTCCAACCCGACTCCGCCTCCCGCCCTTATATTTGCCTGATGCGCCCCTTGCCCGCGATCTGCTATGCTTTGACCTGCACAACCCAACCCCTCTGGTACCCCAATCCCCGTGCGCGGCCCATTCGAAATCGGCGGCCACAAAGTCGACGTCGGCACGCGCCGGCTTGTCGACTTGCCTGTGTCCAAGCTGTCCAACCACACCCCTGTGACGTTGCCGGTGCATGTCCTGCATGGGCTGCGACCGGGGCCGGCCATGTTCATTTCGGCGGCGATCCATGGCGACGAGCTCAACGGCGTCGAGATCATCCGCCGCGTTCTGAAGACGCTACAACCCGCCGCCATTTCGGGCACGCTGCTCGCCATTCCCGTGGTCAATGCGTACGGCTTCATCGGGCGGTCGCGCTATCTGCCGGACCGGCGCGATCTGAACCGCTCGTTTCCCGGATCGAGCACGGGATCGCTGGCGGCACGCCTAGCGCACCTCTTTTTGAACGAGGTCGTTCGCCGCTGTCAGTTCGGCATCGACCTCCACACGGCTGCCGTGCACCGGGTCAACCTGCCGCAAATTCGCGCTGCAACCGCGCGCCGCCAGCACTGCCGCGAGTTGGCGCAGGCATTCGGCGCGCAGGTTGTTCTCGAGAGCCCGGAGCGGCAGGGATCGCTGCGCCGGGCAGCCCGAGATGCTGGCATCGACGTGCTCGTTTACGAAGGTGGCGAAGGCCTCCGGTTCGACGAGTTTGCGATCAAGGCCGGGGTCGACGGCATCGCCAACGTCATGCTCAAGACCGGAATGTTGCATCTTCCGGATGGTATCGACCCGATCCCGGCTCACGACGAACGTCAGCCGGTTTTCGCAAATGCCGCCAAATGGATACGCGCACCTGACGGCGGTGTGTTTCGGCCTCTGAAGCGGATCGGCCAAGCCGTCAGCGAAGGCGAGACGGTGGGGTTCGTCGCCAACCCCTACGAGGATTTGCAGACCGAGGTCAAAAGCCCCCATCGCGGCATCATCGTCGGATCGACGACACTTCCGATCGTCAACATGGGCGATGCGCTCTACCACATCGCCTGGTCGGAGGAGTATGACCGGGGCCGGATGGCAAAGGAACGCGAGATCGCCGGCCGGCCGGCCGAG
>JANXRM010000221.1 GCA_025353015.1 Hyphomicrobiales bacterium
TTCGTTAGGCCCCTCAAACGCCAGCCATTCCGAAATCGGTATTGCTCGACCGGCAACGAGATAGTTGATCTGGAAAATCGCCGGCTTGCCGTCGCGTTCATGTCGCCTGTAGGAGCCGCCGAGCACTTCGCGCCAATCGCCGGCGGGGATTTCGGCGTCGGTTGATAGCAGGCGAGCTGCATGGGGCAAGGTCGTGAGCTTGTTCTCTGTCGGCTCGAATTGGAACGCAAAGCCGCAGTCCGGGCAAATGCGCGTCGTCGTCGCGACAATGGTCGAGCAAGCAGGACAAGCTTTGGCTGGGGCTTGGCCTCTGCCGCGCGATTTGCCGAGGTCGCTTCCGTCGATGAGATCAAGAGGGCCGTGCCGCAGGCAGTTGCGAGCAAAGTCGAGCACCAGGCAGTCAACCTTGCCGGTGGACAGCGAGAGGCGCGTGCCGCGGCCGATCATCTGGACATGAAGGCCGGGCGACAAAGTCGGCCTGCAGAGTGCGATCAGATCTACGGCCGGCGCATCGAAGCCGGTTGTGAGCACGTTCATGCTGACCAGGGCCCGCAGCTCGCCGGTTTTGAAGGCCGCGATCGTGGCAGCCCGCTTGGTTGCTGGCATGGTGCCGTCAATTGCGGCTACCGTGATGCCGGCCTCGCGAAGCCGTTCCGCGAGATTGCGCGCGTGCTGGACACCCGTCCCGAATACGAGCCACGCCCGCCGGTCCCGCCTCCGCTCGATGATCTCGGCGACGATCGCGCGATTGATGGCGTCGACGTCGATGGCCGCCTGCAGCTCACCGGCAGAAAACTCGCCCTGGCGAACGGACACGCCCTCCGCCTCAAGGCAAATGCTGGTCGCTTTCGCGATCGGGCGGCAGAGGTGCCCATCGCCGATCAGATCGCGGATTCCAACCTCGTGCGCAATGCATTCGAACAACGGCGGATTGCCGCGCCAGGGCCGGTCAAGCCGACCGGACGTGAGCCGCCGGGGGGGTGCCGTCAAGCCAATCAGCGGTACTGGCCCGCCCAGCGCAGCGAGGCCGTCGAGCAGCTGGCGGTACATGCCGCTGCCGGCTTCCGGGCTGATGAGGTGGGCCTCATCGATCACCACGAGGTCTTGCCGGCCGAGGCGCTGGGCCTGGCGGAACACCGACTGGATGCCCGCGACGGTGACGGGGCGATCGGCTTGGCGTTGTCCGAGACCGGTCGAGTAGACCCCGACTTGTGGAGCACCGACAATACGAGCCACGGCGGTCGCATTTTGGCCGATCAGCTCGCCGACGTGAGCGAGGATCAATGTTCGACCGCCGGCCGCGAGCGTCCGCTGGGCGAGAGTCGCGAGCAGGACCGACTTGCCAGCTCCTGTTGGCCAGACCGCCGGCCCGGCGCGTCCACCGGCGTCGAGGTAGGCGCTGACGGCCTCGATTCCGGCTGACTGGTAGGGGCGGAGATCGAAGGCAGCGTGCTTGCCAGGAACGGAGTTGCTCTCACTCGCTGCTTCTGGTTCGCGGAGTGTTGGCACAGCCTGCCGGGGTTCCAACCCCGGTGTCGGCTGTCCCAACACCTGGGGGGTATAAGGGGGGTGGTTGGAAGCAGTCGTTGGAAGGCGTTGGAAGGGGGGTGGCAGATCGTTGGAAGCCTGCGTTGGAAGATGTGTTTTCATGGCGCATCTCCCGTCGCAATGACGAGACTGCTGCGCTCCCGGCTCGGCGGACCGCTTGTCTCTTTTTTTATCCTGTTGGCAGTGAGCAGCCGTTTCATCGCAGTCTTGAAATCGTGCTTTGAGAATCCGTCTCCCAGCGGGTGATCTGCAAAAATGGTAGGCGCGAACGTTGCGCAAGGCACGTCCGTGACGTTGCGGCCCTCCCGCATTAGCATCGCCAATATCTCCAGAAATTTAGCGTCGCAGCGCGCCTCCCTTTCGGCCGCCTCGGCGGCAATGGCTGCACTGTCCACCGGCACGAACGCACCCTTGCGCCAACAAATCGAGATCGACGTATTGTCGCTGCCGTAGTTTATTTTCTTCGTCGATAGTGTTCTGCTGTTGCTCGGGCGGGAGGGCAGGCCCCCAGACAATTCATCCATTTCACCTACGAGGTATAGGCGACTCCGCACACTGTTTGACCAACCGGTACTGCCAGACGCCCCTGTGCCCGATCTCATCCCTTCGAGGCTCGGATGGGCGAGCAATATGATCGAAAGCCTATGGTCCTTGCATAGTTTCATGAGCAAGCCGATGAACTGGGTTGCCTGGAGTCTATCGATCTCTGATCCCGCGAATGTATTGGCTAGGCCGTCAACAATCAGCAGTGACGGACGTCGAATGGCCAGAAGCTTGTCGAGGTTTGCAAACAAGGGTTGAGGCTTGATCGACTTGGTTTTCTGGTCCAGCCCGCCGAGAGTTGCGTCCAATCCAACGCGGTCAATCAGAGTGAGATCGCCGAGGTCCGACATGGGCACGTCATAATGCTTGGCAATATGGTGCACCCGCCGATGCAATTCGTCGGCATCGTCCTCAGAGGAGAGGTAGACCGTTGTGCCCGGACGTGTGTCGAATCCGAGCCACCGCTGGCCCGTGGCTCGCGCGACCGCCAACTGAAGCAGCAGTGTCGACTTGCCGGCGCCGCCGTCGCCCGTGAGCATCGTCACGATTCCAGCCGGGACGTATTCGGGTACGATCCAGTGCCGCACCGGCGGCGGAACTCCCTCCCAGACGGTCGGAGAGATCGGCACGAGGTCGCCAAGGTCCGGTAAGACTTCCTCGGCCATTTCGAGCGACGCGCGCGCACCGTCCGGCCCGTCGATGCCGTCGGCACAGCACTGGTCGTCGATGTCGTCAAATCCATCCGCTGGGAATGCGAGCCAAACAGGGCGACCAAATTCCTCGGCGCATTTTCGGGCCGCCTCGCGTGCAGTGTCTCGGTCTCGCTGGTTTTTACTGTCACCGACGATCGTGCGCCTGCAGCCGTCTGGCAGGGCGCACTTGCCGAGTCGTCCTGCCCCGAGCGTCGCGATCGCGACGGCGCTGGGAAACGCGGCCTTGATGGCCAACGCCTTCTCGATGCCCTCCGCCTCGTAGACTTGGGCGTTAGGCGCGAGCTCACCAAGGATGACAGCGCCATTCTTACCAAAGGCACCCAGCGTTCGTTTGGGGCTCTCGATATCGGCCTTGCCTGTGCCGGCGGCCTTGAGAAAAGTCCTTTGAATGCTCCCCGTAGGCGCGCCGGTCATGGCGTCAGTCAAGATCCCTATGAGCGCCGGCAATCTTTCGCCGTCAGGATCGTTGTGGTTTGCCGGGCATCGCGGATGAAATCTGATGTTGGCGAACGTATCAGGTGGTAGACGCGAGTAAGCGTCGTTGCCGATCCTGGCACGAATGTAGACTGCTGCCGGATCGGTTTCGCTCGTCGGGTCGACTGGACTGCTATCGCGAACGATGCGCTGGGCGGCCTCAAGTTTGACAGCCCCGTCATGCGCATGGTGTTCCGTCTTCTGCGTCGGTCGGTGCGGTTTCCGATGACCGCGGCTATCGGCGGGATCACCATTGCGTCGTCGTTGATGACGAGACACATCACCATTGATTGCAGCGCGCAGATCACGCGGCTCGCGAAGCCCGGCGTCGAGACCGCTTCTGATTGTCGACTTAGCCCGCGCTGCACCTCGCCGTTTGACGTACCCGGCGTTTACTGCCGTGTCGAAGAGCAGTCGCTCGGCTTCGTTGCGGGAAGGCGCCGACGTCCCTTCCATTTGAGCAGCGGCGATAAGCTGGCCGATCGCGAAAGAGTTGTCGTTCAGCATCGGATTGTAGCCATCGCCAGAATCGTGAGCGATGGCCTGGAGGCAAGCTTCTATACCGCTTCTCACATAGGATTCGGCACGCCCGTTTAGTCTGTTCCCACTCATGCCTGACCTACCCGCTGCCGTACCGGCAGCATCAGGCGGTATCGGTTGCGCAGTGTGGCGCCCGACAGTGCGGTTTGTGGGATGCGCGTGAGAAATCCATCGGCCTCAAGCCCGCGCAGGGCGCGCTTCACACTCGTCCGGCCAGCCGCGGCACGGTGGCAGAGATAGCTGAGCGAGTCAGTAGCCTCGCCTCGACTGTCAGCAACTTCGAACAGCCCTCGCGCAACGCGGCGGACCGTGGGATTGCCGAAGCGGTCTGCAATTTCCAGCCAGCGCTGGGCATCGAAAGACGATGCCGGTCGTGCGCAGCCAATGTCGTCGGCAGGGTCAGAGAAGCGATCGGGTTTCGTAGGGATCATGGCAGCGTTGCCCCGATGAGAAATTTTGGGAACGCGCAGCCGCGACATTGACGA
>JANXRM010000283.1 GCA_025353015.1 Hyphomicrobiales bacterium
TGGCCGAGATCGCCCCCGAGGAGGAGGCCAATTGGCGGGCGCTGCAACTCCTGACCGCGAAGCCCGTGCTCTACGTCTGCAACGTCGATGAAGGGGCAGCCGGCACCGGCAACGCATTCACCGAAAAGGTGTTCGCCCGCGCCAAGGCCGAAGGCGCCGGTTGCGTCGTCATTTCAGCCAAGATAGAAGCGGAATTGGCCAGCCTGCCGCCGGAGGAGCGCCAAGCCTTTCTCGCCGACCTCGGCTTGGAGGAGGCCGGGCTCAACCGCTTGATCCGCGAAGGCTACCGGCTGCTCGGGCTCGTGACTTATTTCACGGTGGGGCCGAAAGAAGCCCGCGCCTGGACCATCACCACGGGTACCAAGGCGCCACAGGCGGCCGGCGTCATACACACCGACTTCGAGAAGGGGTTCATCCGTTCCGAAACCATCGCCTACCAGGACTATGTGCGGCTCAACGGCGAGGCCGGCGCCCGCGAAGCCGGCAAGATGCGCCTGGAAGGCAAGGAGTATGTTGTTGCCGACGGCGACGTGCTGCATTTCCGGTTTGCGAATTGATGCGGCGAACGCTGCCGTGCTGCGTCCCCATTCCCCGCCGCAATTTTTGATCGGACAGCGCGGACGATATCGGTAAACTTGGCCCCGAATCTGATGGAGGGGCCCGTGCAGCGATCGGTCGAGCATAGCGATATCAGGACGTATGACTTCATCGTCGTCGGCGCGGGTTCGGCGGGCGCGGTCGTCGCCAACCGGCTTTCCGCCGATCCGCGCAATCGCGTGCTGCTCCTGGAGGCAGGCCCCGCCAGCCGGCCCTGGTCGCGCATCCCTGTCGGCTACGCCAAGCTCAGCACGGATCGGACCGCCAACTGGCTCTATACAGCGGAGCCCGAACCCGCCACCAATGGCCGGCGCATCCCCGTACCGCGCGGCAAGATGCTCGGCGGCTCGAGCGCGATCAACGGCAATGCCTTCGTGCGCGGGCAGCGCCAAGATTTCGACACCTGGGCGCAGCTTGGCAATCGCGGCTGGAGCTACCAGGACGTGCTGCCGTTCTTCAAGCGCATGGAGAGCTACGAAAGCGGCGGCGACGACGCTTTCCGTGGCCGCGACGGGCCGATCCGCGTCACCAATCCCTCGCATGACGATCCGTTGTTCCAGGCTCTGATCCGGGCCGCTGGCGAAGTGGGCATCCCGCACAACCCCGATTACAATGCCGGCGACCAGAACGGCATCGCCATGAGCCAGGCGACGATCGCCAGCCGCCAGCGCCAGAGTACGGCGCACGGCTATCTCGACCCCATCCGCTACCGGAAGAATCTGCACATCGAGACCGGCGCCTTGGCCGAAGCGCTGCTGCTAGACGGCCGGCGCTGCACCGGGGTGCGGTGGTCCGCGGGCGAGCGGACCTATGAATCCCGTTGTACACGCGAGGTTATCGTCAGCTCGGGCTCGTTCAACTCGCCGCAATTGCTTGAACTGTCGGGCATCGGCCAGCCGGAGCGCCTGAGGGCGCTGGGCATCACGGTCAACAATGCGCTCCCCGGTGTCGGCGAAAATCTCCGTGACCACTACGCGCCGCGCACGCGCTGGGCGATCGGCGCCAAGGGCTATACCTACAACGATCGCGCCCGCGGTTTCGGCCTCGTGCAGCAGGCGCTGAGGTACGTCTTGACGGGGCGGGGACTGATTGGTGCGGTGGCGGCGCCGATCCGCGCCTTCGTGCGTTCGCGCGAAGGGCTCGACGCGCCGGACTTGCTGCTCGGCTGGGTGCCGATGCTGACCGAGATCACACCGAAAGGGCCAGTCATTTCGCGGCAATCCGGCATGACCTGTTACGCGCATCCCATGCGCTCGGAAAGCCGCGGCCATGTCCACATCACGGCCGCCACCGCGCGCCAGCAGCCCGCAATCAACTTCAATTTCCTGTCGGCGCCGATCGATGCCGAATTGACCGTGCGCGCCATCCGCATCGCCCGGGCCGTGATGACCGCACCGTCGATGCTGGCGCTGCAGTCATCCGAGATCGCGCCGGGGATCGACCGGCAAACGGACAACGAGATCCTCGATTGGGTGCGCCGCGCCGGCGAGACCACCTACCACCCCGTCGGCACCTGCAAGATGGGCCAGGACGCCATGGCCGTCGTCGACGAGCGGTTGCGCGTCCGCGGGTTGGATGGCCTGCGCGTCGCCGACGCCTCGATCATGCCGACGCTGACCTCGGGCAACACCAACGCCCCCTCGATCATGATCGGCGAGAAGGCCGCCGACATGGTGCTCAAGGCGGCGGGGTAAGGACGCGTGCGGCAGAAGGTTGGAGACTTACCGCGCTTGCGTCCAACTTTCCGAGAACGCGAGTGCTGACGTGCTGAAAGGACGCCCCTCGCGCAGGCGCGGCCAAGCCTTGCCGGTGGCCTTCTTGCCATTGATCGAGAATGAGGCGTCGAGGGCCGGAACGAAGACGGTGCACAATCCGTACGGCCGGCCAGCCGGTGTGCCGGGCTGGGTATGCAGCATCATCGGGTCGCGCATGTTCGACCAACTGCAGACGATCTTGTCGCTGCCGGCGGTCGTCGTCTCCTGATAGGATTTCAGCGGATCGCCGGTCTTCTGGAATGTCGCGGCAATGATCGGCGTGCTCTCGTCTTTCAAGGCCGGGGTCAGCATGCCCTGGATTGTCTGCTGCAACCAGCGCGTCATGGCGGGATTGTCGGAATAGATGCGCCATTTGTTATCAGTCAGTTCGCTTTTCGCGAACAGCGCGTGGCCGGGACCGGCGGGGCAAAACGTCATTCGCCAGAAGCTCACCGAGGTCGTGTAGTCGTCATTATCCTGCGGTGCCAGGCGCACGAATGGGTTCTCACCTGTCATCAAAATCTGGTTGGGATCGACGAGTAGCGGCGGGATGGACATGGGGGCAGACATGGGGAAACTCCAGTGTTGGTTCGCCGGATGATGCGCGATTGTAGCATGGTTGCGACGCGCTGACCCGTTGTCCATTGCGCATTGACGCCACCCCGGCAATCCCCTATCAAGCCGGGAGCGGGCCCGGTTTGGGGCCCGCGTTGCATTTGCGCCCCTGCGGTCGCCGGAACTCCGGTGGACCTGTCGGCGGCCCCCGGAGGCGCACTCCCGGGTCTGCAGAGGAAGGAGCGTCGTTTCCCCGTGGATATTGAAAGACGGAACCTGTCATGACCAAGCGCATTCGCGCCAAGCACAAGATCGACCGCCGCCTGGGTGAAAACATCTGGGGCCGGTCGAAGAGCCCGCTCAATAAGCGCGCCTCGCGCCCCGGCCAGCACGGCGAGCGCCGCGCCGGCAAGTTGTCGGACTTCGGCCAGCAGCTCAAGGCCAAGCAGAAGCTCAAGGGCTATTACGGCAACATCACCGAGCGGCAGTTCAACAAGGTCTATCACGAGGCTGCCCGCATGAAGGGCTCGACCTCGGAACTGTTGATCGGCCTGCTGGAGCGCCGCCTGGACGCTGTCGTCTACCGTGCCAAGTTTGTGCCGACCGTCTTCGCCGCCCGCCAGTTCGTCAGCCACGGCCACATCTCGGTCAACGGACGC
>JANXRM010000312.1 GCA_025353015.1 Hyphomicrobiales bacterium
CTCGGCCTTTACCGGTTCGCGGGATGTTGTCTTTTTTCCGGCCGTCGACGCTTCGCCACGTCCCTGCGGGATCGGCTTGCGGCAGCCGACCAGCCACATGCTTGCGTTGCGAGCCCACTCGGTTCAATCCCACTCGGTTCAATCCCACTAGGAGCATTCCCCATGGCAGTTCCCAAAAAGAAGACGTCGCCGTCGAAGCGCGGCATGCGCCGTTCGGCCGACGCGCTATCGGCCCCGATCTATGTGGAAGACAAGGATTCCGGCAACCTCCGGCGCCCCCACCATATCGATCTCAAGTCGGGCAAGTACCGCGACAAGCAGATCCTGAAGGCAAAGGAAGAATTGGCCTGACGTTTTTTGGTCTGTTGTCGCTCGGCTGCCCCGGGGCCCCCACAAACACCAATTTTCATGCGAGTGGCGCGTCAGAACGCGACTGGGTATGAAAAGGCGACACAATCACTCGCTAACACAATCACTCGCTAGCATAATGATGCGCTAAGATCGTCACGCGCTATCATGGTCACGCGCAAAGGTGCACGTGAAAAGCAGGGCAAAGCGCGACGACGCGCCAAGAGGAGGTCTCCCCGTGTCTCTAAGAGCCATCCCACTCATCGCCATCGCATTTATCGTCTATAATATTGTGGTTCTGTTCGCGGGCAATTTGCCTGCCGACCAGATCCTCAACAAAGAGCTGTTCCAGCTTCGCATGGTCAGCGGTGCCGATTGGGTCTTCCGGACCAGCGATCTCATCATCCTTCTGACGATGATCCTGCTGTTTGTCGAACTCATCAAATCGACCTATACGTCCAGCTCGCAGATGATCGATCACGGCCTTTCGATGCTGGTTTTCATCGCCTGCCTCATTGAGTTTCTCCTGCAACCGAAGGCGACAACGTCGGTCTTCTTCTTCATTATGACCGCGGCGCTCGTTGATGTGGTCGCCGGCGCCATGATCGGCATCCGCGCGGCGCGGCGCGACCTCAGCATCGGCTCTGATTCCTAACCGGCGCCATCTACTTGAGAGGCTGTCGGCGCCATTCAGCGCTCGCCCCATTGACAGGCTGGCCAGGGTTTCCCTGGCCAGTTTTTTTGTGGGCACTCGTCTTTTGTGGGCGGCTCTCGGGCTGCTGGAAAGCCAAGATGCGACACGCTTCAACAGTTGTTAAGATCTAGCAACTACGCTGCAAACTCGAACTAAATTGCGTCGCTGCTCTGGCGCCGCCGCTGGCTGTGGGAAACTGGGCGTGGCATCACCGACCGAAACCCCGATAGGCGAAACCCTGCCGGCTCGCCAAACCACGCTCCCGGCGCACGCCGACTTGGGCAGCGATATTGTGATTGATGCTGGCGGCGACACGATCCTCGTCGAGGGCCGCTCCCTCGATCTCGTCGGCATTCTTTCAGCTGTGCAAGAGACCGCCTATCTCTGGGACCTCACGACCGACCGGATGGAGTGGGAAAGCAACGTTACCGAAGTCCTGAACGTCGATCCTCAGGCCATTGGAAGCGGAACGGACTTTCACTTCCTGATTGCTGCAGAACATATCCAGCGCCGGCAGGAAGCGGTTACCTCGCCGCAACCGACCGATCCGCTCGCCAAAAACGGTGCGCATTACCGAGTGCAATATCGCTTCACGCCCGGCGGTCGGCGTAGCGAGACCTCGCTGTGGCTCGAAGATCATGGCCGCTGCTGGTACGACGAGGCCGGGCAGCCCGTGAAAGCCCGTGGCATCATCCGCGTAATCAACGAGCGGTACCTTGAGGAGCAGCGGCTCCTTTACCGGTCGGACCACGACGAATTGACCGGTCAGCTCAATCGTATCCGCCTCACCGAAGCGCTTGGCGCCGTAGTCACGCGTTCGGAACGGACCCAACAGCCTTGCGCGTTCCTGGTCGCCAGCGTCAACAACCTCAACGTCATCAACGAAACGTTCGGTTTCGACGTTGGCGATGAAGTGATCGCAGCCACCGCGCGCATCATCCGCGCCCGGCTGCGTGGTGGGGACACTATCGGCCGTTATTCTTCGAACAAGTTTGGCGTGATCCTGAACGATTGCGGGCCGGCCGCCATGCGCGTCGCCGCGGAGCGCTTCATGAAGGCCGTGCGCGACACGACCATCAAAACCAGCGCCTGCCAGCTTTCAGCGACGATCTCGATTGGCGGCGTGCTGCTGCCGGAGCAAGCGCGGACAACGCATCAGGCGTTGAGCCATGCGCTGCAGGCGCTCGACAAAGCCCGTTCCAAACGGCACGAAGCGTTCTATGCCTTCGAGCCGAATGCGGCGCGGGAGACGACCCGTCAGCGCAACATCACCATCGCCGATGAAGTCATCACGGCGCTCGACCAGAACCGCATGCTCATTGCGCTGCAGCCCATGGTCACGTGCGGGGGCCGGGAGCCGGGCCTCTATGAATGTCTGCTGCGCATGGAGCGACCCGACGGCACGCTGGTTTCCGCGGGCGAGTTCATCGTCGTTGCCGAACAGTTGGGGCTTTCACGGCTGATCGACCGGCGCACGCTGGAGCTCTCCATCGAGATCCTGAAGAAGCATCCGAACATCAAACTTTCGGTCAACGTGTCGGGGCTGACGGCCAGCGACCATGAATGGCTGTTGACGTTGCATCGGTTGACGGGCGGCCGCCGCCAGCTCACCGAACGCCTGACGATCGAGATCACCGAAACGGCTGCGATCCACGACCTGGACCTGTCGATCAATTTCGTCGACACGTTGAAGGAACTGGGCTGCCGCGTCGCGATCGACGACTTTGGCGCCGGCTATACGTCCTTCAAGAACCTGAAGATCCTCAACGTCGACATGGTCAAGATCGACGGTTCGTTTGTGAAGAACCTGATCGAGGAGCCGACCAACAAGGTTTTCATCAAGACGCTGGTGGAAATCGCCGAGACGTTCGGCATGGAAACGGTGGCCGAGTGGGTGGCCGACGAGGCAACCGCCAAGATCATCGAGGCGGCCGGCATCACCTACATGCAGGGCTTCCACTTCGGCCGTCCCATCATGGCCAAGGATATGCAGGCCGGTCCGGTCGCCCAGGTGTCCATGCCGTTGCCCGTGTCGCGGAAGGCGTGAGCTTGGCGCCTTGGGACGGCATTCACGAGGGATTTCACGTTTAAGGCGCTATTGCTCTTCGAGCCGACAGCGCCCCCAAGTGATAATCTGGACCTCCCCGGATTTAGTGGAGAGCCATTCGCTCTTGCCGGTTGTCGGCCCGGAACGTTGCTTCGAACGTGGCCGGGCTGACGTAGTTGAGGCTCGAATGCCGCCTGCGCGGGTTATTGAACCCCTCGATGATTGGCCAATGACTTTGCTGGCGTGGTCGCGCGTCGCGAAGGACTTGCACCAACCTGACAACGCAACATCACGGACGCACCTGGAAGCGCACCTTCGGCATGATGGGCATGACGCTGAGTATTCGGGTTTCGCCCTCACATCTCGAGCACGATCTTGCCGAGGTGGGCGTTGGCTTTCATGTGCGCGAGCGCTGCTGCGGCCTGATCCAGCGGGAACGTGCGGTCGATCGGCAACGCCAGCTTGCCCGCCTCGATCGCCGGCCAGAGATCGGCACGCATCAGGCGGTTGATCTCGCGCACGTCTTCGACCGAGCGTGTGCGGAACGTAACGCCGATATAGTCGATGCGGCGGGCGGCGTGGAGATCAAAATCGAAATCGCCGTGGAAGCCGCCGAGCCGACCGACGTTGACGATGCGGCCGAGGATGGCCGTCGCTTTCAGGTTCTGGTTGGCGACGTAGCCGGAGATCTGGTCGACGATGAGGTCGACGCCTTTGCCATCGGTGGCGGAAAGCACCTGGTCGGGCCAGCCGGGATCTTTGGAGTCGATCGCCAGATCAGCGCCGAAGTCCTTCAGCTTTGCGCGCCGCTCCGGATTCGTGGACGAGCCGATGACCAGCTTCGCGCCCTTGTACTTGGCGATCTGCAGCGCCATCAGGCCGACGCCGGAGCTCGCGCCCTGGATCAGCACGGATTCGCCAGCCTTCAAACGACCCGCCGTCACCACGGCATTGTGCATCGTCTGCAGAGCCACCGGCAAGGTAGCGGCCTGCTGATAGGTCATGTTGTTGGCGGGGATCTTGTGAACGCGGCCGAAGTCGGCAACGGCGTATTCGGCATAGCCGCCTGGACACGAGCAGAGCACCCGGTCGCCCGCCTTGAAGCCGGTCACGTTCGCCCCGGTCGACACGACCTCGCCTGCGCATTCGAGGCCGAGAACGGTGCCCGCCCCGCCGGTGCCGCCGTGCATGCGGCCGGAGGCCATGATCAGATCGGCACGGTTGAGACCCGCCGCGCAGACACGGACGAGGACTTGATCCGGGCCCGGCTGAGGTTGGGCCACGTCCCGCACTTCGACGCCGTTGGCGCCAATGACCGCTGCTTTCATGGTGTGTCTCCCTGACTTGAAACGCTATTCGCCGCGGAACAGGCCGTTGAGGCCTTCATAGGCTGTCACCGCGATCAAAGCACAGAGCGAGAGCGCCGCAAACCCGAGCGCCATGGGCAGCACCGTTCCATTGAACTGCCGCGCGATGGTACCGCCGAGAATGGCGCCGATCGCCGTCGTCGAGAACCCCAGCAGCGACGACGCGGTGCCGGCGGCCTGCCCCACGGGATGCATGGCGATGGCGTTGAAATTCGATTGCATCAATCCGAACAAATAGAAGCAGACCACCAGTGCGAGCCAGACGACCAGAAACGGCGGCCGGGTGACGGTGCTGATCGCTGCCAGAACCAAACTCACGCCCAGAAAGCCAACCAGCGCCGTGTGCGACAGCCGCCGCATCCCTAAACGCTGCACGAGACGCGCGTTCGTGAACGATGCCAGAGCAATGCCGCACGCCACACTGCCGAACGCCACCGGAAAGGCGCGGCCAAGCCCGTAGATATCGACGAACACCTGCTGCGCGCTGGAAATATAGGTGACGAGGCAACCGAATGTCAGCCCGGCCGCCAGAGCATAGGTGCGTGTCGCCGGCGAACCCAGGACCAGCCGCAAGCCGGCCGTCAACGACAACGGCGCGCCATGCGTTGCGATACGTGCAGCAGATGTTTCGGGTAAGCGCAGCGCCGCCCAAACCGCCGCGATCGATCCGACCAGCAGCAGCACATAAAACGCGTTGACCCAGGACCCGAAGCTGATCGCAGCTTGTCCGACCGACGGTGCCAGAATGGGCACGACGATGAAGATCATCATCACGGTGGACATGACCTTGGCCATCTGGCGGCCAGCGAAGAGATCGCGGATAATGGCTGTCGATATGGTGCGGGCCGCGGCGCCGCCAAAGCCCTGCACGAGCCGCGCGACCAGCAGTGCCTTGAAGCTTCCGGCGGCCGTTGCAGCCATGGTCGCTGCCACAAAAATCGAAAGCCCCACCATCAGCGGCGCCTTGCGGCCGAACCGGTCGGAAACCGGCCCCCAGAAAAGCTGCCCCACGGCGAGCCCCAGGAAATAGCTGCCGACGACCAGCTGACGGTCGTTGGCATTGGTAATGCCGAACACCGCGCCGATTTCCGGCAGCGCCGGCAGCATGATGTCGATCGACAGCGCCGTCATCGCCATCAGGATCGCCATCAGGCCGACGAACTCACGAAACGGGATTGGTAGCGCTGCAGGCTGGCCCGCACCGAGGTCTGAAACGGTCATATCGTTTTGTGCGTCTCGCATCTGGTTCCGCGCCACTGCTCCGTGGAGCGTTGTCGTTTAGTGTTTTCGTTTAGTGTTTTCGTTTGGCGGTGTCGTGTAGCGGTGTCGTTGAAGGAGCCGGTGCGCCTGCAGCGCCGGCCCACGGCATCATGGCGCGAAAATTTTCGCCCAGGCGCCGCGAATATCCTTCAGCATCTCGGTTGAAACGCCCTTCCAGTCCACCTTGACCAGCTTGAGCGTGTCGATGCCTGGCGCATAGTCCGGCAGCGGACTTTTGTAGCCGTCGCGGCCCGACATCATCGCCTCGCCCTTGACGATGATATCCTGTCCCTGCTCCGACAACACGAAATCTATCCACAGCCGCGCCGCCGCGGGATGCGGCGCTTTCGCCAGGATGATCATACTCTGCGGAAGAAGCACGACACCTTCCTCCGGCAGCAAGAATTTAAGCTGAGCGCCCTTCTGATTGTTCTGGTAGGCGCGCGTGGGCATCGCTGAAAACGCCATGAGATCTTCGCCCGTCACGAGCCGTTGCGCAATCTGCTCCGAGCGCATCAGGAACGAGGGCTTCATCCCCGCCAGCGCCTTGAAGAACGCGTCGTCCAGAACCTGCGCATGTCCGTGGTAGGTCGCGAGGTAGGTCAGCGATTTGCCGGCATCACCGACCGAGATGCGCCCTTCCGGAACCGCGCCGATCACGTCCTTCCAGGACTTGCCTTTGAAATCCAGCTTCTGCGCATTCCACATGGGCACGAAGATATAGGCACCGTTGAAGGCGAAGTAGCCGTCCACGCCGAGCCCATTTTCGAAGGCCTTGGTATATTTGGCATAGGCCGGCGAGGCATATTGCGCAACGTCGCCCTTCTGGACGCGTTCGTACATCCACGGCAACGAGGCGACAGAAGCGATGTCCATCGTGACCTTGCCGGCCGCCAATTCCTGTTCGACGCGTGTGGCAAGCGCCGCGGTACCCTGCAAGTTATAGGTCACCTTGAATGCGGCCGCCAGACCGTAGGCCTTTCGGAAGGCGGCGGCCAACGCATCGTGCGTTTCCGGCTGTATGACGGTGTCCCAGTAGACGAGCTCACCCTCTTTCTTGGCATCATCGATCAGCTTGCCGACGCGCGCTTTTTCTTCAGCAGTCGCTGCTGCCGCGATGGCGGGCGCCTCCTGGGCAAAGGCCGCGCGTGACGTCCATGTCAGCGCACATGTGACCGCCACAGCACTGGCGACGCTCAGCACCAAGCTGCGCCGCAAGGTCGTCATCGTATTCGTCATCATCGGTCTCCTGTCCGTTGGTGCGGGCCTTGTAGGGCAGCGTCAGATCGGGTTCCGTGCAAAAGGATGCAGCGCTCCGGCGCCAGTGTAACGGTGACGGTCGTTCCCGCGGAATACCCCATGGCCGGATGGATGACGCGTAGCTGCTGCCCGCCGACATCGACCACATATTCCTCCTGCAGCCCCAGAAACGACGCAGCTCTGATCGCGCCGGCGATGCCGGCGGGTTCGCTGTTCGCGGCAGGCTTTGGCGTTGAAAGTTGGACGTGTTCGCGCCGGACGCACAGCAGAGCCGGACGGCCTGCCGCCGGGACCAGCGCACTGTCGGCACGGGCGCCCCGCACAATCGTGCCATCAGGCAACATGATTTCCACGTGCCGCGACCCATCCGGCACGTGCCCGTGGAACACACCCTCGAGCACGTTGAAACCGAGAAATCTGGCCGCGAACTCGGACCGGGGCGTCGATGCGATCTCGCGCGGCGGACCCAGCGCCTCGATGCGGCCACGGTTCATGAGAACGACCGTCTCGGCCAAAGCAAATGCTTCCGATTGGTCGTGGGTCACATAGATGGCCGTAAACGCCAGCCGCTGCTGCAGCAGCTTGACTTCCATGCGCATATGCTCGCGCAACTGCGCATCGAGGTTGGACATCGGCTCGTCAAAGAGAACGAGGCGCGGCTCATGCACCAGCGCGCGGGCGAGTGCAACGCGCTGCTGCTGGCCGCCGCTGAGATCCGTTGCGAGTTTGGCCGATCCATCCCCGAGCCCAACCAACTCGAGGATGCGCTTGACGCGCTCTGCCCGGTCGCGCACGCCGCGAACTTTCAACGGAAACCCGACATTCTCTGCCACCGTCATGTGTGGCCAGACGGCGTAGGACTGAAAGACGACGCCAAGGCCGCGTTCCTCCGGCATCAGGTTGATGCGGCGCGCGCTGTCATAGACGACCTTGCCGGCGATCTCGATGTAGCCGGCCTCAGGCGTTTCCAACCCCGCCAGACAGCGCAAGATCGTCGTCTTGCCGCAACCGCTCGGGCCCAACAGCGCCATGGTCTCGCCTTGCGATACCGACAGCGACACGCCATCGACCGCCGCCAGCGTGCCAAAACTTTTCCTCAGTCCGTCGATCTTGACGAATGCCACGCACGCTTCCTCTTGGCCTGGAGACGACCCTATCAACTCTGCACCAGTGACGCGCGCGTCATCCGAAATAAAACGAAAGCTGCCAGCAGCATGACAAGTTGGATGACGGCCAAGGCTGCGACATAGCCAGCGCTCCGCTCGCTCAGCAGCACCAGGGCGACGCTGATAGTTTCGGTGCCTTGGGCGTAAAGCAGGATGGTCGCGCCAAGCTCGCGGATGAAGATCACGAACAGGAGCAACCACGCCGCGATGATCGCGGGAAGCAGGAGCGGCAACAAGATGTAGCGCATCGTTTGCAGCCAACTGGCGCCGTTGGCGCGGGCACTCTGCTCGAGCTCGGGATTGATGGCGAGCAGCATCGACGAAATCGTGCGCGTCGCCATCGGAAAGAAGCGGGCGATATAGGCAATCAGGATGATCGTGAGCGTGCTGTAGAGCGGCGTGCGGATTGCCAGGATCAGGTAACCGAGCCCCAGGATGATCCCGGGAATGCCGAGCGGCACGGACAGAATACCATCGATCAGCCCGCGCCAACGGGATGTGCCACGATGGATGTAGTAGGCCTGCAGAAAACTGATCGCGACACCGATGGTCGCGCCAACCAACGCCAGCGCAAGACTGTTCCAGATCGCCTGCTGCGTCAGGCTGTAATTGAAGAGCACATAGTCGAAATTTTTCAGGGTCAGCGCGGCAGGATTGAAACGTCCCGTCCAAAGCCCTGATAGCGAGACCATCAGGATGGCGACGACCGGCAGCACGACACCCAAGGTGATGTAGATGAGTTCGACGAGGACGGCAGCGCTACGCCCGCCGGCCCGCAAGGCGACGATACGCGGTCTGTACCCCTTGCCGGAGACGGTATCGAAGCGGCGGCGGCTGAGATAACGCCGTTGCAGGATCGCCAACGCCACGGTCGCCGTCATTACAATGACGCCGAAGGCTGCAGCCCGCCCGAGATCGGACGGGAATTGGACAAGCCCATAGACTTCCGTGGGCATCGTGCGAATGCCCTTGGGCGAGGCGAGCGCCAAGGGAATGTCGAACAAACCTGCGCTCGTCACGAAAACGATGAGGGCGCCCGACAACAACGCCGGCATCAGCAGCGGGATGGTGATGTGGCGCAGGGTGAACCAGAACGTGGCGCCGTGAACGCGGGCCGCATCCTCGAGCGCCGCATCCATCTGGCGCAGCGGCGCAACGACGAAAAGATAGACATAGGGCGTATAGAAAAGCGTCAACACCCCGATGACGCCCGGTAGCCCATAGACGGGCAGGAAATCCAGCGTGATCCCGAACGCATCCTTGACGAGGTTCGGCAGGATGCCGCTATGGGGGGCTGCAAGGTAGAGCCAGGATATCGCGCCGACATAGGGCGACAAAAAGAATGGCACGAGATTCAGGATCTCGAACCAGCCGCGCCCGGGGACATCGGTTCGCGATACGATCCAGGCCAACGCAAATCCGAGGCCAGTGCTCAAGAGCGCAGCGCTGGCGCTGCAGATCAGTGTGTTGCCTGCGGCCTGATAAAAATGCGGGCTGGTCAAAATACCCACGAAATTCGACAGCGACACATGCGGTCCGCTCGCATCCCAGGCCAGCATGCTGCGCACGATGGTGGCACAGAACGGTCCGATGATGAGTAAGATGCCGATGACGACACCGCTCAAGGGCAGGCCGCGTTGGGCAAATCGGCCGAGGGCAGCGCTTGCGGGCGACGTCATCTGCGCAATCCGCACGCCCGCGCTTTTTGCCTTGTCATGTGCCAAGAGCGAACGCCTCTGGTGCTTCGAGCAAGGCTCAGCCTAAGAGAAAACGGAGAACGGCCGCGTTGAATTCGATCGGGTGCGAGAGGTTCGCAAGATGTGTGCCGCCATCGATCACCACGAAGTCCGAACCGGGCAAGGCTTCGTGCATGGACTGCATGAGTGCTGGATGCGGGCCGTCTTTCGAGCCGACCAGGAACAGCGTCGATGGTTTGATCTCGCGGACCCGCGCCGCCATGTCCAATTCGGACAGCATGCCGCTGGCGCAACCGGCATAACCGTCGACGCTCGTCTCGGCGATCGTGCGGCCGATGGCCTTGATGAAGTCGGCCTGTTCGATGCGCTGCGCGGGGCTGAACCAGGAGTTGATCGATTCTTCGACAAGAACCTCGCACCCCCCAGCCTTGACCGCATCGCAGCGCTTGGCCCAGGTCGCCACAATCTCAGGCGGACTGTCACCCCGGCAGTCGCAAATGACGAGTTTATCGATACGGCTGGCATATGCCATGCCAAGGCGCATGCCTGTCATGCCGCCGAGCGAAAGTCCGGCAAAATGGCTGCGGGCAATGCCAAGGTGATCCCACAGCCCCACAATGTCTCGGCACAGCAGATCGGCGGAATATTTGCCAGCCGTAGCTGTGCTTTGGCCATGGCCGCGCACGTCGTAGCGCAGAATTCGGAAGTGTGCCGCGAACGCCGGCATCTGCGGTGCCCACATGGTATGATCTGTGCGCAGCGAATTCGAGAATGTCAGCCACGGACGCCCCGCCACCCCTTCGACCTCGTAATAGAGATCGATGCCGCTGATGTGCGCCTTGGGCATGATGGTCCTCCAGCTCGTGCGCCGGATTTAAGACGCCAGCGTTTGCCAGGAAGGCTATCACGGCCCTGATTTGGCCGTCGAGCGCAGTCTGCGGTAAAACGCTCTCGCGGTCAGCGAACCGTGACGTGCACGGTCGCGGGCGCACCCGACGTGGCGCCCGTGTGGTCGGTGACGATGACGTTGAAACTGGCCACCGTCTTGTCAGACCCATCGTGGCGGAACGCGATTTTGTTGTTCTCCAGGTCCGCCTGCGTGAAGACGAGAATGGCAGTGTTCGGGGCATCGACCTGCTCAACGAGGCCATTGGTGGGTGCCGAAATGGTGTAGGTCAGCGACGTCGCCGCATCGTCGGGATCCACTGCCGTCAGGTCAGCCGTGGTGATCCGCACCGCCTTACCGCGCGCCACCGTCAGGTCCAGATCGCCAAAAATGGCCGGCGGTACATTCCTCACGTCGGCAGAGAGCTCGGCGCCGAGTTCCATGGCCAGATGCCCATACTGGACATGACCGGTGACCGATCCGGCCCGGCTGATACTCATCAGGTTCTTGACGACGGCGGTACCCTGCAAAACCCCATGGACCTCGGCCGACTCCGCGCGGATCTTGCCGAAAACCCGGCCACCCTCCCGGACAATGAGCGTTTGCGCCGCCACCTCGCCGTCGATGTAGCCGTAGACCTCGACTTGCTTGCAGTTGCGAATGACGCCCAGAATGGCTGTGTCACGGCCGACGACCATCGTACCTTTGGCTGCAGACATCCCTTACCCCTGTTACCTAAAGCTGCACCCTGGCGGGAATTCCCACAGGATCGACGCTCGGCTCCCCAGCAAGCCCCATCTATGGCATACATGACGGGGGCTTGCGCCATCAGATCCAGACTATGGTGACCGGCCTCTGTTGGAAGTGTGGCGGCATCGTCAGCCCTTCCGCTTCGCCTTGGCGTCGAAAAAGGCGGCGATCGCCGCTTGCGGTTCGCCCGTCCGGTAGGCGTCGGACAGCGCGTCGATGCCAGCGTAGATGCCTTCCTCGACCGATACACGCTCCCAGCGGTTCATCAGTGCTTTTTGCGACCGTACGGCGGCCGGCGTCGCGCGTGCGATGAGCGTCAGCCAATGGGCGACATGGGTGTCGATCTGATCCGCCGGCATGACTTTTTCGACAAACTTCATCGCCAACGCATCGGCCGCCGAAAACGTCTCGCCGGTCAGCAGGATCTCGCGAGTTTTACCCCAGCCGATAAGACCCGGCAACAGCGCCGCTTCGATGACCGAGGGCAGCCCCATGTGCACTTCCGGCATGCCGAAAACAGCCGTATCGGCGGCAACGCGCATATCGGCACTGGCTGCCACCTCGAGCCCCGCACCGAGACAATACCCATTGACCCGGGCGATGACGGGCACCGGACAATCGCGGATGGCCTTGCAGGCCTTGTGCAGGCGCGTGATGTAGAGCCGCGAACTCTCGGAGCAAAGGCCACCGAGCTCGTTCAAATCGGCGCCGCCAATGAAGGCGCGATCGCCGGCCCCGGTCAGGACGACGGCGCGGAGCGCTGCATCGCCAGCTAACGCTTCAAACGCCTGCCGCAGCGCCACGACCTGTGCCGTATTCAAACAATTGAGCTTTTGCCGGTTGTCGACCGTGACCAGCGCCACCCGGCCAGCACTCTGGCGATCCTCGATCTTCACAACGACGCCTGCTTCAGTCATGTTCAACCTCACCATTGTCCTGCTATCGCAACCTAACATGTCAGATTGTGCAATGGCGCTCCAGAACCGGGTTACGCCAGACGGAGAGATTATCGCCTGCCAAGCGCGCGGGCTGATGATGGGCAATCGCGGCGGGGCATTCCACGGCGCCGACAAGACGCTCGGCCGAAGGCGATGGGCCTCCAAGCAGTGGATCTGTTGCCGCCTCGAATTTAACGGCCGCAAACGCGCGGTCATGACGCCCAACCGATATACGGAATTGTTTTTTCTCGACGAAGCCACCGCCTTGGCAGCAGGCCACCGGCCCTGTTTCGAGTGCCGCCGCCAGGACGCACTTTGGTTCGCGACGTTGTGGGCACGTGGCCGTGGACCGAACGGTCGTGCGACGGCCGGCGATATGGATGACGTCTTGCACGGGGACCGCGTGGACCCCACGGGCGCCAAGGTCAGTTGGCAGGCGGATATCGCAAGCCTGCCCTCCGGAACATTCGTGCGGCATGACGGCGGGCCGCATCTGCTGCTGGCGAATTGGCTGCTCCTGTGGTCGCCCGAGGGGTACCCGTCGATGGCCACGCGTCCAGAGTCGGGCGCATTCGAGGTGCTGACACCCAAATCGATCGTCGCCGTACTTTCGGCGGGATACTGCCCGAGCTTGCATCCTTCGACCGAGGTCGTTTCGTGAAGGCCGTTCCGCGCAATTCCGGCGCACCATTTCGACGCATCGTCCATTTGTGAGGATTGAATGATCAGATCGACGCTGCGCCGCAAGACGAAACGCCTCTATGCAACGCTGGCGTTGATCCTGGCGGCGTCGCTGCTGGCCAAGTTCGCGGACCAAATACCGTTGCTCAAGGGATCGCCGGTGTCGGCACTGTTGAAGGATGGCTACGAATTCCTGCGCGACATGAGCCTGCTCATCGCAACGGGCGGCGTCGCCTACATCACCAGCATGTTTCAGCGGCGCAGCGATTTTCTGTCGACGCTCCACAAGGGCTGGCAGCAGATCATCGCGGCCAAGTCGGGGGCGTTTCGCTTCACTCAGATCGAAAAACCGACCGAGGCGGATTATCTGGACGCCTTCCTGCGCATATCCGAGACGATCGACGACCTGCGGATCCTCTACCGGAATGTCGGCGAAACCGAGAAGCTGATCGGCCTCTTCCCGTTCGCACCGCTGCACGATATGCGCCGGGCCTTGCAGACCCTCGATCCGCGCAAAGGCCGGGACAATACGCCTGAGGATCGCAAGCTTGCCCGCGATGCCATCCTGCAATCATTCTATGCGCTGCGGGAAACGTTCCTTGCCGAACTCGATATCGAGGAGCCTGACGCCCCCGTGTTGATTTACGGGGCGCGCCGAACGAAGAAAAGCGGCTCGACTAACCACGCGCGGCGCGCTCAGGAACAACAGCGGTCGGATCAGGACAGCCTTTCTCCCGCCGATCCGCGCATCCATCAGTTTCTCAGCGAACTCTGGGACCGCGAGCGTTCGACCGAGAAGCCGTGGCGACCCGCCAACGTGGGCATGCCTGTCACGCCGCCAGCTGCCAAACGCTGAACTTGAACGCCGCTATCACGCCCGGGGCTGCGACGTATAGATCGGCGCGGCACGGCTGGCGGCGGCTTTCTTGGAGGCTTGCAGCGGGGCTTCGAGAACCGCGTAGGCGGCGTTGACGCGGCGCGCCATGCTGGCGAGATAATCCCGGACCTCCGGCGGCAGCTCGGCGCTCGAATAGCGGTCCGGATGGTAAATCTTCGCGAGCTTGTGCCAGGCCGATTTGACGTCATCGAAACTCGCCGATGACGGCACACCCAGGATCGCGTGCGGATCGAAGCCGTCCAAATCGTGCAGCCGTTGATTGAGGTTGGCCGCGCGCGGCACGTTGATCAGCTTTACGTTACTGATCGACGCTTTGGCAACGAACGAGCGCTCGCCGCCGTAGGGCTCGAATTCCAGAAACGCGCCAGAGCCGTTCAAGACGTCGAAGACGTTGCGGCCCATGGCAATGAGCAAGCGGCCGTTGACCGCCACGCCGTCCACGGTGGACAGTTCGACGGGAACTCCAGCATGCTCGGCATTATCGATCTTGTTGCGCTCGAACATGTCTCGTCTCCGCGTTTGGCGTGTCCCGTTCCGGGACTGATGCACTGGCTCGAGGAGACAATCGCAAAAAGCGTGCAAGGTCCCTGGCGCACCGCTGACGCACCAATGGAAAGCGGGCGGAAAGCACTGCCCTCCGCCCGCTCGTGTCGTATTGTTCATGGCTCGTTTTGTTCGAGGTTAACGCTGTGGCATCGAGATCAGGCGAGGTCGAAGCGATCCAGGTTCATCACCTTGGCCCAGGCTGCGACGAAGTCACGGACGAACCGGTCCCGGCCGTCAGTCGACCCGTAGACTTCCGCGATGGCACGCAACTGCGAGTTCGAGCCGAAGACGAGGTCGACGCGCGATGCCGTCCACTTGGCGGCACCCGTTTTGCGGTCCCGGCCCTCGAACACGTCCTTTGCGTCCGAGGTTGCCTTCCACGTCGTGCTCATGTCGAGCAGGTTGACGAAGAAGTCGTTGGACAGTTTGCCCGGTTGCTTGGTGAAAACGCCGTGCTGGGTGCCGCCGGTGTTCGCGCCAAGCACGCGCAGACCACCGACCAGCGCCGTCATCTCGGGCGCCGACAGCGACATGAGCTGTGCCTTGTCGACCAGCAGTTCTTCGGCCGAAACCGTGAACTTAGCTTTCTGGTAGTTGCGGAACCCATCCGCGACCGGCTCGAGCACGGAGAAGGACGCGGTGTCGGTCTGGGCCTGTGTCGCATCCATGCTGCCTGGCGAGAACGGCACGGTCAGGGTCAGACCGGCGTCCTTGGCAGCCTTCTCGATCGCGGCAGCACCGCCGAGCACAATCAGGTCGGCGAGCGACACCTGCTTGCCGCCGGAAGCCGACGCGTTGAACGCTGCCTGCACGCCTTCGAGCGCCGCGATCGCCTTGGCCAGTTGTGCCGGCTGGTTGACCGCCCAGTCCTTCTGCGGGCTCAGACGAACGCGAGCACCGTTGGCACCACCGCGCTTGTCGGAGCCGCGGAACGTGGATGCCGACGCCCACGCCGTCGCCACCAACTGCGCGACGGTAAGCCCCGATGCGAGCAGTTTGCCTTTCAGCGCCGCCACGTCCTGCGCGTCGATCAGCTTGTGATCGGCCGCCGGAACCGGATCTTGCCAGATCAGCGCTGCGGCCGGCACTTCAGGGCCGAGGTAGCGCACGCGCGGACCCATGTCGCGATGGGTGAGCTTGAACCAGGCGCGGGCGAAGGCGTCCGCGAACTCAGCCGGGTTCTTGTGGAAGCGGCGCGAGATCGGTTCGTAGATCGTGTCCATCTTGAGTGCCAGATCGGCTGTGGTCATCATCGGCCGATGTTTCTTCGAGGGATCGTGCGCATCGACCACCATGTGTTTCTCGGCGCAGTTCTTTGGGTGCCATTGGTGGGCACCTGCGGGGCTCTTCGACAGCTCCCACTCGTAGCCGAACAGCACGTCGAAATAGCCCATGTCCCAGGTCGTGGGGTTCGGCTTCCACGCGCCTTCGATGCCGCTGGTGATGGTATCGCCGCCCTTGCCGCTCTTGTAGCTGGAGAGCCAGCCGAGGCCCTGCGCTTCGATGCTGGCGCCTTCGGGCTCACGGCCCACATGCGACTCAGGTCCAGCGCCGTGCGCCTTGCCGAACGTGTGGCCGCCGGCAACGAGCGCGACGGTTTCCTCGTCGTTCATGGCCATGCGCGCGAACGTCTCGCGGATGTCCCGGCCGGAGGCAACCGGATCGGGCTTGCCGTTCGGCCCTTGCGGGTTGACGTAGATCAGGCCCATCTGAACCGCTGCGAGCGGCGTCTCGAGCTGGCGGTCGCCGCTGTAGCGCTTGTCGCCGAGCCATTCAGTCTCGGCACCCCAGTAGATGTCCTCCTCTGGCTCCCAGATGTCGACGCGGCCGCCGCCGAAACCGAAGGTCTTGAAGCCCATCGATTCCAGTGCGCAATTGCCGGCCAGGATCATCAGGTCGGCCCAGGAGATCTGGGCGCCGTACTTCTGCTTGATCGGCAGCAGCAGGCGGCGGGCCTTGTCGAGGTTGCCGTTGTCGGGCCAGCTGTTCTCGGGCGCGAAGCGATGCGCGCCGCTGGCAGCGCCACCACGGCCGTCGCCGGTGCGGTAGGTGCCAGCGCCGTGCCAGGCCATGCGGATGAAGAGACCACCGTAATGGCCGTAGTCGGCTGGCCACCAATCCTGGCTGTCCGTCATCAGCGCGGTGAGGTCCTTCTTCAGCGCCTTCAGGTCGAGCTTCTTGAACTCGGCGGCGTAATTGAAGCCCGCGCCCAAGGGATTGGCCGGTGGCGTATGCTGATGCAGGATCTTGAGGTTCAACTGGTTCGGCCACCAGTCGCGCGACGACCGCGCGCCAGCCGCAGCCGGGGTGGGTTTGCCGCCCGAGAACGGGCACTTGGCTTCTTCAGACATACTTGCCTCCTGTCGTGGGTGTCCTGATGGCTTTTTTGCGCACGGCAAAGGTTGCACAAACCCTCTCCGAACGATGGCCGCGCCGTTGGCCCGCACTCTTATTCAAGCGCCGGGTTGCAACGCACAGCCTAGGTATCCCCTTGCAATGTCATCTCTGGGCGATGCGATCTCTGGGCGATGCGATCTCTGGGTGGTGTGATCGGTGATGGTAACCCCCGGCTCATCCGTTTCGGGATGCCGTGAACCACCTGAAGTGAGACCGCTAGCCTACCCGCCCGACGCCCGACGACGCAACGGGGATATGATCGGCATGCCAGACTGCGACGTCGACGCCGCCCCCGCGCTCGATGCATGGCAGACACGACATGGCGGCATGGGGGAAGAGCAAGTTGGTGAGACGTTGCAAGCGCCGCTCCGCCTCGCCGCCTCCGCCTCGCCGCCTCCCGCCAAACGCCCACCCCGTTCGACGCCGCCGCGGGCCTGTGTCACAGTCGCGCCGGAAGGTACATCAATCCGGGGAAACGAACATGCTGCCACTCGCGGGCGTCAAGGTGATCGAGCTGGCACAAAACCTGGCCGGGCCGTTCACGGGGGATATTCTCGGCCAGCTCGGTGCCGACGTCATCAAGATCGAGCGGCCTGATGGCGGCGACGATGCGCGCGGCTGGGGCCCGCCTGTCCACGGTGACACGGCAACGACGTTCATGTCCGTCAACAAAGGCAAGCGCTCGATCACGCTCGACCTGAAAGACCCCGACGCCGTCGCCTGGTTGAAAGACTACGTGCGCGATGTCGACGTGGTCATCCAGAACCTCCGGCCCGGCGCGGTCGAAGAATTGGGGCTGGCCGCCAAGGACCTCTGCGCACTCAATCCGCGCCTCGTCTATTGCTCGCTGTCGGCGTTCGGCAACAAAGGCCCGAAAGCCATGGACCCCGGCTACGAGCCGATCCTGCAGGGCTTCTCCGGCATGATGATGATGAACGGGGAGGACGGTGGGCCGCCGACGCGCGTCGGTATGCAGGTGCTTGATCTCGGCACCGGGCTCTGGGCGGCGCTCGGCGTCGTCGCCGCCATCAACCGGCGGCACACCACCGGCAAAGGTGGCACGGTCGATGCCTCGTTGCTGGAAACCGCACTCGGCTGGATGAGCGCACATTTCGCGGGCTACAGCGTCACGGGCAAGCCGCCGCGCCGGCATTTGTCCGGCAACCCCAATACGATCGTATTCCAGGCCTTCGACACCGCGACGAAGCCGATCATGATCGCCGCCGCCAACGACCGCTTGTTCGTGCGGTTCTGCGAGGTCTTGGGGCGGGCCGATATCGGTGCCGATCCGCGCTACAAAACGAACCGGCTGCGGGTGGAGAATAAAGCCGCGTTGCTGCCAGTTCTCGAAGCGATCCTGAAAACGAACGCGTGCGAAACCTGGATCGAGAAACTCGAAGCCGCCAAGGTGCCGTGCGGGCCCATCAACGACATGGCGAGCATGGATCGCGAACCGCAGGTTGCCGCCCTCGGCATCATCCAGGAACTGCCCGACCGTCCCGTGCGCACGGTGCATCTTCCGCTGTCCATCGATGGCGAGCGGCTGCGCCCCGCGCGCAGCGTGCCAGCCGCCGGTGAGCATACCGACGCGATCGTCGGCCACGCGATCCTCAAGAAAAAACCCAAGGCCTGACCCCGCTCACGCCGCAAAGCTCATTTCGGAAAAAAACGGTTCTCGGGCCTTGGCAATCCGAGGTTCTCGCGCAGCGTGGCGCCTGTGTACTCAGTCCGGAAAATGCCGCGGCGCTGCAGCTCCGGCACAACCGTGTCGACAAAGTCGTCGAGGCCGCCCGGCAGATAGGGGAACATCACGTTGAAGCCGTCGGAGCCGCCGGTCGTGAACCATTCTTCCATCTGATCCGCGATCATCTTAGGGGTGCCGACCATGCCAAGCCCGCCGTAGCCCGCGAGCCGGCCGACCAGTTGCCGCACGGTCAGGTTTTCCCGCGCCGCCATGGTAATCACGCGTTCGCGGCCGCTTTTGCTGGCATTGCTTTCCGGCATGTACTTCGGCAGCGGTGCGTCCAATTCATACGTCGAGGCGTCGTGACCGAGCGCGATGGACAGCGCGGCCATGCCGCTGTCCGCGCTGGCGAGACTGTCGAGCAGCGCCCGCTTGTCCTGTGCTTCAGATAAGGTCTCGCCGAGCACGACGAACGCGCCGGGCAGGATTTTCAGATGCTCCCGGTTGCGGCCGAGCTTGTCCATCCGGCCCTTGATGTCGGCATAAAGCTTGCGGCCATCCTCGAGCGGCCCGCCGCCGGCGAATACAACCTCCGCCGTTTCCGCCGCGAATTGACGGCCCACGTCCGAGGCACCCGCCTGCACAATGACCGGCCAGCCCTGCACCGGGCGGGCGATGTTCAGAGGACCGCGGACCTTGAGATATTTGCCGTTGTGGTTGAGCACGTGCAGCTTTTCGGGGTCGAAATAGATGCCGGAGTCGACGTCGCGAATGAAGGCGTCGTCGGCCCAGCTGTCCCAAAGCCCCGTCACCACATCGTAGAATTCGCGGGCACGGGCATAACGCTCGTCGTGCTCCATGTGCTCGTCCATCCCGAAATTAAGCGCGGCATCCGGGTTCGACGTCGTGACGATGTTCCAGCCGGCGCGGCCACCGCTGATATGGTCCAGCGACGCAAACCGGCGCGCGATCAGATAGGGTTGCTCGAACGTGGTCGAGGCCGTAGCGATGAGGCCAAGATGTTTGGTCATCACGGCGAGCGCCGGCAGCAGGGTCAGCGGATCGAACGACGTCACAGTGGCGCTGCGCTTCAAGGCGTCCATGGGCATGTTCAGCACGGCCAGATGATCGGCCATGAAGAAGGCATCGAATTTGCCGCGCTCCAGCGTTTGCGCGTATTTGGTCAGCGCCTGCAGGCTGAAATTCGCGTCCGGCGTGCCTCCGGGATAGCGCCAGGCCGCCGTGTGAATGCTGACCGGGCGCATGAAGGCACCAAGATGCATCTGCCGTTTGGCGGGCCGTACGTCAGGCATGGCGGGCCGTGCTCCGATAAAAGGATAGATTTTCCGGCATCGTATACCGCGATGCGAGATCGGCGAACATCCATCGCGTTCAACAGCCAGCCGGACTTAAGCGTCATCGCCGTGCTTGCGCCGCTCCTGGCCGGGACCTACCATTCGCCGCATCAAACCGAACGCGCGGGAGACACCGATGTCACAAGCCAAAACGTTTCGCGAGCTGATCAAATCCGGGCCGATGGTGGTGGCGCCCGGCGCCTACGATTGCATCACCGCGCGGGTCATCGAACAGGCGGGCTTCCCGTGCGTCTACATGACGGGAGCTGGCACCTCGGCAGCACATGGGTTGCCCGACTACGGCCTGCTCACCATGAGCGAGATGGTGGCGAACGCGCGCCGCATCACCAGTTGCATCTCGGTGCCGCTCGTGTCCGACAGCGATACCGGCTACGGGAACGAGCTCAACGCCTACCGAACGGTACAGGAATTCGAGCGAGCGGGCGTCGCCGCGATCCACATTGAGGACCAGGTCTTCCCGAAGAAATGCGGCCATCTCGACGACAAGGAATTGGTTTCGATCGAGGACTATCTGGCGAAAATCCGCGCGGCGTCGGCTGCGCGGAAATCCCACGAGTTCCAGATCATCGCGCGCACCGACAGTCGCGCCAAGGCGGGCTTCGACGAGGCGGTGCGCCGCGCCAATGAGGCGCTGGACGCGGGTGCCGACATGGTCTTCCTCGAAGCGCCGCAGACACTGGAAGAAATCGCGCTGGTGCCGAAGCTCGTGAAGGGGCCGTGCCTGCTCAACGTCGTGCAGGGCGGCAAGTCACCCGTCGTCAAAATGGCGGACGCCGAAGCAATGGGCTACCGTATCGCTATTCTGCCGGGCATGCTGTTCGCCTCGGTTATCGGCCTCTGCGACAAGATCCTGGCCGACGTGAAAGAAACGGGCATGATCTCGCAACCCTACGGCAGCGGCGGACCGGCCAAGACCTTCGCCCGCTTCGGCGCAGCCGACTGGGACATCAGGCGGACAGCGTTCCGCGAGGATGCGGCACCAGCGGCGACCACAACGCCCGCGGCTGCAAAGGCTAAGAAGGCCCCGAAGCGCGAGGCGGCGGAGTAGTCCGGGCCCCGGTCTGATAGCTCAAACGCCGATGAACACGATGTCGAACGCGCGGCGGACGTCCCATTCGCGCTCGTCACACGAGCCATCGCGCGCACCAATTTTCTTCGCGGCCAGAACGCTCAACCAAAACGCTCAGCCTTTCGGCGATCAAACGATAGCTTTTGCCGGCGCCCGCACAGGCGCCACCAGTTCATCGAGGCCCGGCACTCAGCGGTACTCTCAAGATCCGGGTCCAACTCAATCGCGGGCCCGGATGCAGCAAGGGCGATACCAAGGAAAAACCGACCACACCGCCAGGGTCGCTGCCGACGATCCTGCCACAACCGCCAACCCGTTTCATACCCAACGGGTCGGCCGCAAGGCCGGTGGCAAACTCAATTGCGAACCGCCGACGGCGGCAAACCACCGCCCGAAGCCTTCGCGGCGCGCGCCCTCTCATAAAGGCCTTCCACTTCCTTCAGATGATCCTTGATCAGCTGGATGCGGGTCTCGCCGGCCGGATGGGTCGACATCCATTGCGGTGGCGCGCCTTTGGCCATGGCGCTCATTTTTTCCCAGAGCGTGACACCGGCTGCCGGATTGTAGCCGGCACGGGCCGCCAGCTCCATGCCGACGAGATCGGCTTCTTTTTCGTCATCGCGGGAGAATTTGAGGGTCAAAAGACCGCCCGCCTGAGCGCCGATTGCCTCGCCAGCCTGGCCGAGAATCATCGCGCCGATGACGCGACTCGCAACCTGCGTGACCGTCGATTTGACGGCGCGGGCGCGCGAATGCTCACGCAGCGCATGCGCAATCTCGTGGCCCATGACCAGCGCCACTTCATCGTCGCTGAGCTGCAGCTTTTCGATAATGCCTGTGAAGAAGGCGATCTTGCCGCCCGGCATGCAGAAGGCATTGACGTTGCTCGACTGGATCGCGACCACCTCCCAGACCCAGGCCTTCGAGCGAGGATTCCATTTGTCGGCGAAGGGCAGCAGTTCCTTGGCGATACGCCGCAGACGCTCGCTGGTCGGATGGTTCGGCGGCAGCAGCGCGCGCTTTGACGTCGCCTCCTGTTTGAGTGCCGTGTACTGCTGCGCGGCCGAACTCTCCAGGAAGCTGGCGGGATAGAGATACCGCACGATCGATCCACGACCGACGATGACACCACCGTCGTCCGGCTCCTTTGCCAGCGCGTACGCCGTGCCGGCCGCAGCGATGCCGGCCGCCAGAACGAGACTTTGCAAAACTCGACTCATTTCGATCTCCCCATTTTCCCCGCCGAACGGTCGTCTACAACGGTCGTCTATTCTGATATTCTGTACCGGTATCCGTACTGACTTGCGCGACCAAGGCCGCCGTTCGTCGCGCATTCTCCCAGATAGCGGTTGGCCCACTTAGCGGTTGGCCCACTTAGCGGTTGCGCATCGCCCCTGGAGGCCGATCGCGCCTGATGGCGCCATAACTTTGCATCCCTATTTGGGGTATCAACGCTTGCATGCCAAGCGGCATCGCCGCAAACTCCCGATACGACCCGCCACCAGATCCAACCGACCCCAGGGAGCCCACCCATGATCTTCGACCACCGCACCTATACCTGCAAGCCGGGAGCCATCAAGGCGCACATCGATCTCTACGAGAAAATGGGCTTTGCGCCCCAGTCGAAACATCTCGGCAAGCCGGTGCTGTACGGGACCACCGAGGTCGGCGATGTCAACACGTATGTGCACGTGTGGGCCTACAAGGACCTCGCCGAGCGGACAGCCAAGCGCGCGGCGCTGTGGACGGACCCCGATTGGCTCGCCTACGTCAAGAAATCCGGCGAGCTTGGCGCCCTGATCAAGCAGACGAACATGATCCTGGTCGCGCCAGCCTTCTTCAAACTGCCCGGTGCCTGAGTTGGGACCGGCGTCTTTGTCCCGTGGACATGTTAACCCGGGTTTGCTAAACACACAGCAATGACACGGTTCCACGGCGGCCCGATGATGGTTCGGGTCGCTTTGGGCCGTATTGGTTTTGAGCCAGTTTTTTGGTTCTTGGCCGACCGGTTCAACCCAGATATGTGAAGGATAACAACCGCTTGCAAGTCCTCGTCCGCGACAACAACGTCGACCAGGCTCTCAAGGCGCTGAAGAAGAAGATGCAGCGCGAGGGCATTTTCCGGGAGATGAAGCTCCGCAATTATTTCGAGAAGCCGTCCGAGAAACGGGTCCGCGAAAAGGCTGAGGCCGTGCGGCGTGCCCGTAAACTGGCACGTAAGCGCCTCCAACGTGAAGGCTTGCTGCCGGGTAAACCGGTCGTGAAGCCGGGCGCCGGGGGTCCGGGCGGTCCGGGTGGCCGTGGCGGTCCGGGACGTGGCGGCGCTGGTGGTAGTGGCGGCGGCTTCGGCGGGGGCGCCGGTGGTGGCGGCTTCGGCGGTGGCGGTGGCGGCTATGGTGGCGGCGGCGGTGGCTATGGCGGCGGCGGCGGCGGTGGTGACCGCGGCCCGCGTTGAGCCAATACACGATCCGTAGAATTTGGACGGCCCGGCGCAACAGCGACCGGGCCGTTTGCTATTTGGCGACACTTTTGGCTCGCAGCAACTGGTCCAACCGTGGGCCGGGCCTACGTACAGCACACGGGCAACGCAAGCCTGACGATCAACGCTTCGGCAGCACCTCGGCCAGCCATGTAGCGACCACTTGCACCGCCCCATACTCGTCCAGATCGGTATGCCGCCCGTCGGGAAAGATCGCGAGGCGCTTTGGCTCATTTGCGGCCGCGAACAGCGCCCGCCCCATCGCCACGGGAATGACACCGTCTTTAACGCCGTGCAACACCAGCACCGGCGCTTTTACGCTGCCGATGAAGCGGTCGCTCTCATAGCGGTCGGCGAGGAGTGGCCGGACTGGCAAGAACGGGTAGGCCTGGATCGCGACGTTGACGATCGAGGTGTAGGGCGCATCGAGCACGACGGCACCGACGGGCTTCTCCGTGGCCAGTCGTACCGCCACCCCGCTCCCGAGCGATTCGCCGTAGAGCACGATTTGGTCGGCGCGGAGGCCCTGCGCCCGCAATTGCTCGTAGGCGAGCCGCGCGTCGGCAAAATTATTGGCTTCCGACGGCCGCCCCGAACTGCCGCCATAGCCGCGGTAGCTCAGCATCAGAAGCCCGAAGCCCGCCTCGGCATAACGGCGCACCCGGTTCGATCGCGAGGCCAGATTTCCGGCATTGCCATGGAAATACAGCAGCGTCGGCTTGCCAGGCGCAGCCACCACGCGCCACGTCACGAGGCGCTGGTTATCAGGCGTTGGCAGCTCGACCTCG
>JANXRM010000321.1 GCA_025353015.1 Hyphomicrobiales bacterium
ATCAGCGCGGGCGCCGGAACCTTCGATGAGGTGGCCGCCCAAGTCGATATCCATCCCGTCAACGCGGAACGTTTGATTGTGCTGCTCTGCGCGGCGGGCCTCGTCACAGTCAGCGCTGGCCGCCTGAAAAACAGCGAAGACGTCGAGAAATTCCTGGTCGAGGGCAAGCCCGGCTACATGGGACCGTGGATCACCTTCACCAAGCCGCAGTGGAACGAGTGGGGCCGCCTTGCCGAGCATCTCCGCGAGAAAAACTTAGCTATCATGGGATCGATTGATAAATTCACGGTCGAGGACGCGCGCCGGTATCACAAGTCCACCTATTCGATCGGTATGGGGGCGGGCCGGCGCTTCGTCCGGCAGGTGGACCTCAATGGCCGCCGGCGCATCATGGACATCGGCGGTGGCTCCGGCGCCTATTGTATCCAGGCGGCCAAGGAACATCCTGGCATCCGCGCCGTCGTGCTCGATTTGCCCGTCGTGTGCGAAGTGACGCGCGAGTTCATCGCCGAAAACGGTGTTGCTGATCGCGTCACCGCCGAACCCTGCAATTTCACCCGCGATCCTTTCCCACGGGATTGCGACGTCGCCCTGATGGCTTCGAACCTGCCGATGTATGGCCGCACCATGATCGCCACCGTGATCAAGAAGGCCCACGATGCGCTGCTGCCGGGGGGTGAAATGCATCTCATGGGCGAAATGACGAACGAGGACCGCACGGGGCCCTGGGGGCCAGCTTATTGGGGCCTCGGACAAGCCATTTCGCATTCGCAGGGGCTCGCCCACTCGGAAGGCGACGTCACAGGCTATTTCAAGGCCGCCGGCTTTCGCGATGTGCAGGTTGTCGAATTCATCCCTGGCGCACTCGGCCGGGTTGTGGGTAGGAAAGCCTGAACCGAACGCACACCGTTTTCGCCACCCCGCAAAACGAACGAAGGAAATGCCATGAAACTGATGATGTTCTCCAAGGGCAATGGTTCGGCCCTGGGTTTGGTCGAAGGCAACACCGTAATCGATCTAGCGGTTGTCGATGCGAGCTTGCCGAAAGACTTGAAAGCCTTGATTGCGGGCGGCCCATCCGCGTTGGCCGCGGTAAAAGCAGCCGCAGCCAAAGCGCCGGCATCGGCCAAGCTGGCACTCGCCAACGTCAAGCCGGCACTCCCGATCGCGGCGCCGCCGAAGTTCATCTGCGTCGGCCTCAACTATCTGGCGCACGCCAAGGAAGGCGGCCACGCCCCGCCGACGTATCCGTCGTTCTTTCCGCGGTTTGATTCCTCGCTCGTGGCCGCAGGTCAGAACGTCATCCGCCCGAAATGCTCGATCCAGCTCGACTACGAGTGCGAATTGACGATCGTGATCGGCAAGGGCGGTCGCCATATTTCTGAAGCCAAGGCGCTCGATCACGTCTTCGGCTATACGATCTTCAACGACGTGTCGGTGCGCGACTTCCAGCGCAAGACAACGCAGTGGACGGCTGGCAAGAACTTCGACGGCACTGGGCCGTTGGGCCCGGTCGTGGTCACGGTCGACGAGCTTCCGCCGGGCGCATCCGGCCTCAACATCATGACTCGGGTGAACGGCGAGACGCTGCAGTCGTCCAACACCTCGGACATGATTTTCTCGACGGCGAAATGCATCGCCGTCCTCTCAGAAATCATGACACTGGAGCCCGGCGACCTGATCGCCACGGGAACGCCCTCGGGTGTTGCGCACGCTCGCAAGCCCCCGACCTGGATGAAGCACGGCGACACCGTCGAAATCGAGATCGAGAAGATCGGCATTCTCAAAAACCCGGTCGTCGACGAGGCGTGAGCGCGGCAAACCAAGGCAGGCAGCACGAAGCACTTGACCCGCCATCCGCTGACAGGGTGGCGGGTCCGACAGCGACGGGGTAAACGCGCCGATAGTGCTGTTCGCAACCTCCACAGTTCCGCCGCAATCCGGCCCACCCCGCGCCGCTGTTGATGGGCTAGATGTCCCTCGAGGACACGCGACGTCGTGCGTATCCGGCACTGGAAAATCGGCTGGCCACGGCTCGGCCTTAACTTTAAATTAACCGAAACGAATCGAGATGCTCTCGACGTGCACCAGGGGCACTTTGTTGCTCGTCGAACATCCTGGGGACCATGAACAAGCGATTTGTATTGATTGGCTCAGCCGTTGCTGCGTTGCTGGCTCTTGCAGCTTGCAGCACTGCGCCTGAATTGGCCACGCCCGCGCTGCAGCCCTTGTCCAAGGATGCGATGATGCTCCTTGGCAAGAAGGGCATGAAAACGGATTCGCCGATTTTCGTGAGGATTTTCAAAGAAGAATCCGAGTTGGAAATCTGGAAAATTCGCGACGACGGCCGCTATTACCACTTCAAGACCTATCCGATCTGCACGTGGTCGGGTGATCTCGGTCCTAAGATTGTGCAAGGCGACAAGCAGGCGCCGGAAGGCTTCTATCAGATCCGCAAGAGCCAGATGAACCCGAACTCCAGTTTCCATCTGGCGTTCAACATCGGCTACCCCAACGCTTACGACAAGGCCCATGGCCGCACCGGTAGTGCCTTGATGGTACACGGAAAATGCAAATCGGCAGGCTGCTATGCCATGACTGACGCGCTGATCGAGGAGATCTACGCGCTGGCCCGCGAACAATACGCCAACGGCCAGGAAAGCTTTCCTGTCCATGCCTACCCGTTCCGCATGACGGAGGCGAATATGGCCCGGTACAAGGGACACCAATGGTTTGCGTTCTGGCAGTCGCTGAAGGAAGGCTACGATGCCTTCGAAACGACGCGTCAGGTACCAACCGTGACCGTCTGCGAGAAGCGCTATCACGTGAACGTGAAGCCCGCCCAAAGCACGCCGGTCAAGATCGAGCCCGACGCGCGCTGCCCCAAGTTCGAGCGGTTGCCCGTCGAGCCGTTCACGCCAGTGGCGGCCGAACAGCACGCCGAAGTGCAGGTCAAGGCTGCAGGCCAGAAGATGCGATCGTTCGCTGCCGCCCACCCCCCGACGACCCAGCCTTCAGCGACGGTGTCTGCCGGCGGTGGCATTCTTTCGGGGCTGACTAACGGTTCATCGTCCCAGGCCAATCCGGCAAGCTTCGGATTCAGCAACCAGAATTGACCGTTTTCCAATTCAGTGTTGCCGAAATGCTGCGGTGACTTGTACCCGGCCATTTTTGCCGCTACCCAAGATTGATGAACGGACACGTGAACGGCGGTTCCAGAAATCTGGATCTCGGCTGCGGCTGAAATCTGAGCTGGACATGCTGCGGTCGCGTGCGTTCCCCGTGGTGGTGTCGGGTTGGGACATGCGTCTGAGCGTGCGCAAAAATCTGATGGGCTGGTTGCTGGCGCTCTGCGCCGCGTTGAGCCTATTTGCATGCCCGGTAGCGCGCGCGCTCGACGTCGAACTCGATGACGTTGCGCCTGATCGGGTCGAACGCCAGCGCGCCTATACGCGCGGTCAATTGCCGCTGCCGTCAACGCCCGATCTCGGCAGATTGAACGAGCGCCTCGCCGAAAAAGGCTTGGTCAAAGGCCGGCCGATTTTCATCCGCATCTTCAAGGCCACCTCCGAACTCGAGATTTGGATGCAAGGCGAGAAGGAGCAGGGTTTCGTCCTTCTGGACACCTATCCAATCTGCCATTGGACGGGGACACTCGGTCCGAAACTTCGCGAAGGTGACAAGCAGAGCCCGGAAGGCTTCTACAGCGTCTCCGTCCGGCAGATGCGCCTCGTGGGTCGCTGGCAAAAGGCTTTCAACATCGGATTCCCCAATCCGCACGACCAGCTGAACAAGCGGACGGGCTCGTTTATCCTAGTGCACGGCGGATGCTCGTCCGTGGGCTGCTTCGCCATGACGGAGCAGGTGCAGGAAGAGATTTTCGAACTCGCGAAGGCGGCGGTGACGTCGGGGCAGGACCGTTTTCACATCCACATCTACCCATTCCGGATGTCGGAAGAGAATTTGGCCGCGCACGCCAGCAACTCATGGGTCCCATTCTGGCGGGACTTGAAGGCCGGCTACGACAGTTTCGAACGCACGAAGTTGCCGCCGAGAATCGCGATCTGCGAGCAGCGGTATCACGTCACCGATGCAGAAGCCGGGGATGTTTCGGATTCAAAACCCATGAGCATTCTTAGGCCATCAAATGTTTCGCGGGCGTCCGGAGCAGCGCCCACTTGTGTCTCAGAGCCGCAACAGCGCGCGGCGGTGAAGCCCGCGCAGACGGTTGCCGGCGCAAAAGACGCGACCAAAGGACAGGCCAAATTGCAGGCCGTTTCACTCGCGGAAACCGACGCCGAGATCGCCAGACCACTGGCGCCGAAAAAGCCGTTGACCTCCCGCCGCGCGAGCCCAGGCAGCCGCGCCGCGGTCGGAGCGAAGCCGGTATCGTCACCCGAAATAGCCAATGGATTTGGCTCATCGCCGTTGGCTCCCGAAGCAAATTAGGCGCTGGGCCATGGCCTGTGCAAATGCCGGATGGGGACACCGATCCACTCATGACAAAATTGATCTTGCTGGTTGCCGCGGCAGCGCTTGTGGACCTGGACAATCGTGTCCTCATCGCGCAGCGCCCCCTGGCCAAGTCCATGGCTGGCCTCTGGGAGTTTCCCGGCGGCAAAGTATCCGAGGGTGAGAACCCCGAGCAGGCCTTGGTCCGGGAACTCCGCGAGGAGTTGGGCATCGAGGTTTGCGAGACCTGCCTCGCGCCGTTCACGTTCGCCAGCCACGCCTACGAAAAGTTTCACCTGCTGATGCCGTTATACCTCTGCCGCAACTGGGACGGCGACGTCACGCCCCGTGAGGGCCAAGAACTGAAATGGGTCCGCGCCCTCACGCTCGCGGACTATCCGATGCCACCCGCCGATATCCCGCTGATCCCCATGTTGCGCGACCTGCTGGGGTGAAGAAGGTGCCGGCCGCAGCCAGCACCTCCGAACGTCATCTCAATCTCACGCTTTTTTCGGAGGGATCGAAATAATCTCCATGGGAACCGGGTGATAACGAAACCCATCCCCCATCTTGGAGACATAGCCGTAACCGGGCCACGGGAAGTGGTAGGCCATCAATGGAATCTTCTTGGCAGCCAGCATGTCCAGCATTTTGACGCGTGTCTGCGCCGATTGTTTCGGATCTGTGTCATAGGCGAATTCGAGGCGCGGCTTTTCGATCAGCAGCACCTGGTGGTGCGTCAGATCGCCGACGAAACACGCCGATTTTCCCTCGCTGTTGAGCATGTAGACCATGTGCCCGACCGTATGCCCCGGCGTTGCCAGCGCTGTGATTCCAGGCAAGAACTCCTCATTGTCTTTGATGAACTTGATGCGGTCGCGATAGGGCAGCAGGTTCTTGCGCGCGTGGGCCACGAAGTCCTTGTTCTTTTTCGGGTCCTTGTCGTCGGTCCAGAAATCGAAATCGGCCTGGCTCAAGTAGACGGTGGCATTCGGGAAGAGCCGCCGGTTGGCCGCGTCCACCAGGCCGCCGATATGGTCGATATGAGCGTGCGTGATGACAACCGCGTCGATTTGGGCCGGATAAATGCCGGCCTCCCGGAGACTTTGCTGCTGGCGCCCGGTCGTCGGCCCGAACATCTTTTGCGTGCCCATGCCGGTGTCGAACAGGACGAGATGCGTGCCCGTATTCACGACCGGCGAGTTCTGCTCGAGCACGACATTCGTCGGCGACAGGAAGTTGTCGGTGAGCAACTTAGCGATCTCGTCCTTTGAAGCACCGAGGAAGGCACCCGAGGGCTCGCCGAGGGGG
>JANXRM010000399.1 GCA_025353015.1 Hyphomicrobiales bacterium
CCGCGTGCACCTGCCGACATGTTGCGTCGAGAAAACCTTGTTCCGCCAGCTCGCCCTCGGCCTGTCGCCGTCCGGATGATGCACGGGGCGTGCGCCCCGAACCGCCGCCGAGCGAGGCACATCAACCCCGAACGCGTTGCACAGCGAGTGGTCAAAAAACGGTGCTGCGGACCGGACGACGGCGCACGCCCGTCAAGTCAGGCGGCTTGCGCGTGCGTCTGATGCATGATCCGGGTTAGAATTGCGGTCTAGGATTGCGGTGCGGGAAATATTTCCGGGCTACGACCGCGGAGCCAGTAAAAAAGGAGCCCGACGATTTCGTGCTCGACCATGGGTGCTGCACTCACTTTATGCGCGGGTGTGTCATGCACGGGCCACGGCTCAACTTCAAATCCCACAGATCGAAATGAGCCGATTGACCTCGGCATATGCAAGGCCGAAGTCACAATGATCCAACGCTCGCCCAATGTAGGGCGCACCAGGGCTTTGCTGAACAGGGCATTTTCAAACGTCGTACGGGGGCGCCGATCGACGATCACGCGACCGCGGTGCGAACTCTTGTCGGCGAAGACCGCCTCTTCATCCCGATCAGGGCCGCTCAGAATGATCAATGCTTGTGGAAAGTTCTGAGCGAGTTTCAGCGCCGCAACGGCTCTCGATTTATTGCCGCCCAGGACAATGATCCCGGCCACGTCATGAGCCCCACGAAGCGGCGCCGCGGCGAACCGTCGCTCGAGCTTGGAGGCTGCGTGAGCCATCGCGGTCACGCGCAGATGCGCAATGCTATTTGTCCAGGCGATCGCCAACATCACGCACACAACGGCCAGCATGGCCAGGGAACGGCGGCCACAGAGTCGGCTACACAGGTTCATGGGAAGAAGAGATCGCTGACCGATGGAAACGATAAAACGCACAGGTGTGAGCTATAGATTTTTATGCCTGTTCATTCGGTTTAGAATGCGATCAAAGTTTGGAAAAATTGGCCATTAGAATGAACACCCGATGAATTACGGCGTCCGCGTCAAAGCGTGATCCGCTTTTCGAGGGTCCGGAAATTTCGAGCAGCCTCCGACATTCAAACCGAGACACGGCCCTTGATGATCGGCACTTGCGGCGCCGCCGTGAGAGGCAGAATGCCTGACAGCCTCGGATCGTCGATCATCTCGATCTGACGCTTTACTGCCGTGAAGCCGGACCTGCGATAGAACGCCAATGCACTGGGGTGATCGAGCGTACAGGTGTGAACCCAAAACCGATCGATCGGCCGCGACCAAGCTGTGCTGATGGCCTGCTGCATCATCAGACGGCCAAACCCCTGGCCGATCTCGCCGGCAACGACGCCGAAAAATGCCAGCTCGCACTCTCCCTTGACGCGAAAATCCAGCTCCAGCAGTCCGACCGCAACACCGGCCCGGTCCAGCGCAAAAATCACCACGTCAGGGTTGTGGAGGATCGCGGCCAATTGATCGTCCGCCAGAACCAGCCGCGACGTCCAAAGCCAGTCTGCCCCGACGCGGAAATAGAGGTCCCGGTACCAGTCGAGCGTCGGTTTCTGCACGATCCGTAGAACCACGTTCGTCGTCCCCGGCGGTGTGCCAGCCGCCGTATCGCGCATCCGGGGCGCCGCCCGCATTTCAAGATGCGTAACGGCGGTGACCACTTTGCCATCAGGCACATCCGTATAGCCATCTTTCAGCACGTCGTTCCCCCCTTCTCGCCGACACGGTCCACCGTCAGTTCCCGCCGACGAAACCACCGCTGCGCCCTGGATCGTCACGATATCGATCATTCTAGCTTTCGCCCGGCGCGCCAGCACACTATTCAATTCAATCCTGGTCCATCGCAACGAATCGAACCCCATGGCCGCCTCCGGCTCGACCAAAGTCGTCATCGCAGCACTCGGTGCCAATGCACTGATCGCGATCGCAAAATTTTCGGCAGCCGCCTATACCGGTTCAGCTGCGATGCTCTCCGAGGCCATCCATTCCCTGGCCGACACCGCCAATCAGGGCCTGCTGCTCTATGGCGCCCGCCAAGCGCGCCGGCCAGCCGACGACCGCCACCCCTTCGGCTATGCCCGGGAACTCTATTTCTGGGCGTTCGTCGTTGCCGTTCTGCTGTTCTCGCTCGGTGCCGGCGTCGCCATGTACGAAGGCATTCATAAGTTACGCAATCCGCAACCGGTGACGGATCCCTGGGTGAATTACACCGTTCTGGGCGTGGCCATGGTCTGCGAGGCTGTCTCGATTGTCATCGCGTGGCGCGAATTCGATCGCCAGCGTGGCTCCACCGGCGCCGTCCAAGCCCTGCGCGGCTCGAAAGACCCCGCACTCTTCACCGTGCTGCTGGAAGATTTCGCAGCGTTGGCGGGCCTCGCGGTCGCCTTGGCTGGACTTGTCAGCGCAAACGTCTTCGACTGGGCCTCAGGCGACGCCATCGCCTCCATCGTCATCGGCATCATTCTCGGCCTGGTCGCGGCCTTCATGGCCGTGGAAACCAAGGCATTGCTGATCGGCGAAGCAGCAACCCCGGAGATGTCGGCTGCCATCCTCGCATTGATCCGGGCCGAGATGTCCCCGGTAGGCGCCATCGCCCATATCGACCATTTGAAAACGATGCACTTGGGGCCCGACGACGTTCTTGTCGCAGCAAGCCTCGGCTTCAAGGCAACGGAAAATGCCGCCACGGTGCAGGCGACCGTTGCACGGCTCGAAACCAAAATCCGGGCCCGGTTCCCAGAGGTCCGCCACCTCTACCTCGAAGCGCAAGCGCCGACGTCTGAAAACGCCGCGTTGGAAAACACCGCGTTGGAAAACACGCCCTCGGGACAAACGACATCGCCACCAAAGCCGCCCGGGGCTGTGACACTCGCTTTGCCGACACACGCTTCTCCAGCCCCCCGGCTCAACGCCCCTGCTTCGCCGTCGGGGAAAGGCAATTACCCGCCATCACATAAGGCAAAGTCGAAAAAGCGCCGCCGATGACCCGCCATGCACCAATCCTGCAAATCATGTGTGTTCAGTCTTTGAGTTCCATGAATAACCGCGCGACGTAGCACGTCGACGGCGTCATCCGCGGCAGCAAGTCCGGCATTTCGGCCCGGACGGTCACGAGCGGCTGGCCTTCGGTGATGACCACCTTGTCCAGCGGAACGTCACGCAGCACGTAGAAGTCTCCCTTGATGCCGCCGCCCGCTGGATAGCCCGAACGGATCGACACCAGCGGTTCGAAACGCTCCGGCGCAAACACCAGCCCCGTCTCTTCGTGCAATTCGCGCTGCACACACTGGAGTGGGGTCTCCTCCCCCTCGCGGTGGCCGCCAAAAAGTCCGATCATCCCTGCATAGAGCAGCCCCGGAATATCATCGCGCTGCTGAAAAAGGAGCCGGCCACACGTCCCAACCACGATGGCAGCCGCGACTTCCCGGTAGGGTTCCATGATCTTCTTCGTCATTGCAATGCCATCCCGATCAACGGAGCGCGCCAAGGCTGCAGTCATCAGGCGGATGTAACCCTGGGTCGAATTGGCCTCTGTCCCACCCGCCAACCCATACTTGCTCCGACCCTAAACCGGTCCCAGTCCTAATGGGTCGCTGTGACCAATTTATGCGTCCCAGAGTCGCACCGGCTGGTTCATCTCACACCGTCCGCCGTCGCTTAATCAAGGCATGCGAATTAATTCGGAAGGTGTATCGACTCCACAGGGCATCAGGACTCCGTCAGGTGAAGGCTGAATAACGGAGGCTAAAGGCCCAAAGTCGATCGCTACGCATCAGCCAACCGCAATCCGACTGCGAGAGCGCAAGACAGCGCGAGCGCTGCAAGGCAATTCGATCGCAGTGCCAACTCATCACATTCTGGCCGCATGAACCGGGGATAGTTGGACGACCGCACTGGCCAAGTTGCATCGGGCATTGTTTCATAAGCCTCTTCAATTGGACTCTTAGAGAGAGCCGAGCCACATGCACGCAGACGAGGATCAGGCGCGTACAGCATCCGGCGGAGGCTCCGTCAAGCCACCGCCGCGGGAGGCGACCCCGCGCGAGCTGTCGTCCGATACCCGCGGCTCGCGCTCCGGCATCTTCAAGTTTGCCACGGCCGGTGTCACAGTTGCCGGCCTCGCCTATGCCGCCGGCTTTATCCCTGGTCTGCAGTCACCGTTCAGCGCGAGCAAGCCCCTGGCTAGCGCCGTAGCGATCGCGGCAAAGGATCCGCCAGGCACGTTCCGGATGACGGACGCCCAGCTGCAAACAGTCACGATCGAAACCGTGGATGCCAAGGGTTTCCGCACGACGCTTGCCACAGACGGCAAGATCGCCATCGACGAGGACGTCTCGACGCCTGTCTATTCGCCCTATGTCGGCCGTGTCATAAAACTGCTCGCCAAGCCGGGCGACGTGGTCGAGTTCGGCAAACCCCTCTTCATTGTCGAAGCCAGCGACATGGTGCAGGGCCAGAACGATTTCCTGGCCGCCAAGGCCAACGTTGACAAAGCCACGCAAAACCTCAGGGTCGCCGAGATCCAGCTCAAGCGTGCCCGGGATCTCCTGGCAACGAATGCGGTCGCCAGGCGCGATGTCGAGACGGCCGAAGTGGCCCAGGTCGGCGCCATCAACGACATGAAGACGGGGCAGGTCGCGCTCGAAGCCGCGCGGAACCGTCTCCGCATTCTGGGCAAGACCGACGCCGAAATCGCCGCCTTCGAGGCCGGCAAACAGCGCATCAGCGCCGCCACGACGGTCGTCGCACCCATTTCCGGAACGATCGTGCAGCGCAAAGTCGGGCCGGGCCAGTTGATCAACGGCGCCTCGACCGACCCCGTGTTCGTGATCGGCGATCTGTCGACGGTCTGGCTCATCGCCAATGTCCGTGAAACCGACGCCACCAAGATCGTCGTCGGCCAGGACCTGGAGTTTTCGATCCTGGCGTTGCCGGAAAAGGTCTTCAAAACCAAAGTGACCTACATCGCAGCCTCGGTAAACCCCGACACGCACCGCCTGCAGGTCCGCGCTCAGATCGCCAATCCCGACGGCCAGTTGCGCCCGGAAATGTTCGCCACCGTTTCGATCATCACGTCGTCCGAGCAGACATCTCCCGGCGCGCCGCGCAATGCCCTCATCTATGAGGGTGAGGACGCCCGGATCTGGGTGATGCGCGAGGACAAGACGATCGAGCTGCGCAAGATCAAGGCGGGCATTTCGTCGGGTGGCTTTGTCCAGGTGCTCGAAGGCCTCAAGACGGGCGAGAAGATCGTGACCAAGGGCAGCTTGTTTATCGATCGTATCGCCGCACCCAGCGTCAAGGAATAGCGCCCGGGATAGCGGCGCGGCATGGCGGCCGCGAGGTGCGCATCTGAAGCCAGGGTTTCACGTCCGACAGGGGCATTCCGGAAATGCAGTTTCTCGTTCGCTCCGCGCTCCAGCAACGCGTCCTGGTCCTCATCCTGTTCCTGGGCTTTCTGGTTGCTGGCGGTATGCTGTTCCGCAAGCTCAACATCGAGGCCTATCCCGACCCGACGCCACCGATGGTGGATGTCGTGACACAGGTTCCCGGTCTCTCGTCCGAGGAGATCGAGCGCTACATCACCATTCCCATCGAAGTCCAAATGGCCGGGATGCCGAACCTCAAAGTCATCCGCACCATTTCGTTGTTCGGCCTGTCCGACGTCAAATTGCAGTTCACCTTCGACTACAGCTACGAGCAGGCACTGCAGCAGGTTCTCAACCGGCTCGCCCAATTGCCACCGTTGCCGAGCAACGCGCAGCCGTCGATTTCGCCGACAAGCCCCGTTGGTGAAATCTACCGTTACCGGCTCACGGCGCCGCCGAATTACAGCCTCATGGACCTGCGCACGCTGCAGGACTGGATCCTGCAACGCCGCTTCCGCAGTATCCCCGGCGTTATCGACGTCACGGGCTGGGGCGGCAAGACCAAGATCTACGAGGTCGAGGTCGATTTTGGCAAGCTCGTGACCTACAAGTTGACACTTGCCCAACTGCTGCAAGCGCTCAACAACGCCAACCTCAACGTCGGCGGCAACACCCTCAATATCGGCGCTCAATCGGCCGTCGTGCGCGGCGTCGGCCAGATCCGTTCGGTCGACGACATCGCCGACACGATGATCGCACAGCAGAGCGGCTCGCCGGTGCTCGTCCGCGACGTGGCCAAGGTGAACATCAGCAACAAGCCGCGGCTCGGCATCGCTGGTTTCGACAATGACGACGACGCCATGATCGGCATCGTCCTGATGCGGCGCGGCCAGGAAAGCACGCCGACGATCGAGCGCGTGCAAAAGGAAGTCGCCGACATCAACGCCTCGAACCTGCTGCCGCCCGGTGTCAAGATCGAGCGCTTCTATGACCGCAAGGATCTCATCGATCTGACGACGCACACCGTGCTGCACAACATGATCGTCGGCATCGGGCTGATCTTCATTCTGCAGTGGCTGTTCCTCGGTGACTTCAAGAGCGCTTTGATCGTCGCGGCTACGATTCCGTTTGCGTTGTTCTTCGCCGTTGCCATTCTCGTTTTCCGCGGCGAGTCCGCGAACCTGCTGTCGGTCGGCGCCATCGACTTCGGCCTCGTCGTCGATGCGACCGTTATCATGGTCGAAAGCATATTCCGTGGGCTTTCCGGTCACGACCAAGAGCATCATGTCCTCGGCATCGAGACGACGCCGCGCGATAAGCTGGCGAATATCCTCGTATCCGCCTCCAGCGTCAGCCGCTCGATCTTCTTTTCGGCAGCCATCATCATCGTCGGATTTCTGCCGTTGTTTACGCTGTCGGGCGTCGAAGGCCACATCTTCGGCCCGATGGCCAAAACCTACGCCTACGCCATCCTCGGCGGCCTGATCGCGACCTTCACGGTCTCGCCCGCGCTCAGCGCGCTGATGCTGCCGAATGCCGTCGAGGAGAAAGACACGCTGCTCGTCCGCGGCCTCAATGCCCTCTATCGCCCGCTCCTGCGCAAGGCCGTCGCCGCCCGCTACGTCACAATGACGGTGGCATTTGGAATTCTGCTCGCGTCGTTCGTTCTCGTCCGCTCGCTCGGGTTGGAATTCCTGCCGAAGCTGGAGGAGGGTAATCTTTACGTTCGCGCCACGTTACCAACCACGATTTCGCTCGAGGAAGGCAACAGCTACGTCAATGGCATCCGGCGCCTCATCCGCAGCTTCCCCGAAGTCCAGGTCGTCACGTCGCAGCATGGCCGGCCCGACGACGGCACCGATGCGTCGGGGTTTTTCAACGCCGAGTTTTATGCGCCGCTGAGGCCCGTGGCGCAGCTGCCGGCGGACTTCGACAAAGACAAGCTGACTGTCACCATGCTGGCGCGGCTGGAAAAGGAATTTCCCGGCATCGAATTCAATTTCTCGCAGTATCTGCAGGACAACGTCGCGGAAGCCGTGTCCGGCGTGAAAGGCGAGAATTCGATCAAGCTGTTCGGCAATGATCTGCGCCAGCTCACCGAGACCGGCGACCGGATCAAGAAAGTTCTGGCGACCGTACCTGGCGTCGCCGATCTCGCCGTTTTCGCGGCGCTTGGCCAGCCGACCGTCCAGATCGACATCGATCGCGCCAAGGCCGCCCGCTATGGCCTCTCGCCCGGCGACATCAATTCGACGATCAAGACGGCCATCGGTGGCGATCCCGCGGGTGACCTTTACGAGGACGGCGGCGACCGGCACTTCCCCATCGTTGTTCGCCTGTCGCCGAAGTATCGCCAGAGCCCGGAGTCGATCCGCAACTTGACGATTGGCGCCCAGAGCGGCGGCCTCGTCACCCAGATTCCCTTGAGCGAGGTCGCCACCGTCAAGCTGATATCGGGCGCCTCCTACATCTACCGCGAGCAGCAGCAGCGCTATCTGCCGATCAAGTTCTCCGTCCGCGACCGCGACCTCGGCAGCACCATCCAGGAAGCCCAGGAGCGCATCGCCAAGGACGTACCGCTGCCGCCCGGGTCACGCCTCGAATGGGTCGGCGAATTCGGCAACCTGCAGCAAGCCATCGAACGGCTCTCCATCGTCGTCCCCATCAGCATCGGCCTGATCGGCTTACTGCTGTTCATGAATTTCGGCTCGATCCGTGACACCATTCTCGGCCTCAGCGTTATCCCGATGGCCGCTGTCGGCGGCATCGTCGCGCTGTTCGCGTTCGGGATTCCGTTCAGTATCTCGGCCGCGATCGGCTTCATCGCTCTCTTTGGCATTTCCGTGATGGACGGCATCATCGTCCTCGACGATTTCAATCGCCGGGTCGAGGGCGGCATTGAACGCACGCGCGCCATCATCGAAACCTGCGAAACGCAGATGCGGCCCGTGGCCATGACCTGCATCATCGCGGCGATCGGCCTGCTGCCGGCCGCCGTTTCGACCGGAATCGGCAGCCAGGTCCAGAAACCGTTAGCCATGGTCGTCGTCGGCGGCATGCTTTTTGCGCCGGTCTTGATCCTGGTCATCCTGCCTGTGCTGATCCTGGCGTTCTCTGACCGGACGTCGAGAGTGCCGACCAGAAAGGCCGCATCGACCGTCTACGAGGCCGCCGACTGATCGCGCTTGGCCGCACGCTTGAACGAAAGCAGACAAATCAATGGCTTCTTGCTAGAACCCAGCCTCAGCGGCGGCCATTGGTGGTCACCGTTCCAGGTGCAGGCTCAACCATGCAAGCGGATGTGACGGGCATTCCGGCGGCAAAGCCGCTGTTTTCGGCCGCGAGCCGCGCACAAGGCAGCATCGCGCCGCTCAAGCCCAAGGCCGCGCCCTACCTGCCGATGTCACGCGCCGAGATGAACGCGCTCGGTTGGGACCAGTGCGACATCATCATCGTGACCGGTGACGCCTACGTCGACCACCCGAGCTTCGGCATGGCCATCATCGGCCGCCTGCTCGAGGCGGAGGGCTTCCGCGTCGGCATCATTTCGCAGCCCGATTGGCAGAGCGCCGAACCCTTCAAGGCGCTGGGGCGCCCCCGGCTCTTTTGGGGCATTACCGGCGGCAACATGGATTCCATGGTCAACCGCTACACGGCGGACCGGCGCCTGCGCCACAACGACAGCTATTCGCCCGGCGGCGAAGGCAACAAGCGTCCCGATCGCTGCACCATCGTCTACGCTCAGCGTGCCCGCGAGGCCTTCCGCGATGTGCCGGTCGTCATTGGCGGCATCGAGGCATCGCTGCGCCGCATCGCCCACTACGATTACTGGTCCGACAAGGTGCGCCGTTCGATCCTGGCCGACGCCAAGGCCGACATTCTGCTCTACGGCAACGCCGAACGCGCCGTCGTCGAGGTCGCGCACCGGATCGCACGCGGCGAGCCCATTGCGGGCTTCGACGATCTTCGCGGCGTCGCGCTGTTCAAGAAAACCATTCCGGAGGGCTGGACGGAACTCGCCGCCGACGACATCGATGCGACCGAAGAAGGCGCGCGCATCGTCAAGAATACCCAAACCGTGGTGCGGATGCCCTCCTGCGCGCAGGTCCAGACCGATCCCGAAACCTACGCGCGTGCCTCCCGCGTGCTGCATCGGGAATCCAATCCCGGCAACGCCCGGCCGCTCGTCCAACGCCACGATGACCGCGAATTATGGGTGACGCCGCCGCCGATCCCGTTGACATCAGCCGAGATGGACGCCGTCTACGAGTTGCCGTATGCGCGCGGCCCGCATCCCGCCTATGGCGACGCCAAGATCCCGGCCTGGGAGATGATCCGCTTTTCCGTGACGATCATGCGCGGCTGTTTCGGCGGCTGCTCGTTCTGCTCGATCACGGAGCACGAGGGGCGCATCATCCAGAACCGCTCGGAAGAGTCCGTCGTCCGCGAGATCGAGCAGATCCGCAGCAAAACCGAAGGCTTCACCGGCGTCATTTCGGACATCGGCGGCCCCACGGCCAACATGTACCGCATGGCCTGCAAGGACCCGCGCACGGAGGCCCTCTGCCGCCGGCCCTCCTGCGTTTATCCCGGCATCTGTCCGAACCTGAACACGAGCCACGACTCGCTGATCAAGCTCTATAAGCGCGTGCGCGAATTGCCGGGCATCAAGAAGGTGCATGTAGCGTCGGGCGTGCGCTACGATCTCGCCGTCGAGAGCCCGCAGTATATCAAGGAACTGGTCTCCCATCACGTCGGCGGCTACCTGAAGATCGCGCCCGAGCATACCGAGGACGGCCCGCTCGCGAAGATGATGAAACCGGGCATCGGCACTTACGACCGCTTCAAAGAGCTGTTCGACCAGGCGGCGAAAGAGGCGGGAAAAAAATACTTTTTGATCCCCTATTTCATCGCAGCCCATCCCGGCACGACCGACGAGGACATGCTGCAGTTGGCGCTGTGGCTGAAGAAAAACCGCTATCGCGCCGATCAGGTGCAGACGTTCCTGCCGTCCCCCATGGCGCTGGCGACCGCCATGTACCACTCCGGCAAG
>JANXRM010000449.1 GCA_025353015.1 Hyphomicrobiales bacterium
GCAACCGGCACCGGTTCGCCAGATGCACGGCGAATCGAGGCAGCCGACACGGCCGCCAACCCGGCGCGCTGAGCCTGAAGGGTTATCCCACGATTTGGGCCTCCAGGCTCCTTGAACCGCGTAATCAGTGTGCCGTCCAGCCGCCGTCGATGGAATAGTTGGACCCGGTAACGGAGCCGGCCGCCTCGGTTGTCAGGAACAGAGTCAGCGCCGCGACTTCTTCGACCGTACTGAAACGCTTGTTGGGCTGGGCTGAAACCACCGACGCCTTGGCCTCTTCGATCGTGATTCCCTTGGCCTTGGCGAGATCGGGCAACTGGCCCTCGACCAGCGGCGTCCACACGAACCCCGGCGAGACCGCGTTGCACGTGAGACCAGTCTCGGCAAGTTCCAGCGCCACCGTTTTGGTCAGGCCGGCGAGGCCATGCTTGGCCGCCACATAGGCCGATTTGAACGGCGAGGCGACCAGCGAATGGGCCGAGCAGATGTTGATGATCCGGCCCCATTTGCGCTTTTTCATGCCGGGAACGGTGGCGCGGATGGTGTGGAACGCCGACGACAGGTTGATGCCGATGATCGCGTCCCATTTCTCGACGGGGAAATCCTCGATCGGCGATACGTGCTGGATGCCTGCGTTGTTCACCAGCACGTCGACCGAGCCGAAATCCTTCTCGGCCTTGGCGATCATGTCAGCAATCTGGTTGTTGCGCAGCATGTTGGCTGGATCGAACGCGACGCGGGTGCCGAATTTCGCGACCGCTGCAATCGCTGCCGCGTTGTCGGCCTCGGTCCCCAGGCCGTTGACCACGACGTTAGCGCCCGCTTGTGCCATGGCGACGGCGATGGCGTGGCCGATACCCGATGTCGAGCCTGTCACGACGGCTGTACGGCCCTTGAGTTCCATAGTGCTCTCCTTTTTGATCAGCGGTAACGTGCTTTAAGGCTTCGACGGTTCCGATTTGAGGCCGGGTATTTTGAAGCCGGACAGTGCGTAGAACCTGACGGTGCGCGGTTCGCCGAGCCCGGCGGGGATCTTGTGTTCGGCTACCAGTTCGGCCGACTGAAAGTGCTTGGTAATGTTCGTCGCATCGCGCCGGACGCTGACCAGGAGCACAGGCACCTGTGCTGGGTCATTGAACGGTCGAGTCAACTCATAGTGATCGCGCGGACGGCCGTCCTCGCGCCAGGCACGCACGGGCGTTTTGCCGCTGCGCATATAATAGAGCAGCTCGGCCGTGATCGAGCGGTCGTCGGCGAAAACGGCTTTATAGGGCTTACCGGCCACCGAGGCCTGCTCGATAATGGCGCTGGTATTGTCCACCAACCCTTTCCAACCCAAGAGCCGCTGGAAGGGATCGCCCACACCCGACAGCGTGAACCGGCCGGCGCCTGCGAGACCGACGCTTAAGAGTGCCGCGATGGCGAGATGCAGCGCCAAGGACCGTTTCAGCCAAAAGCTTTGTCCGAGCCGGAGGAGCGCCGAGGTCACTAGCAGGGTTCCAGCTACATAGGCAACGGCTGCCCAGTTCGCGTGCGCCCGGGACACGAAGGCTTGCGCGGTAATCAAAAGCAGCACCGGAAGGGTAAAGGACAGCAGCAAGCGCTCGCGGTCCGGCAAGCGTTCGCGCCAGCCACGCCAAGCGATGGAAACGAGCGCGACAAAGAGAATCGGCCCGAAAACGCCGAGCTGTGCGCCCGCGAACTCGAAGCCCTTGCCGATGTTCAGCAGCGCGCCGCCCCACTTCGCGTTGTCGGCCGTGTGCGCGAATGTTGCGAACTTGTTCGAGAGGTTCCAGGCCATGTTGGGCAGGATCAACAGCGCCCCAAGGCCTAACCCGACCCAAAGGCGCGGATCGGCGAGTAAACGTCGCGCGGTCGGTGCGATCGCCATATGCACGCCGGCCGAGAGGACAAAAAAAGCCATCGCATATTTGGCGTTGAGGCCGACGCCGAACGCAATGCCAAGTAGGATCGCTGGCCACCAGCGAGCCGTTTCCAGCAATTCCAGGTAGGCCCAGAGCGCCAGCGCCCAGCACAGCAGCAGCGGTACATCCGTCGAAATGATGCCGGACGAGAGCGTGATGCCAGGCAGCGTGGCAAAAGCCAAGGACGCCCAGAATCCAACAGTCACCGAGATGAAACGCCGGCCGATCCAGAAGATGACGGCAGCGGTTGCCGTATGCAGGATCGGCGCGGGCAGGCGCACGCAGAAGGTGCTGTCGCCGCACAGTTTCGTCGTCGCCCCGATGATCCAGGCGATCAATGGCGGCTTCGAGAAATAGCCGAAGGCCGGTTCCTTGCCCCAGCTCCAATACTGGGCCTCGTCGAAGAAAAGGTCGGTTGCGTTGAGCATGAGGGCGACCAGCCGGACGAGCAGCAGCGCGCCAAGGCATATGCCGAGCAACGTCGCGGGGTGCAGCCCCAGGTTGCCGCCTAGTCCATCCAACGGCCGGCCTTGCGGAACTCGCAGTCTCTGCATTTTGTTCCTCCGGATGCCGTGCCTTCCGGCCGGACGTGCAATGCCCAGTTTCGGCGCGTCTGGCTTCGGCACGGCGGCGCCGAACCTGTTTGCCGCTCATTTACAAGGTTGAGGCGACACAAGAAAGCCTGTTAAGAGAGGCACGTGTTCGGGGCCAGACGTGGTCGTCGCCTGACCAGTTGCCGCCTGACCAGTTGCAGAACAAATTCCGGAGTCGGCAGGCCATGCGCGTTTCCGTCGTCATTCCCGCACTCAACGAAGCCGGCAATATCGGTCGCCTCGTCGAGGAAACCTATGGCGTTATTCCCGAAGACATTCTCGGCGAGGTCATTGTCGTCGACGATTGCAGCGAGGATACAACAGGCTCCGAAGTCAAAATGCTCATCGCGCGCGGCACGTTGCAGGGACTGCGCTATTTGCGCCATGGCACGCGGAGCGGACAGAGCACCGCCATGCGCACCGGTATTTTGGCGGCCGTACATCCGATCATCGCGACCATGGACGGCGATGGCCAGAACGATCCGGCCGACATCCCACGGTTGTTGGAGCGTTTGGCGGCGCCTGGCACCAAGGGACCGGCGCTCGTCGGCGGCCACCGCACCGACCGCAAGGCCGAGGGCTCGAAGCGCTTTGCCTCACGCTTCGCCAACTGGCTGCGGGACAGCATCCTGAAAGATGACTGCCCTGACACCGGCTGCGGCATCAAAGTCTACTGGCGCGAAGCGTTTCTGCGCGTTCCCTACTTTACGAGTATGCACCGCTATCTGCCAGCGCTGTTCATTAGTTACGGCCACGAGGTTGCCTATCTACCGGTGAACGACCGGGCGCGGATCGCCGGCAAGTCCAAGTATACGAACCTTGGCCGTGCACTGGTCGGCATCTACGACCTCGTTGGCGTCTCCTGGCTGCGCAAACGCACCAAGGTGCCAGCCATCGTCGAAGATCTTCCGGAGGGCCGGCAAGTCGCCGATCTGGCCGGCCGAATCCGGCGCGGCGATGGTCCGAAGCGGACGGCTGGCGATAAATCGTGACACCGGGCGACGAAGATCTCGCCGCGACCTCGCGGGAGACCCGGCGGCTCCTCGTCCTAGCGCTCATCGCGCTGGTTGCGGTTTTGGCGCTGCATTTCACTCCCCTCAAGGCCTGGATGTCCGACCTGCAAGCTTTGAAGCTGCAGGTCGCGACATACGGTTGGAAGGCGCATGTGCTGGTTGCAGCCGCAAGCGTGCTTGCAATTGCGATCGGTGTCCCGCGCCTGGCCTTGTGCGGCCTCGCCAGTGTTCTCTTCGGCTTTGTCGAGGGCATGGCGGTGGGCATGGCCTCTGCCGTACTCGGCGGCTATGGCGCCTTTCTCCTGGCGCGATGGGGCGGCCGTGGTTGGGCCGAACGCCGCCTTTCAAAAGCGAACGACCGGTTGCGCGCCATTTTGGCCAAACCCGACATCGCGAGCATTTTCATCGCGCGCCAGCTTCCCGTTCCCGGCATCGTTCCGAATGTGCTGCTGGGCATCCTGCCGACGCGCCATTCAACGTTCTTGATCGGCAGTTTTCTCGGTTATCTGCCAAGCAACGCCGTCGTTGCGCTTGCCGGCAGCAGCCTCGGCAAAGACAGCCTCGACAAGGCCATCACGCAGGTATCCTTGAGCATGGCGGGATTGGGTGCGTTCGCGCTGCTCCTGCTCTGGGTGCGCCAGCGCTACCGGACGCGGGATTAGCGCCGGGTTTGGCGGCGGCCTAGCCGTTTTCGCATGAGGGTGGGCTTGAAAATCAAACCGCTGCAAACCGGCAACATGTTGCTGAATTATTAATTCTTGGCGGCAACGCGACTCGTTTTATGTTCCGCCAATCGCACTTTTCCACACGGTGCTCTCAGGCCTTTATTCCGCCGAAATCCAGCATTGGCGGGCTCCACCGGGACCTCCGTCCACCGGTTGTTCCGAGCCGAATCCGGAAATCTACATCTAGTATCGAGTGGGATCTGCACCCCCAAGACTTCGTGACGAAGCTTCCGAATCGCCATAGCTTCAAACCATGTTTTGAGGGGCCCGCTGGTGAGCGTGTGGTGCCCTGTGCCTAGATGCCAGAGACCGTATGCGTGTGTCGGCATCAGGCTGGGTTGGTTTCGGAAAATGTATTTCCGATCAACTTGTTAACTGCGTCCCAGTCGTTGTCGATTCCTGCGTCACGTCCAGGCTCTCCGCCTGTGCGGGTTGCCGTGTGTTCGCTGCCTGATAGCAGCACCTCGAGGGCCGTCAGGTTCTCGAGTCTTAGGGGGCCAATAAGAAACGTCGGCGGTCGCTGGATCGCTTCACTCACGTGTTCAGCTTAAGTGCAGCAAGCCTCGATCGCTCCATCCTTCAGAGCGGGGCACTATGAAAATTACGCGGCGCTTTACCGAAGCCGGAAAATCACCTTACGCAACGATCAAATTCCGGCGCGCCACGTCCGAGATCAAGAATCCGGACGGTTCTGTCGTGTTCAAGCTCGACGGTCTAGAAGTGCCCGAGCAATGGAGCCAGGTTGCAGCCGACATTCTCGCGCAGAAATACTTCCGCAAGGCCGGTGTGCCCGCCCGCCTGAAGAAATGCGAAGAGACGCAGATTCCGTCCTGGCTGTGGCGCTCGATCGCCGACGAAAAGGCGCTCGCCGGACTGCCAGAAAAAGAGCGGATCGTTGGCGAATCCGACGCGCGTCAGGTTTTCGACCGGCTGGCTGGCACCTGGACCTATTGGGGCTGGAAGGGCGATTATTTCTCGAGCGAGGAGGATGCGCAGGCGTTCTTCGACGAGCATCGCTACATGCTCGCCATGCAGATGGGCGCGCCGAACTCGCCGCAGTGGTTCAACACCGGCCTGCACTGGGCCTACGGCATCGATGGGCCGGGCCAGGGCCATTTCTATGTCGATTACCAGACCGGGCAACTGACCCGATCGGACTCGGCCTACGAGCATCCGCAGCCGCACGCCTGCTTCATCCAGTCTGTCGATGACGATCTCGTCAACGAGAACGGCATCATGGATTTGTGGGTGCGCGAGGCGCGTCTCTTCAAGTACGGCTCGGGCACCGGCTCGAACTTCTCGGCGCTGCGTTCGGAGAATGAAAAGCTCTCGGGCGGCGGCCGTTCTTCGGGCCTCATGAGCTTCCTAAAGATCGGCGACCGGGCAGCCGGCGCGATCAAGTCGGGCGGCACGACGCGGCGCGCGGCCAAGATGGTCGTCGTCGACGTCGATCATCCCGATATCGAGGCCTACATCGACTGGAAGGTGAAGGAGGAGCAGAAGGTTGCGGCGCTCGTCACCGGCTCCAAGATCTGCCAGCGGCGCCTGAAGGCCGTCATGACCGCCTGCGTCAATTGCGAAGCGGATGGCGATGCGTGCTTTGATCCCGCGAAGAATCCGGCGCTGAAGCGCGCCATCAAGGAAGCCCGCCGCGATCAGGTGCCGCAGAACTACATCCTGCGCATCGTGCAGTTCGCGAAGCAGGGCTACAAGGACATCGATTTCGCGACCTACGACACCGACTGGGATAGCGAGGCCTATCTCACCGTTTCCGGCCAGAACTCGAACAACTCGGTGCGCGTGACGGACGAGTTCCTGAACGCGGTCGACGAGGACAAGGACTGGCATCTCACCGGGCGCCTTTCGGGCAAGCCCGTCAAGACGCTGAAAGCCCGCGATCTCTGGGAGAAAATCGGCCACGCTGCTTGGGCGTCGGCTGATCCCGGCATCCAGTTCCACACGACCATCAACGACTGGCACACGTGCCCGAAGTCGGGACCGATCCGCGCGTCCAATCCCTGCTCGGAATACATGTTCCTTGACGACACTGCGTGCAATCTGGCGTCGCTGAACCTGATGACGTTCCGCAAGTCCGACCGGAATTTCGACGTCGCCGCGTTCGAGCACTGCTGCCGTCTGTGGACGATCGTGCTCGAAATCTCGGTCATGATGGCGCAGTTCCCGAGCCGCCAGATCGCTGAGCGCTCGTACCGCTATCGCACGCTGGGCCTGGGCTTCGCCAACATCGGCGGCCTGCTGATGGCATCGGGCTTGTCCTACGACAGCGCCGAAGGCCGCGCCATTTGCGGTGCGATCTCGGCCGTCATGACTGGTGTCGCTTATGCGACGAGCGCCGAAATGGCCGCCGAGCTCGGGCCGTTCCCGGGCTACGAGCCGAACGCTGGCGACATGCTACGCGTCATCCGCAACCACCGTCGTGCGGCCTACGGCAATCGCGACGGCTACGAGAAGCTGGCGATCCAGCCGGTACCGCTCGATCATGGCTCGTGCAAGGATCGGGCGTTGATCGCCGCGGCCGCTCGCGCCTGGGATCGCGCCATCGAACTCGGCCAGGCGCACGGCTTCCGCAATGCGCAGGCCACTGTGATCGCGCCGACCGGCACGATCGGTCTCGTCATGGATTGCGATACGACGGGCATCGAACCGGACTTCGCTTTGGTGAAGTTCAAGAAGCTCGCCGGTGGCGGCTACTTCAAGATCATCAACCGCGCCGTGCCGGATGCCTTGCGCACGCTAGGCTACAGCGAGGCTGAAATCGCCGAGATCGAGGCCTATGCCGTTGGCCACGGCACGTTGCGGCAGGCGCCGGCCATCAACCACACGACGCTGAAGACCAAGGGCTTCACCGACGCGGCACTGGCGAAGCTCGATGGCGCCCTGAAGAGCGCCTTCGACATCAAGTTCGCCTGCAACAAGTGGACGCTCGGCGAGGAGTTCATCCTGAAGGCGCTGAAGATCCCGGCCGAGAAGCTCAATGATGCGGGCTTCGATCTGCTTGTGGCGCTGGGCTTCTCGAAGAAGGACATCGAGGCCGCCAACGAGCACGTTTGTGGCGCGATGACGCTGGAAGGCGCGCCGCATCTGAAGGCGGAGCATCTACCCGTGTTCGATTGCGCCAACCCGTGCGGCCGCAAGGGCACGCGGTCGCTGTCGGTAGCGAGCCACATCCACATGATGGCGGCGAGCCAGCCGTTCATCTCGGGTGCGATCTCGAAGACCATCAACATGCAGAACGACGCGACGGTCGACGACTGCAAGGCATCCTACATGCTCTCGTGGAAGCTGGCGCTGAAGGCCAACGCACTCTACCGCGATGGCTCGAAACTCTCGCAGCCGCTGAATTCGCAGATCCTGTCCGACGATGTTGACGAAGCCGACGATATCACCGAGCAATTGACCAGCGACAAGCCGGCCAACCTGCGCGCGACAGTGGCAGCCGAGCGGATTGTCGAGCGGATCATCGAGCGCGTGCGTGACCGGCAGAAGATGCCGGGCCGTCGCAAGGGCTACACGCAGAAAGCCACGGTCGGCGGGCACAAAGTCTACCTGCGGACGGGCGAATATGACGACGGTCAGCTCGGCGAGATCTTCATCGACATGCACAAGGAGGGCGCTGCTTTCCGCTCGTTGATGAACAACTTCGCAATTGCCATCTCGTTGGGCCTGCAATACGGCGTGCCGCTCGAGGAATACGTGGACGCGTTCACGTTCACGCGCTTTGAACCGGCGGGTCTGGTGCAAGGCAACGAGGCGATCAAGAACGCCACGTCGATCCTCGACTACATCTTCCGCGAGTTGGCCGTCTCGTACCTCGGCCGTAATGATCTGGCGCATGTCGATCCGCGCGAAATCGTCGGTGAAACCGGGCTCGGTTCGTCGGACCAGGAGCTGGAAGACGCAACGCCGTCGGCCATGTCGGCCGCCAAGTTCGTGTCGAAGGGCCTGACGCGCGGCCTGCAGCCGAACATGTTCGTTGTGCGCGGCAACACCGCGCTGCAGATGGACGTGGACGTGGACGAGGAAAACTCGGTCTCCGTCATGCAGCAGACGGTCACGACGGCCTACGCCAAGTCGGAAACCAAGATGATGCGGACGCAAGCGGCGGTCGTCGAAACGGTGCAGATACCGCTCGGCAAACCTGCGGTGCAGACCGTCACGGGGCAGGCGACGTTGACGGCGGCCGAGATGCGCCGCGAGGCTAAGGTGCGCGGCTACGAGGGCGAGGACTGCCGCGAGTGCGGCAACTTCACACTCGTGCGCAACGGCACTTGCCTCAAGTGCGACACCTGCGGCGGGACCAGCGGGTGCAGTTGAGGGTTTATTCAATCGTTCCGAATCCAACGTCATCCCGGCGTCATCGCGGAGCGATGCTCCGCATCGACGGTCGGGACCCACGACAGAGTTCGAGGAACGTAAGCGTTGATCCGTGTTGCAGCGTTGCGCAATACGGAGACGCGCGTGGATCCCGGCCGAATTCCCGAGACGACGGCTGCGCCGTCGCTTGGCGCCGGGATGACGAAGGTGCAGTCGCGTCGGCGTGTTTGTGAAATCAGCGCAAGGAGTGTGTCGCATGACCACCAAACCAACGATCACGATCGACCTGATGACGGCGCAGGCTTCCGGCCTCCGGCGCGGCGAAGGCGATGCCGACGATTTCATCGAGATCGATGAGAACGACGAGGATCTCGATGTCATCGAATTGCTGCGCTTGCGGCTCGACATCGACGATGAGATTTCGGATGTGACGATTGCATCGAGCCTGGCTGCTATTGCTGCCAAGGGCGACAACCGTGCCCGCTGGTTAGCTGCCTTCTCGTCGCCGCTCGGCAAATGGCTGGCTGGCCGTGGCACGGATCTCAATACGGCGCTGAATACGGTGCTGTTGCTCGCACCGCGCGCACTGAGCTGACGACCCCGAACAAAATATCAGCGATGGCCGATGGCTGCCGTCCGTTTCGTGATTGTTGAGGAGCTGTTCCCATGTCCGCATTCAAACCGGCACCCGATCCGGGAATTTACCTGCTGGCCGATCATCTCGATGCGGCGTTGGCTGCGGGCGAAGATCTGATGGCGCAGACGTTGCTGGCCGAAGCTGACCGGGAAGCTGCGGACGGCGCGATCGATGCGCTGCCGGCCTACGTGGCGCGACTGGCCCGCTTCGAGGCGGCCGTGATCGCGCGTGTTCTGCAGGCCCGGCGGCGCGCATCGGAGTTGCCGCGGCTCGAGGCGCAAATGCGGCCCGTGTTGCAACTCATCGTGTCGCAATCGGACAGCCTGCTCGCGATCATCGATCAGTTCGGCGACAATGCCGAACAGAGGTTCCTGTCTGGCGACGACCCGCTGGCATTCTTGCGCAGCCGCGGCGTGCTGGGCGACGAGGCGGGGACGCTGCCGCGCTTCGATGCGCTCAAGGTGACCGATAGCTACAAGCTGGCGGGCGCCGTCGAGGTTGGGCCGTTGCTGGACATGGTCTCCGGAGTCCTGGAGGCTCTCGATATCGCCTACGATCTTTTTGCAGCTGATGATCTGGATGCTGATTCCGACGGCGATACCAGTAAGGGCGATGCGCCAATCAATGCTGCGTCACCGCCCGATGATGCCCGGCTCGAGGCCGGCGCGGTTGCCGATAAGGACGCCGACGCCGACAGCGATATCGACACGGAGGGCGATGCGGGTGCCGGCGTCGCGGTCGCAGAGAACGTTAAGCAAGAAAATGCCGTGACACCAAGTTCACTGGCCCAGGCGTTGCAATCTCTGCAGCAGGCCGGGCGGGCGCATTAACAGGCCCCAGCGCGGGCACAATCATCGCCGTGGTAAGGACGGTCGGCATCGCCACTTGCGTTCGTCCGGTCTTACCGGCAACGTGCGGCGCGTTGTCTCGAACCTGGTCAATGGATGCCTGACGTGTCGCGCACACGCTTGTCACATGTGTTTGGCGAAATTGGTCGTGTGCAGGCCATGACGGTGCGCACCTGCTTGGCGCTGAGATCGTTCGCGCTGCTGCTCGTTCTGGGGCTCACGGCAAGCGAAGGTGGTGTGTTGCCCGCGTCAGCGCAACTGGCTCAAGGCCAGCAACCGGCTATATCTGCAGCTGTTTCGCGAATTGAAGCTGGTGAGCGGATTGAATTTTTCACGACGGCTGGCCAGCTTTCGCCGGACGGCCGCATGTGGCGGATTCCCATCGATGGCCGTGTCTATCTCCCCGTCCATAGTCATGTGCGCAAGGCCATCATCGCGCAAGGATTGAAGACCGGCTTTGGCGTGGTGCCTGAACGCGCGGACGCCATGCGCTTCGAGGATCGCATCAATCAACTGCTCGGCGCCAACAAGGCTGGCCGGCAGGTTGCGGTGGCGATTGCCGGTCGGACGCTGGTGTTGCCGCAATCGGGCGGCGATGGACATTTCTCCGGAACAATCGATGTTCCCGCTGATGATCCGGCGCTAGCGGCGGCGAACGGTCTGTTGAGCTATGCCGCCGTGCTGCCGCCGCGTCATGTGCAACCGTTCACCGGCACCGTTCTGCTGATTGCCCGGCAAGGACGATCGATCATTTCCGACATCGACGACACGGTAAAAATCACCAATGTACTCGACCGCCGGAGAATGCTGGAGGCGACGTTCGTCAAGCCGTTCGAGGCGGTGCCGGGGATGGCCAACCTCTATCAGACCTGGGCTTCGGAAGGTGCGCGGCTGCATTTCATCTCGTCTAGTCCCTGGCATCTCTATGCCCCGTTGGCGGCGTTTCTGCAGGATGCAGGCTTTCCGGCCGCCACGCTGGCACTCAAAAAAGCGCGGATTACCGATACCTCGATTCAGTACTTGTTCGCCGATCTGACCAAAAACAAGCCGCCGGAAATCGAAGCCCTGCTGCGGGATTACCCGGAGCGTACATTCGTCCTGATTGGTGATAGTGGCGAGAAGGACCCCGAGATCTATGCCGATTTCCAGCGCCGTTATCCAGCCCGCATAGAGCGCGTTTTCATTCGCAACGTAACCAATGCAAAACCGGACGATGCTCGTTTCGCCAAGGTGTTCGCCGGCATCGAAGCCGCACGGTGGCAATTGTTCCGGACGCCCGACGAATTGCCGCAGATGCTGAGGAAGTAGGGACCAGCCTCAGCGGTGTCCCGCACGGTGTCGCCGCGCCGAGATCCTGATGTGTCGAGGGGCATCTGTGGTCGTGGCCTTCCTCGCTGTGCTAGGCATGCATCCCGCCCGTCCAGCCGTTTGGAGCCAGTGCCCGCAATGAACGCCTATGCCCATCTTCTCAGCCCCCTCGACCTCGGTTTCACAAAGTTGTCGTGCCGGGCGATCATGGGGTCCATGCACACGCGGCTGGAAACGCTGGACCGTCCGGCCGAGCGCGTGGCCCGCTTTTATGCCGAGCGGGCGCGGGGAGGTGCTGCACTGATCATCACAGGTGGTTTTTCGCCGAACGGCGAGGGCCTGCTCGAGCCGAACGGGCCGGTGCTGAGTGAACACGGACATCTGCATGAGCACCGCTCCGTCACGGAGGCCGTGCGTCAGGCTGGCGGTAAAATCGCACTGCAGATCCTGCACGCCGGACGCTACGCCACGCATGGCACGTCGGTGGCCCCATCGACGTTGGCGTCGCCGATCAACCCGAAGGCGCCGCGCCGGATGACCGCGGCCGACATCGAGCGCACGATCGAGGACTATGCCACGTGCGCCGCACTCGCCCGCGATGCCGGTTATGACGGTGTCGAGGTGATGGCCAGCGAAGGCTATCTCATCAACGAATTTACAGCGCTGCGCACCAACGATCGCAGCGATGACTGGGGCGGCAGCCTTGAGAACCGCTTGCGATTGCCTGTCGAAATCCTGCGCCGAGTGCGCGCCAAAGTCGGTGCCGATTTCATCGTCATCTACCGCATTTCCTCGATCGATCTGGTGGAGGGCGGCCTCACGTCGGACGAGATCGCGGTTCAGGCCCGGGCCGTGGAGGCAGCTGGCGCCACGATCATCAATCAGGGGATCGGCTGGCACGAGGCACGCGTACCGACGATCGCACAGAAAGTGCCGCGGGGAATGTGGACCTTCGCCGCCCGCCGGCTGAAGGACGCTGTCAAAATTCCGGTGATCGCGTCGAACCGCATTTCGACGCCCGACGTGGCCGAGCGCATCCTGGCCTCGGGCGAAGCCGATCTCGTCTCGATGGCGCGGCCTTGGCTCGCCGATCCCGAATTCATCGCCAAAACGCGCGGCGGGCGCACGGACGAGGTGAACGTCTGCATCGCCTGCAACCAAGCCTGTCTCGACTATATCTTCTCGGGCCGCGTCGCGACCTGCCTCGTCAATCCGAAGGCTGGCCGCGAGATCGAGTTCGACCAGCCGTTGCCGATGGTGCAAAAGCGCGTTGCCGTGGTCGGTGCTGGGCCCGCCGGGCTCGCCTGCGCGACGACAGCCGGCGCGCGCGGTCATCAGGTCACGGTGTTCGAGGCACAGTCTCGGATCGGCGGACAGCTCAATCTTGCGCGCAATGTGCCGGGAAAGGAGGAGTTCGACGAGACCATCCGCTATTGGCGCCGCTTGATCGACAAGCATGGCATTTCAGTCAAAACCGCGACACGGCCAACCACCGACGAACTCGCTCAATTCGACGAGGTGGTGATCGCGACCGGCGTTTCGGCGCGTCACCTGGACATTCCGGGCGTGCGCCATCCCTCGTGCGTGTCCTACGTCGAAATTCTGTCGGGCAGGGCTTCGGCGGGCAAACGCGTCGCGATCATCGGCGCCGGTGGCATTGGCTTCGACGTGGCGGAATTCCTGTCCTCGCCGCCGCCCGATCAAGCGATGGATCCCCGGCATTTCCTTGCCGAATGGGGTATCGACCCGGCCAACACAGAGAAAGGTGGGCTCATTGCACCTGCCACCGAAGCACCACTCCGCGAGATCGTCATGCTACAGCGAAAGCCCGGCCGCATGGGACGCGGGCTGGGTGTCTCGACCGGCTGGATCCTCCGGCTGATGCTGGCGAAGCGGAAGGTCGCGCAGATGACCGGCGTCACCTATCGCCACATCGACGACGCGGGTCTGCACATCACGGTTGGCACCGATGACAAGGTCTTGCCCGTCGACACCATCGTCATTTGTGCGGGCCAAGAAAGCGAACGCGGCCTCTATGATGTGTTGGCCGAAAAAGGCGTGAAAGCGCATCTCATCGGTGGTGCTGCGAAGGCTGCCGAACTCGACGCGATGCGCGCCATCGACGAGGGCATGCGCCTCGCGTACACGTTTTGAGCCGTGCAGGCGACCATGGAGCAATCACTGGGCGATCAATTGTAGTCGTAGGAGATCTGGAACATCCGCTCGCGCGGTGTTGTCTCCTTGGTCGGTTTCGGGAACCGCGTGGCGGCGATGCTCTCGATGACCATGCGGTCGAGTTCGGGCTTACCGCTGCTTTGGAAAATGCGAACGCCCTCCAACTCGCCATTGAGGCCGACGACCAGCTGGACCGTCACCTTGCCTTTCATGCGCGGCATCTTCGGCATGTTCTGTTTCAGCAGCCGGATCACGCCGCGCACATAAGGACTGGCGGTTCCCAATGCCGCCTCGCCCGCGCGCGCAGTCGCTGTGATGCCGCCCTGAATGTCGCGCGTGCTATCCGCCAACAGCTCCGCGATATCGGCCTCGGACAGAACGGACTCGGCGGGCTTCTGCGGCTTTTGCGGCTGGGCCTGTTTGGGCTTTTCCGGCGTTTTCTTCGCGGGAAGCGGCTCATCACCCGGGCCTTTGTCGACAGGGCTCTCGACGTCGACGGGCAAGGGCTCAGGCTTGACGGTCGTTTGCTTCGAAGCCTGTTCGGCCGGTTCCATGTCCGCCACATCGCGGCCGGACTTGAACGAGATGTACTTCTTGTCGAACTCGTCGGCATCGATGACTTCGGCGGCGACACCGTCGATGGCGCCTTTTTCATCGCCGAAAGGCTTTGGCTCGGACGTTCTGGCCTCTTGGGCGGGTGGGGACCCCACGAATTCAGGAATTAGTCCGTCGAACGCTCCGATCGCCACGCCGAATGTGAGCAGATGGGCTGTGATTGCGACAGCAAGGGCGTAGAAAAAACGCTTGTCATCGTGCCCCGGCGCGGCGCGCTCGCCTGATGCCAAGACCGACAGCTCGGGGTCCAGCCCATCCGGGTTCGCCTCGTCTTGGGCCGGCACGGCTTGCCCCGACGCCTGCAGCCCGGCCAGGACATGCTGCGGCATCTCCTGCTGCAACGCGTCCTGCCGGGCGACGTCAGTCGCTGATGATGTCGGCGCGTCGGGCGGAATTCTGAAACTCCCGATAGGGTTGTGTGACGTTGGGGTGCAGCGCACAATGCGATGTTTACACGAAAACGGCCGCCTCGAACATCAAGCGGCGGTGATTGTACGGGCCTTTGGCAAGGGCGGTTTGCCGCGCCATTGCTGGCAGGGGGCAAACCTGCGAAGTTGCCCCCGAGGAGACCCGCTGATGCCGCAATTGCCCCCCGCTTCGCCTGGAATGCCGCTCGCCGATGTCGATACGCCGGCCTTGATCGTCGATCTCGACGCCTTCGAGCGAAATCTGAAACGCATGGCCGATGCCGTCGCGAAAGCCGGGGTCCGGCTCAGGCCGCACGCCAAGACGCACAAGTCGCCCATCGTCGGGTTGAAGCAAATGGCGCTCGGCGCGGTGGGGTTGTGCTGCCAGAAGGTCTCGGAAGCCGAGGTTATGGTGCAGGGCGGCATTCCGGACGTGCTCATTTCCAACGAGGTGGTGGGCGCGCGCAAGCTCGACCGGCTGGCGGCGCTGGCGCATCAGGCCCGGGTCATGGTGGCCGTCGACAATCCTTTGGCGATCGAAGGATTGGCCGCCGCCGCGCGCAAGGCCGGGGTCGAGATCGGCGTGCTGGTGGAAATCGACGTCGGTGCTGCCCGGTGCGGCATCGAGCCGGGCGGACCGGCGGTTGGTTTGGCCCAACTCGTTGCCCGCGAAAAAGGGCTGCGTTTCGCGGGGCTGCAGGCCTATCACGGGCGCGCGCAGCATCTGCGGACCATGGACGAGCGCCGCACCGCCATCAAGGGCGCGATCGAGAAAACCCGGCTGACCGTCGATCTTCTGCGCGAGGCAGGCCTCGACTGTGCCGTCGTCGGCGGGGCTGGCACCGGCACCTTCGAGTTGGAGGCTGCCAGCGGCGTCTATAACGAGTTGCAGGCGGGCTCCTACTGCTTCATGGATGCGGACTACGCGCGCAACAAGCGTGCTGACGGACTGGCGTTCGACACGTTCGAACATGCGCTCTTCGTGCAAGCCACGGTCATGAGCATGCCGATTGCCGAGCGCGCCGTGGTCGATGCCGGGCTCAAATCATTTTCGTTCGATTCAGGTCCCCCCGGAGTGCCGGGCTTCGCCGGCGCGCTCTATGAACGTCCTTCGGACGAGCATGGCAGCCTGAATTTGACGGCGTGCAACGAGCGCCCCAAGCTGGGTGACAAGGTGTTGCTCATTCCCGGCCACTGTGACCCGACGATCAACTTGCACGACTGGTATGTCGGCATTCGTGGCATGAACAGTTTGGCGCCCCGCGTCGAAAGTGTCTGGCCGGTGGCCGCGCGCGGCGCCGTGTTCTAGTTATGTTCTAAATAATTCATAGTTGGGCAATACATTTTGGCTATTGCGTCGTGGCGCCGCACACCCAACATACGGGCTGACGTCGAGCCCACGCGCCAAGCACAACCGGAGACCGACATGTCGCCAGATGAACGCCAGCTGATCACTGACCTGTTCGAGCGCATGCGCTCGTTCGGCCCCGTCGATAAGGACCGGGAGGCCGACGCACTCATTCAGCAAGCGGTCCGGGCCACGCCGGACGCGGCTTACAAGCTCGTGCAGTCCGTTCTGGTGCAAGAAAATGCGCTGCAGGAGTCCGGCAATCGCATCCAGGACCTCGAAGCCCAGGTTGCTGATCTGCAGGCGGCATTGGCTGCGCCGCAACGCCAGCCCGCAGGCGGTGGCAGCTTCCTTGGCGGCCTTTTCGGCGGCGGCAAGGCGGCGGCGCCAGCTCAAAGCGTGCCGGTCAGCGGCCGCAGTTCAGGCTTCGGTCAAGCGCCACAGCAAGGCGGCAGCCCCTGGGGCCAGCAGCGGCAGGCCCCGCAGCAGGCGCCGATGGGTGGCGGCTACGCTCCCCAGCAGGGGTATGCCCAACAGGCGCCCATGCAGCAGCAACCGGCCGGTGGCGGCTTCATGAAATCGGCCATGACGACGGCGGCAGGCGTTGCTGGCGGCATGCTGGCAGCCGGCGCCATTCGCGACATGATGGGCGGCGGTGCGCATGCCTCCGGTCACCGCAACACCGACTCGGCGGAAAGCTCGCCATATGCGGTTAATCAGGCCGAACAGCCTGCGGTCGAGCCGACGCAGGACTACAACTACCAGAGCGAAGACAACAACGATCCTGGCAATACCGACGCTAGTTTCAATGACAGCAGCGATAGCAGCAGCGACAGCATCGATACTTGATTGCGGTCAGCGGTTCTGAATTGAAAGGCGCGTCGGGGCTACCCCGGCGCGCCTTTTCCATTGTGCGCCAGCAGGCTCTATCGCCATTCATTCGACGAAGCGCACGTAATTTTCGACGGGCTCCCGCTCCGTGCGGAACGAATTCACCTTGGCGGCGGGATCGGGATAGCCGATGGCCATGCCGCAAATGACCATTTCGCCGTCCGGGATTGCGAACCGGCGGCGGATGATCTCCTGGAAATTCGCGAAGGCGGCCTGCGGGCAGGTTTCCAGTCCGAACTGGCGGCAGGCTATCATGACCGTCTGGATGAACATACCGCAGTCGAGCCAAGAGCCGGTTTCCATGTCCCGGTCGATGGTGAAAACGAGGCCCATCGGCGCGCCGAAGAAGTTGAAGTTCTGCCGGCGCTGGGCATGCATGCCGGCCTTGTCCTCGCGCGTGATCCCCATGGTGGAATAAAGCCCCCAGCCGCAGGCGCGGCGGCGCGCGAGATAGGGCTCGCGCCATGTCACGGGATAGTAATTGTACTCGCGCGTGCCTTCACCTGACGTGTCGTACGTGGCCAGGATCTCGGCCGTCAGTTCAGCCAGCGGCTTGCCCTCGACGACCCAGACCTTCCACGGCTGGATATTGGAGCCGGATGGCGCCCGCCCCGCCGTTGCCAGTACGCGGGTGATGACATCCCGCGGTACGGGTTTTTCGAGATAGGCGCGGATCGACTGGCGCCCGCGAATGGCATCCTCGACCGCGAGGCTGTCAATCCGGCCGGCGGCGCTTCCAACCGCTTGCTTCAGGCGTTCACCGCTCATGTTTCTGCTCCCCATCGTGTCCGGTTGGTGGCAAAGTTGGCCCCCGATCAAGTTGCGCGCGATACTGGCAAACCGAAAGGGCCGGTACAACGGTCGAGGCCGGTCCGCGTCGAAATGCGCGGGCCTTTGCCAGACCGGCAGAATTTTCTGACAGAAGCGTCCCGCAGAAGTGAAGGATCAAAACGATGAGCGAAAATCTCTCGCCAATCTGGGAAGTCTTCATCCGCAGCCGGTCGGGCATGCCGCACCGGCACTGCGGCTCTGTGCACGCGCCGGATGCGACGCTGGCCCTACAGGCGGCCCGTGACGTCTACACGCGGCGGGGCGAAAGCGTGTCGATATGGGTGGTCCCATCCGGCGCGATCATTGCCTCAGACCCCGCCGACAAGGACGAGTTTTTCGAGCCGACATCGTCGAAGATCTATCGCCATCCGACGTTCTACGAGGTGCCCGAGGACGTGGGCCATTTGTAAGGGCGGCGGCCCCGCTTTTCGGCAAAATGATTGAAACCTGCGCCCCCAACTCGAAACCGTGGTTCCATGGCTGATCTGATACTCGCGACGTTCGCGCTCGCCCTTGGGGACGATGCGCTCGTCCTTGGCCATCGCCTGTCGGAATGGTCGAGCAAGGCGCCATCACTTGAGGAAGATATCGCGCTCTCGAACCTCGGCCTCGACATGATCGGCCAGGCACGGCTTTTTTACCAGCTGGCGGCTCGGGTCGAGGACAAAGGCCGCGACGAAGACCAACTCGCGTATTTCCGCGATGCGTCTGCGTTCCGCAATGTTCTGCTCGTGGAGCAACCGCGCGGCGACTTTGCCTTTACGTTGGGGCGGCAGCTCGTGGTCGCGGCATTTCTGCAGCCCTATTACGCAGCGCTGATGCTTTCGCCGCAGCCGGACTTGGCTGACATCGCCGCAAAGGCCGTCAAGGAAATGACCTATCATGTGCGGCACGCGTCGGAGTGGGTGATCCGGCTTGGCGACGGCACGGACGAAAGCCGAAGCCGGATGATCGCCGCACTCGCTGCGATCTGGCCGTTCACGGGCGAGCTGTTCGAGATGGATGCCGGTGAGCGCGCAATGGCTGAGGCCGGCCTCGTGCCCGACCGGGCGTCGATCAAGCCGGGCTTCGACACAACGATCGATCGCGTGCTTCGCGAATACCCGGACGGCCGTTTGGACATCCTCACCAAAGGCCGCCGACGCTTTGAGATTGTCAGCCTGAATGAAGAGCGAGCCTTTC
>JANXRM010000481.1 GCA_025353015.1 Hyphomicrobiales bacterium
ATGTTGGTTGTCCTTTCAGATGTGTTTGTCGCCGACCATCACATCATGCCGGAGGCGTGTCTCCGACTACGGCCCCTCGCCCCGTCACGTGCGGCAACGGGGAGAGGAGATGAGCTTCGTCTTCGGCTCGTATTGACCTTCGAGCCGGTTGCCGTGCCGGTGGAGGAGACGCCACGCACCCGCCTCGCGCCGGAAGATGTGCGTGACGCGGTTCGACCAGCCCGTGAGCCCGTCGACCCCCGCCATGCGCTGGTTCGCGAAGGTTTCGATGTCGGTCAGATAGAACAGGTCCGGCGTCACGACCGTCGTCACGTTCTCATAACTGACGCTGCCGCCCTGGAATTGTTGGCCCGCCCAATCCCAGCGCTTGGAAACCGCGTCCCAGCCCTTCTCGTAGCCACCCCAGCCATAGAAGCTCGTGGCTTCGGATGAATGCGAATAGAGCGCCTTGATGTCAGTGACGTCGCCGTTGGCGACAGCAGCCATGGCGGCGCGGAGGCGGGCAGTGATGTCGGCCACGGAGGCGTTGATAGCGGATGTCATGACAACACCCCGCGCCGGGCCAGATTACGCATGAGGTCGCCCGTGCCGAACGTCCAGGGCTGGGCCTTGTCGGCGTGCACCATACGGTTGACGAGGGCGCCCAGCGCCGGCGCATGGATCGTCACGACATCGCCGACCTTGTGCGTGAAGCCCTGGCCCTTGGCGCCGCGATCCTTGGTCGGCGCGAACATGGTGCCGAGATAGAGCACCGCGCCGTCAGGGTATTGGTGCGTCTTGCCGATCAGCTCGCCAACGAGGTCGGCCGGATCGCGCGCGATCTCGGTCATGGAGGATGTGCCGGTCATCTCGAAGCCATCGTCGCCCGTGACCGTGAGATGCACATCCATGCGGCGCACCGTATCGAGTGAGAAGCCTTGATCGAAGAACCGCACGAATGGCCCAATGGCGGCGGACGCATTGTTGTCCTTGGCTTTCGAAAGCAGCAACGCCGAGCGTCCCTCGAAATCCCGGAGGTTGACGTCATTGCCGAGCGTGGCGCCAACGATGGTTCCCTTGGACGAAACGACCAGTACCACTTCAGGCTCCGGATTGTTCCAGGTGGAGCGTGGATGCAGCCCCGCTTCCATGCCGTGGCCAACCGCCGACATTGGCTGCGCCTTGGTGAAAATTTCCGCGTCCTCGCCGATCCCGACTTCGAGATACTGTGACCAGGCCCCCTGCTCGATCAGCGTCTGCTTCAAGGCCAGCGCCTGCGCCGAGCCGGGCTTTAATTTGCGCAGATCGCCGCCGAGCAGCTTTTCCACCTGACCGCGAATAGCCAAGGCCTTTTCCGGCGCGCCCTTCGCCTGTTCCTCAATCACCCGCTCGAGCATGGAGCGCGCGAAGGTCACGCCGGCGGCTTTGACCGCCTGCAGGTCCGCTGGCGCCAGCAGCCAGGGCTGTTTCGGATCCCGCGTGGCCTCGGGCGTGTTCAGCAGCATCGCGTCGAGGGTGCCGATACTTTCGCCGAGCGCCTCGCGCGTGATCTTTGCCGCGTCCGGCCGCTCGCAGAGATCGCGCATGGTGGCTACAGTCGCCGTGATGTCGACCACATTGCCCCCGCGGATGGCGACGACCGACGGCCCATTCACATCCGGCCGCCACACCCGGCCTGCGAGTGCGGCCTTAGCTGCATCCTCGGGCATCGTCTTCGCCACTGTCAGCCGCTCACGCATGGGTCGTCTCCTTGCCATTGCTTGTTGTGGCCCCGTCTGGATGCAACGGCGTGCCGTGATCTCCTGGCGGGATGTCGCGTGAACCGAGATAAATCGCGAGACCGGCCACCAGCGATAGCGCGATGCTAGCAAAAATCCACTGGTAGGCGATGGGGGAAAATCCCGGCACGCCAACCGGCCAAAGTCCGGCGATGAGCCCGGTACCCATCGGCATCAAGGCGCAGCCCAGGAGTTGCGCCATATTAGCCGTTGTCGCGCCTCGCCCCGCCAGCGCCTCTGGATAGAACGCCCGGCAATGCGAGACGACCACGACGCCATAGGCAGAAACCGCCGATAGCAGCGCCAGCAGCCCGATCGCCAGTGCGAGCGGTGGGCGCGGCATCGACGCCAACGCCAGCAGCACGGCAATCGTCAGTGCCGCGCCGGTCGCGGCGACACCTTTCCGCGTATTGAAGCGGCGATCCAACGGGCCATAGATCAGCACGCCAAACGTCTGCGCGATCGCCATCAGGATCAGCACATTGCCGCGCTCGACGACCGTCAGCCCGTGCACATCATGGAGATAGGGCCCCGCCCACAAGCCCATCATGGTCGCGAGCACGGCGTAGGCAACCGTCTGCAACGCCAGCACCCGCAGCAAACCCGGCAACCGAAGGATCGTCAGAAATCCGCGTGCGGCCTCGATCCAACCCTCGGGCGGGCGCAGCGGGACCACCTTGCCCGGCGGGTCGTCGCGGACCATAAAGAAAAACAGGAGGCCGACGAGCGCCTGGACCAACGCCACGCCCAGAAAGACCGCGCGCCAGCCGAACGCGGCCGCCGCCATCGCCATCGGGGTTCCGGCACAGGCAATCCCAATCATGCTTAACGCGAACACCCACGACAGCGCCGTGCTCCAGCGCGCCCTCGAATACCACCGAGAGATGAGGAAAACGGTGGCCATGAAGCTGCCGCCGTGGCCAAGCCCAAGCAGAAAACGCGCTGCCGCCAGGCCTGTCCCGTCCGTCACCGTCTGGTGCATCAGGCAACCGATGACCGCCAGCCCCGCCAAAGCCACCACGGTGACGCGGGCGCCGATGCGATCAAACAGAATGCCGACCGGCACCTGGATCGCAAGCAACGCCCAGAAAAAACAGGCATTGGCAAACCCGAGCATGGCCGGCGTCAACGCGAGGTCGCGGATCAACTCCGGTCCGATGACGTTTGTCGACGCGCGAAAAAATTGCGACAGGCTGGTGGTCGCGATCAACATCCCGACAAGCGCGAGTTCGGCTCCCTGCCGCGGCGATGGTTGAGCCCCAAGCTGGTGGTTTTCGGCAACTGCCATTTCTGCCCGTCCCTCGGTATCCAACCCAAAGCCGCAGCACCGGGATAGCAGCCACGCCATCAGCCGGAAATCACCCTTGGCCATTTCAGTGCGAAGCTCGTTCTCCCAAACGAATGCATGCATGCATCGTCAGAGCCGGTTCCGGACATCTCCAAGTATGGGCTTCTTGAACTATAACTGTGACGTACGTCACTGAAGGTGCGCCACAGTCCCGGTATGGCTTCGCATATGAAGCATCAGATTAACATCCATCTCGCCGCGACGCTCAAACGGCCGGCCAAGCTCCGAGACGCCACAGTGAACGCCACGGACCACGCTTACGCCGAGCTCAAGCGGCGGATAAACTGCAATGAATTGGCCGCCGGCCATTCGTTCATGCAGGACGAGTTGGCCGCGATGTTGAAAATCAGCCGTACACCCACCCGCGAGGCCCTGATCCGGCTCGCCGAGGACGGGCTCGTCGAAATCCGGCCGCGGCACGGCATTCTGATCCGATGCTTCTCGATCGACGAGCTTGCGGGCGTGTACGAGGTGCTGGCCATGCTGGAGGCGCAAGCGGCCCGGCGGCTGGCCGAGCACGGTGTGGCACCGGATGGCCTTGCCCTGATGGAGCTGGCCCACCGGACTATGGAACAGGCGTTGGAGCACCGCGAGCTCGCCGCCTGGATCGATGGTGACGAGGCGTTCCACAAAATCCTTGTTTCGGAATGCGGCAACGAGCCGTTGCGCAAAATCGTACATGGGCTCTGGGACCGCATGCGGCGTGTCCGCCACGTCACCCGGTCCCTGCGAACGCTGTCTGCCGCCTCCAACCGCGACCACGCCGCCATTCTTCAGGCGATCCGCCAACGTGACGGCCAGAAAGCCTTCGACCTGCATTTCCAGCACCGCACCCGGAGTGCTGCCACTATGCTGGAGCTGCTCAGCCGGAATAACCTCCTGGACGTTTGACGGGCCACCCGCTCGAATACGCGCCGGGACTGCCACCGCCGGAATGCGCCGTGGCGCCGGTCGCCAATGCCTTGTCAGCGCAACGCCTTGCCGCAAGGCCCCGAAGCCGCTAATCCCTTCCAGCAAGCAAACGAGGGGGGACGACTGCCGATGGCGGCGCCGATCAGCCAGAAAACTTGGGCGGATATCTTCTTTACGAGCCGCGACGGCCTGCGGCTCTACGCGCGGCACTATCCAGCGCCCACAGGCCTGACAGCGGTTCGCAGGCCCTTGCTCTGTCTGCCCGGCCTCACCCGCAACAGCCGCGATTTCCACGAGCTTGCGACGTTCATGACCGACCCGGCCAATCCCTCGGCGCGGGACGTCTACGCGGTCGACTATCGCGGCCGCGGCCGCTCGGCGAGCGATCCGGACTGGCGCAACTACACGCTGCAGCACGAGGTGCTCGACGTCCTTGATTTCATGACGCTCGCCGGGTTGCACAACGTCGCGGTCATCGGCACCTCGCGCGGTGGTCTCCTCGCTATGCAGATGGCGACGATGCGGCCTGCCAGCCTCGGCGCCGTCATTCTGAACGATATCGGTCCCGTCATCGAGCGTGAGGGACTGTTGCGCATCGTGGCCTACGTCGGGGGCGTCCCATTGCCGGCGAACTGGCTGGAGGCCAGCGCCCTCGTGCGCGATCTCAATAAGCGCCAATTCCCAGCAATCCCCGAACACCACTGGGACGACATCGCCCGGCAATGGTTCAACGAGGAACACGGCCAGCCCGTGCACGCTTACGACCAGAACCTCGGCAAGTCGATTGCCATCTCGCCAGGTGAAATCCCCTCGCTCTGGCCGCAGTTCGACGCGCTGGCGCGGCTGCCGGTTCTGGCCCTCCGCGGCGAGCTTTCGGATATCCTGAGCCAGACCACTCTGGAGCAGATGCGGGCACGACATCAGGGCCTCGAAGTGCTCGGCGTTCGTGGGCAGGGGCACGCGCCGCTGCTGCGCGACCGCGGCACCAACATCACCATCGCCGATTTTCTGCTCCGCTCCGACCAAAGTACCGTGCGCGCAGCGTCGAATTGGGTTTATGCCTGAGCCAAGCCTGCACCGATTGGCTCGCGACACTGTCTCGCGCCGGGGATTTTAGGCCGCGCCTTGCCGATCTGGTTTTCTGGTCTGGTTTTACTTGACCGACCGTGTTTGCAGGCGGCAGGCTGAGAACTGGCAGGGACGGGCACACCGCGCGATGGCGAGGCTGGCCGCCACCGGAAAACGCCGCACCACGGAACAACAATCGTGGAAGCAAAAATCGAGGGAGGGACAATCGTGCATAAGCTCTTGATGGCCGTGGGCACCGCGATTGTGCTCACCGCACTGCATCTCTGGCCTTACGCCCCAGCGTTTGCGCAGGCGTGGCCCTCAAAGCCGATCAAGTTCGTCGTCTCGTTCGGGCCGGGCTCGGCCAGTGACGCTCTCGCCCGCATTCTCGCACAAGACGTGACGTCGCAACTCGGCCAAGCGGTTGTCGTCATCCACAAGCCCGGCGCCGATGGCTCGCTCTCGGGCATCGAGGTGCAGCGGTCGGCGCCCGATGGCTATACGTTCCTGTTTTCCAGCAACAGCGCCCTCTCCGTGGCGCCAAACATGCGCAAAGTGCCGCCCTACAGCGCCGAGAAGGATTTCACGCCGGTCTCGCTGGTCGGATTCAACACGTTGTTCCTCGTGGTCCACCCGAGCATTCCGGCCAAGTCGCTTGCGGAACTCGTCGCCTATTGCAAAGCCAATCCCGGCGTCCTCAACTCCGGCACCGGCCATACCTTTGGCATCATCGGCACGGGCCTCTTCGCCAAGCAAAATGGCCTCGAAATCGTATCGATCCCCTACAAGTCCGAACCTGATGTCATCGTCGATTTGCTGTCGGGCCGGGTGCAGTTCATGATCGGCACCACGACGTCCGTATTTGGACACGTCAAGGACGGAAAGCTTCGCCCCCTGGCAGCCTCGACCGCCGTTCGTCATCCGCTGTTGCCCGATGTTCCCACGGTTGTCGAGGCGGGCCAGCCAAAGTTCCCGTTCGAGGCGTATTTCGCCCTGGTCGGCCCAGCCGGCCTGCCGGCAGAGATTGTTGAACGCATGAACAAGGCCGTCGTTGCTGCCGTCGCCAAGCCTCAAGTGCGCGAGCAAATGCAGCAACACGGCGTCGTGCCGCAGTCGTCCACGCCGGCCGAGGCCGCCAGCTACCTGAACACCCAGCACGACGCGTGGAAAGCTGCCTTACGCGAAGCAGCCATCGAATTGCAGTGACTCTCCTGCGTTGAGCATGCGGCCGGCGCATCCAGTTGGTGCGCCGTTTAGCTGCTTATACTGCGCCAGCCGGGATCGCTTTCGCGCGCAGCGTCTTACCGCTGGCGCAGAGCGCAATCAGACGATCGACGTTTGGATGCTTGCCGGGATTGGCGCGGGCGTCGGTGCTGTGCTCGCCATAGAGGTCGAGACCGCGTGCGGCGGCCACCGGCGTAATGGCGCCGAAAGTCTGCAGCAAGTGGTTATAGACGGCCAACGAGCCGATCTGGCCCGGTTTGTGCTCGATGGTTGCGACAACGTCGCCGCTGACGGCATCGATCAGCTGCAGCGCGGCGAGGTGCGAGACGCCAGGCAGTGTCTTCAGAGTATCGGCAAAGGCCATTGTGAAATCCGATGGTTTTATCTGGATGAACTCAGCTGGCGACCATAACGCAGCAACCGCATTTTTCAAATGAACCGCTCGCTCGGGGAGCGTTTCGAGGCGAAACGTTGCAGGCGATTGATCGCGCCGCCTCGATTTGTACATCCTCACCCCACCTACTCAGGTCAGGGCAAATCTGCTAGGGAGGGGCATGTCAAAGCCAAAACGCCCGTCGAAGCCAAAGCCCTCCGGCCGCGGTGACGCCTCCCGATCGATTGATCAACGCCCGAATGGACAACGCCACGAGGGCGCCCTGCCGAGCAAGGCCGAGGTCCTGGCCTTCATCGAGGGCGCACGCGAGAAGGTCGGCAAACGCGAGATCGCAAAGGCCTTCGGCATCAAGGGCGACAACCGTATCGGCCTGAAAACGCTGATAGCGGAAATGACCGCGGAGGGCAGTCTCGCCGGTAACCGCAAGACGCTGAAACAGCCGGGCAGACTGCCGCCCGTTGGTATTCTTGATATCGTCGATCGCGACGACGAGGGCGATGTCGTCGCTGAACCGGTCGTGTGGGAGCACGAGGACGGCCCGCGCCCGCGTATCCTGGTCATCACAGCGACCGGAAACGGGCGCACGCCGGCGATGTCGCTGGGAAGCGGCGACAGGTTTCTGGCCAAGATCTCCCGGCGCGCAGCCGAAAGTCCCGGGGATTATTCCCACGAAGCCGAGCCGATCAAGAAACTGCCGCGCGAAAAAAAACGCCTGCTTGGTATTTTCCGCAAACATCCCAAAGGCGGCGGCAGCATCGATCCGGTCGACCGGCGCGAGCTCAAGACTTGGCCGGTGCGATCTGGCAGCGAGGGCAATGCCCAGGACGGCGATCTCGTCCGCTTCGACATTGGCCGCCCGCACGCCCGCGGGCTGCCGGATGCGCGGATTATGGAATCGCTCGGCAATCCGCGTGACCAGCGCCAGATCAGCCTTATTGCGGTGCACGCGCACGGCATCCCGGACGAATTCCCCGACATCGTCCTGCGCGAGGTGGAGACGCTGCCAGCACTCGGGCCCGACGGCCGCACTGATCTCACGACAATGCCGTTGCTCACGATCGATCCGCCCGATGCCCGCGATCACGACGACGCCGTGCACGCGGTTGCCGACACCGATCCGCGCAATGCCGGCGGCTTCGTCGTGACCGTCGCCATCGCCGACGTTGCCCATTACGTGCGCCCAGGCAGCCGCCTCGACCGGGAGGCGGAACTGCGCGGTAATTCCGTTTATTTCCCGGACCGCGTCGTGCCTATGCTGCCGGAGCGGATTTCGAACGATCTGTGCTCGCTGCGCGAAGGCGAGCCCAGACCGTGTCTCGCCGTCACCATGGTGTTCGATGGCGCGGGCCGGAAGAAGCGGCATGCCTTCCAACGTGCCATGATGCGCTCGGTGGCCAAGCTCAGCTACCAGGAGGCGCAGGCGGCCGTCGACGGCAAACCGTCGCCGAAAGCCGAGCCGTTGCTGGACAACGTGCTCCGGCCGCTCTGGGCCGCCTACGCGTGCCTGACACGCGGCCGCGATGCTCGCGAGCCGCTGGACCTCAATCTCCCCGAGCGAAAAATCGTGATGGACGGCGATGGCCGCGTCGCGCGCATCATGATCCCGGAACGGTTGGAGGCACACCGGCTCATCGAGGAGATGATGATCCAGGCCAACGTCGCTGCCGCCGAAACGCTGGAGCAGCACCGCACGCCCTGCGTCTACCGCATCCACGACCGGCCCTCGCGGGAAAAACTGGCGGCGCTCGGTGATTTCCTGGACTCGCTCGAATTAGACGCCTCGCAAAAGAATTGGCCGAAGGTGGACGGGCTGAAACCCCAGGCCTTCAACAAGATCCTGGCGCTCGCCAAAGGCCAGCCGGTCGCCGATCTCGTCAACGAGGTGGTGCTGCGCTCGCAGGCGCAGGCCGAGTACAACATTCGCAATTTAGGCCATTTCGGCCTCAATCTCGAACGCTACGCGCACTTCACCTCGCCGATCCGCCGCTATGCCGACCTGCTGGTGCATCGGGCGCTGGTCCGCGCGATGAAGTTTGGGCCGAATGCTCAAGCCGATGGATTGCCAAAAGACGACGAGCCGAGGCTCCCGGACGTGGCCAAGGCCATTTCGGACACCGAGCGCCGCGCCATGGCGGCCGAGCGCGAGACCTCCGACCGGCTGCTGGCGGCCTTTCTCGCCGATCGCGTCGGTGCTGAGTTTCCCGCCCGCATCTCAGGCGTGACGCGCTCGGGCCTCTTCGTGCGCCTGCGCGAAACCGGCGCCGATGGCTTCATTCCGGCATCGACGATCGGCGGCGGCGAATACTGGCGCCACGACGAAACCGCACGCGCGCTGATCGGCGACCGCTCCGGCAAAGGCTACCGGCTCGGCGACGACGTTGATGTGCGCCTGGTCGAAGCCGTGCCCATGGCTGGCGCCATGCGGTTCGAAATTTTGTCGGACCCGCAACCCGTCAGGGGCGCGGCTTCGCCGAGCCGAAAATCGGGTAGCCGCAAAGCCGGACCGGGCCGGGATGGCCGCGGCAGAAGCCCGGGCGGCAGCGATCGCCCTCGCAGCCGGCGCGGGGGATAGCTTGGTTGCAAAGCGGCCCACGGCTTTCCGCTGACATCGCGCTTTGCCCCCTGATGCTCCGCGACCCCAAGCATGTTGTGTGCCTGACAGGCGTGCGCGCGACATAGTGACTTCCACTGCAGCCTCGGCTAGCGTCTGTATTAACCAGGCAAACCGATGCCGGATCAATCACACCGCGTTCAAAGACGCGGCAGCCCGGGAGGCTCACGTGGACACGACCATAGACTCTGCTATCGAAAAATCCGCTATGCGCAAGGTCTATATGCGGCTTCTGCCGTTTGCGTTGCTATCCTACATCCTCGCCTATATCGACCGCATCAACGTTAGCTTCGCCGGCTTGACGATGCGCGGCGATCTCAAGTTGTCGGCCACCGAGTTCGGCTTTGCGCTGGGCACATTCTTCCTCGGTTATTTCATTTTCGAGGTGCCGAGCAACGTCGTGATGGAAAAAGTCGGCGCGCGGATCTGGATCGCGCGGATCATGGTCACGTGGGGCATCTTCGCGGCCTTGATGGCCTTCGTCACGGATGTGACGAGCTTCGCGGTGGTCCGCTTCCTGCTCGGCGTTGCCGAAGCCGGATTCTTCCCGGGCATGCTGCTCTATTTCACGTACTGGTTTCCAAGGAAGCACCACGCCCGCATCGTCTCTGGTTTCCTGGTGGGGCTACCCATCGCCGTCGCCTGTGGAGCACCCATTTCCACGTGGCTGTTGAGCCTTGATGGCATGTTCGGCCTCAAGGGCTGGCAAATCATGTACATCGCCGAGGCGGTGCCGACGATCCTTATCGGTATCCTGACGCTGGTGGTGCTCACCGATCGCCCGGAGCAGGCGAAATTTCTCAATCCGGAAGAAAAGGCTTGGCTTACGGCCCGCCTTAACGCCGAGCGCCGCGTGACGGGCGAGCCTGAAACGCACAACATGTGGCACGCGCTCCGCGACCCGAAGGTACTCATGCTGACGGCGATGTATCTGGCGATCACGCTGGTCAGTCTCGTCTTGCTTTACTACCAGACGGCCTACAGCCCGCCGGTCACAGGCTTTCTCAAATCGATCTTCCCCGGGATCCACAAGGATGTGGCGACCATGTTGATCGTGCTGATACCCTATATCTTCGGGTTGTTCGGCATGCTGGTCTGGTCGCGCGTGGCCGATCACGACCTGTGGAACGCCATGATCAACGGCAAAGTCCTGCTGATGGCGATCAACTACTTCGGCATCGTTACCGCCAGCCTCGGCATGCTCTACTTCATTCCGCAGATTATCAAGTCGTTCGGCACGCTGACCAACATGCAGGTCGGCTGGCTGACGATGATCCCTTACATCTGCGGCGGGATTGCCATGGTCGCTTGGGGCCGCATCTCCGACAAAATGAACGAGCGACGCTGGAACCTGCTGGGCGCGTGCGTGCTCTCGACGGCTGGCCTCGTGCTCGCAGGCTACGCCATCAGTCCGGCCGGCAATCTCGGTGGCACCTGGGCGCTAGTTGGCATGTCGATGGCTGCCATGGGTTTTTATGGGTCGAAAGGTCCGTTCTTCGCCATGCCGCCGATGTTCCTGCGCGGAACCGCCCTTGCCGGCGGGTTCGCCTGGATCAATTCCATCGGCAATCTCGGTGGCACGGTCGGCCCCTATTACGTCGGGTACATGAAGGACCTGACCGGAGACTTCTCAGGCGGCCTCTATGGCCTGGCGCTTCTGGCTCTGATCGCGGCCGTCGTATGCGCGCTGTTCCTGCACATCCCCGACCCAGAGAAGACTCAGGAAGAAGTGAACGAGGATGCGGCCCAGCGGCAACGGGCCTGACGTGGACAAACGGTTCTGTCATCGGGGCGGCCAACACGGCCGCCCTCTTTATTTCTGCCCGTTTACGT
>JANXRM010000488.1 GCA_025353015.1 Hyphomicrobiales bacterium
CGAAGCCCCGATCCCAAAACAGGTTCGTCGCTCCTGGCGCCACTCCGGGCGTTTTCTTAGGCTGAAATGAGTGCTCATGCAATTGGGCCGGACAACTTCGCCCATTAGTGTTGTTTAAAAATGAGGCGGCCGGCCTGTCGACAGCGGAGTTTTGCCCCTATAGCGTACCAGCCATGCAAATCCTGATTGTTCACAATGCCATTGTCCTCGGCGCGATCGCGGCGGCCGACGTGGCGCGCTCGGCCTGGGTCATGGCAGCGATCCTCGACCCATCCCGGAGCGCAACGATTGGCCCATGGCTGGCAACGGGTCTCATCCTCGCAACCGGGGGGATCTCGATCGCCATGCTCGGCCTTGCAGCGAGAGCCCTGCTCGAACGGAACCACGCAGGTTTCGATCGCCCATCGCCGCTGGCGTAGCCTCGCCAGTTGCCCATCACCGCCCGAGTTCAACCTGACGGTTGGTACAACGGATGGTTGAGGCGTCATTATTGCAGCACACATTTATGGCTCATTGGCTTGCCGATCACGGCCCTCCCCCTGTAAACGGCGCGCATGGCTACGCTCACCCAACGATACGCTAACCCGACCCGCTTCATGGCGCTGTCTGGCCGGCTGTTGCCCTGGATCTCGGTTGCGGCCGCGCTGACGATCGCGTGGGGCCTCGTGCTGGCGTTCAACGTGCCGCCCGACTACCAGCAGGGCCATACGGTGAAAATCATGTTCATCCATGTGCCCTGTGCCTGGCTCGCCAGCATGGTCTACGCAGTCATCGCGCTGTCGAGTGCGGGATTGTTGGTTTTCCGGCATCCGCTCGCCGAGGTCTCAGCCAAGACTGCGGCCCCGATCGGCGCCGCGTTCACCCTGCTGGCGCTGGTGACGGGGGCACTCTGGGGCAAACCCACCTGGGGAACGTATTGGGTTTGGGATGCCCGGCTGACCTCGGTTCTGATCCTGTTTTTCCTCTACCTTGGCCTCATCGCGCTCCGCTCCTCCATCGACGACGAGGCGCTGGCGGGCAAACTGACCGCCGTGTTGGCCATCGTCGGCATCGTGCTGCTGCCGATCATCAAGTTTTCCGTCGACTGGTGGTGGACGCTGCACCAATCATCGACCCGCTTGACCAGCACGATCGATCCGGTCTTCCGCGCGCCGCTCTGGGTCATGGCGCTCGGTTTTCTGCTGCTGTTTGCGGCACTGCACCTGAAGGCCATGCGCAACGAGCTGCTGCGGCGGCGGGTGAAAGCGCTGACATTGGTGGCGGTCGAGCGGTCGGGTGGCGCACCGGCCCCCAAGCTCGCTGTCTAGGAGGCAATTGATGGACCTTGGACCCCATGCTGGGGTGATATTGGCGTGCTACGCGGCGGTTACGCTGGTGATCGCAGGGCTGATCCTATGGCTCGTGGCCGATGGCCGCCGGCTGGCGCTGCAGTTGGCGGCGCTGGAGGAGCGGGGCATCCGCCGCCGATCGGCAAAGTCGGGCGATGCCGAGCCCGAAGCAAATGCGCGAATCTGATGGAGCCGATATGCAGGATGAAGCGCCAGCTCGCCGAATGTCGACACAGGCGGCCACGGGATCAAGGCCGACCGAACTTGCAGCAAGATCCGCCGTGGAACCAGCCGTAGGACCAGCTGCTGCGTCGGCACGCACAGCCGGCTTGCTGCCTCTGATGATTTTTGCAGCGATTGCTGGCTTGTTTGCATTTGCTCTGATGCGGCCCGGCGATCCCTCGAAGATCCCATCGGCCTTGATTGGACGCGCCGCACCGCCGCTGACGCTCGCGGCCCTCGAGGGTGTCATCGAGAAGGGCCAGCCCGTGCCAGGGCTGACGCCTGCTGATGTTGCCCGGGGATCGCCCGTCATCGTGAATTTCTGGGCGTCCTGGTGCATTCCCTGTGTCGACGAGCATCCCGTACTGGTCGCGCTCAAGGCACGGACCGGCGCCACCATATACGGCATTAACCATAAGGATCAGAGCGCCAACGCCCGCCGCTTTCTGGCGCGCTATGGCAATCCGTTCGCAGCCATCGGCACCGACGGCAACGGCCGTGCCGCGATCGACTGGGGCGTCTACGGCATGCCCGAAACGTTCATTGTCGATGGCGCGGGCATCATCGTGTTCAAGCACGTGGGCCCGCTGACCCCGCACATTGTCGAGACCGCGATTCTGCCGGCGCTGGAAAAAGCAAAGCGGCAGCGGTAACGCCGCCGGCGCCCGACTTGTTTATAACCGTCAGTTCGAAGAGACGCTACGGCCCTGGGCGTTATAGCAGCCCGCGATGCAGACCATGCCGGAGTTCGCCGGACCGACGGGAGCAGCTGACGGTGGCGGCGGCGCCACCACAGGAGCAGCGGTTGCGGTCATGTCCGCCGGTGGGGCGATTGTCGTCAAGTCCTCCGACGCCTGCTCAGACGACGCGTTGTTCCGGTCTTGCTTGTTGCCGCTCTTGATGATCGACCGCACGACGAGCGCGGTGCCGACCTTTGCAGCGAATGATTTTCCGCCCTTGGCTTCGGCACGATCAGCAACGGTGATGCACGAAAAGGGGAGGCCCAAGAGGGCTGCAGCAAGCAGCGATACACGACTGAAACGGGTCATAACGCAAACTCCAGACTGGCACGGCTCGAGCGAGCAGCCCTCCAAAGCTAGCTGAAACCTATTGCCAGACTGGTAACGAGGTGGCCGTGAATTGGGGAAATCGACAAATTCGGAGTTTCATCGTTGCCCGCGCAAGGCGTTCAGTTGAACAGCAAGTCGAACAGCGACTTGAACGGCTGCTGCGACTTCTGCGGACGGCGCTCGCTATTGCCGCGGTTCTCGCGCGTGGCGTCCGAATTCGATGCGCGCCGTACAGGCTGCTGCGGTTGGGCAACCTCGCGGGGCTTGGAGCGCAGCGCGTACTCCTCCTTGAACCCGTCGATACTCACAACGATCAACTTTTCCTCGTCCCAGGTCCATTGTGCGGCGCGTTGCCCGTGCCGGACCGTTTCGACGGCAATGATGCTGCGGCCCTGAATGTCGATGACCACGCCATGCTCGATATCATCAGGGCCATCTTTGCCGTCGGCCTTTCCAGCCGCGAACCGCAGCACCCCGTAGCCTTTGACCGGGACCTTCTTGGTGTCCCATTCCAGAAGGCGCGGGATCACGTCGCTCATCACTTCAAGCGGGACGGAGAGCTTCGGCAGTTCCGGATGCGAGGCATACGTTCGTCCAGCATGCTGGAAGACACGCCAGCGCTCGAAACCAAGTTCGCGAATTTCGACGTCGTTGGGCTCCCGGGCGCCAAGGCGGTCGAGCGCTGCGGCCGCATCGACGAGCATCGGACGCTCGAAGACGGCCTTGCGATAGTCAGCAACCGCGTCCTGCGGTTGGCCAGACGCTTCCATCAGCTCCGCCTTGGCCCACAGCACCTCGGCTAGATTTGCATTGATCTTGACGGCCCGCTCGACGTCGCGCGTGCCGAGATCGGGCTGGCCCATCCATTTGTAGATGATGGCGCGATAGGCGTAGGCCTGGGCTGACCGCGGGTCGATCTCCAGCGACTTGGCGATATCGTTCAGGGCGTCATCGAACGCATCAGCCTTGGCGCTGGCCAGCGCCAGTCCTTCGAACGCCGCATTGGACTTGGTGTTGATTTCGGCGGCGCGGGTGAAATCCTTGATCGCCGAGGCCGGATTTTTCGCGGCCAGATAGGCATAGCCCCGCGTCAGGTAGATATCGAGGTTCGTCGGGTCGAAGGCCACGGCGCGGCTCAAATCCTCGACGGCCTCGGCATAGCGCTCGAGCATGAGGTGTGCTTCGGCGCGGGCCTTGTAGGCTGGACCAAACCGCGCATCGCTGCCGACAGCCCGGCTGAAGTCGCGGAAGGCCGCATGCGGGCGGTTTTGCGAGAGGTGCAGCCGGCCGCGGCCTGTCAGCGCCGTGGCATTCAGCGGATTGAGCTTGATCGCCTGCGAGAAATCGCGGATCGCGGCGTCATTTTCCCCAAGACGCGCCAAGGCATTGGCCCGGTTTGAATAAGCGGCGGTGTAGCCTGGGGCCAGCAGCAGCGCACGATCGAAATCCTTGACCGCCTCGCGGCCGAAGCCGATGGACAACAAGACGTTGCCGCGGTTGTTGTAGATCGAGGCGGTCTCTGGTGAAAGCTGCACGGCGCGGTTGAAGTCGTCGATCGCGACGCGCGGCTGGTTCAAGCGGGCGAAGGCAACACCCCGGTCGTTCAGAAGCGCCGCCCTGCGAATGTTCGGTAACCCGGCATCGGCCAGGGCTTCCGTGTAGAGAAGCGAGGCTTTCTCAGCCAGCCCGCGCTGCATGGCGATGGCGGCTTCCTTGGCGCGCGATTCCCCGGTTTCTCCGGCGGCCCAAACCGGACTGCAAACAATGATTCCGGCCAAAAGAGCAGCGCTGAGAGGTTTTCCGAGCATCGGCTGCATTCATTGCCTCGCGAGGGTCGATCCTGGCCATGCCCACCAGTGACCACGCGATTACGGGGCGCCTGTGGTGAACGCATGAACAAACGAGTCACCGCACCTGAATACCATCGCCGCCGGCCGAGCGCGAGAGGTCGATCGGCAACGGGCGGGGCAAATCGGGCTGCAAAGCCTTCGATGGCGGGCAACGGTTTGCCGCCAGGCAATAAGGCGACGGGTAAGTAACAACGCGACTGGTAGGGCCAACCGTCGCTGATATCTCGATCTCACGCGAATTCGGTGGGGCGAAGGCGCCGGGCCAGCTTGTCGAGAACGCCGTTCACGACTTTCGGTTCGTCTTTTCCGAGAAAGGCATGCGCCGCATTGACGTACTCGGTGATGACGACACGGACCGGCACGTCCGGGCGCTCGAGCAATTCCAGGACGCCCACCCGCAAGATGGCGCGGAGGATCGAATCGATCCGCGTGAGACGCCAGCCATCCGCCAGATGCTGGTCGACCATGGGATCGATTTCGCGCTGCCGGCGCACGACGCCCTTGACGATCGCCGAGAAGAAATCGCGATCGGCGTCCTTGAAGTCTGGATCTTCGGCCTGTGCGCCAAAGCGCATTCTTTCGAATTCGGCGATGACGTCATTGAGATCCGTCTGCGCGAGATCCATTTGGTAAAGAGCTTGCACGGCGGCGAGGCGCGCAGCCGTCCGCGGTGCCAGGGGCAGGTTGCTTTTGCCGGTGGTCTTCATACGCCGCCACCGGCAAACGTCCGGCGGATTTCGATCATGCGCAGACAGGCGCGCGCCGCGTCACCGCCCTTGCCTTTGCGTCCGCCCTGGGCTCGTTCCTGGGCCTGCTCTTTCGTGTCGACCGTGAGAACGGCGTTGCCGAGGGGAATGCCATAGTTGACCGATGTCTCCATCAGCCAATGGTTGGCGTTATCGCAGACGACCTCGAAATGATAGGTCTCGCCGCGAATGACGCAGCCGATCGCGATGACGCCGTCGAAGGGGACCGCCTCGTCCTCCGGATCGAAGCGGCCAGCTTCGATCGCGGTGGCCATGACTTGCGGGATTTCAAGGGCGCCTGGCACGCCGATGCGCTCGTACGTGGCGCCGTGGGCCTCGATCTCGGCAATCGCGCCTGCCGCCATTTCGTCCGCCAGATCCTGATAGAAGCGCCCCTCGATAATGAGGATGCGCGCCTCGATCTTCGAGGATTCGGGGCCGCCGCCGCCTGTCGCCTTGCCTGCCATACGTCACTCTACCTTCAGTTCAATTTATCGTCGATTTCTGCCGTCGATTTCCGCCGTCAATTAACTGGCACGTCTGGTGTGAGACCGGTATCCGGCTCAGTCGATCCGGCGGGTGCCAACGATCTTGAGGCTGTAGCCCTCGAGGCCGACATAACGCGATTTGGGCTGATTGGTCAGCAGAACCATCTCGGTGATGCCGAGGTCGCGCAGAATTTGCGATCCGATGCCGATTTCGACGCGCCGCCGTTCGTCACTTTTTCCGCCGCGCGCTTTCTGGTCATGCTTGACGATCCAATCGGAAACCGAGTGCGGCCGGAGATCGCGCAGCAGGACGAGAACGCCGCGCCCTTCCCGGCTGATGATCTCCATGCTTTTTTGCACGAGCGAGCCCTTCTCGCCTTGCGTGCCGATGCCGAGCA
>JANXRM010000505.1 GCA_025353015.1 Hyphomicrobiales bacterium
CCGTCACGCCGACGTCCGAGAAACCTGCACCGAAGCCGTAACGGCGGTCGAGGCGAGCGCTCATTCACAGCCGCGCCACACCGTTTCCGACACTGGACCTTGGCCCCGACGCGTGCATCATGATGCCCAGCGGCATGATGAACAAGACCGCACGTCAGGAGGATCGATGTTCCCGGGTTTCCAGATCAAGTGTTCCAGGGCTGTACGCGCGGCGCGGAGATTTGCGCTCCGCCCATCCCGCGTTCGTTCAGCGATTTTGGCGGTGGCGATGCTCGCCGCAGTCGTCTCCACACCGGCCGTCGCGCAAACCTATCCCGAGCGCACGATAACGCTGATCGTACCGTTTGCGGCGGGTGGCGCGTCCGACGTGTCGGCGCGGATCATGGGCGAGGCCATGTCGAAGCGGCTCGGCCAGACGATCATCATCGAAAACATCGGCGGAGCCGGCGGCGCAACCGGTTCCCTGCGCGGCAAGAACGCGCCACCTGACGGATACACCATCGGCTTTGGCCACATGGGCACGCACGGTGTCGCCCCGCTCGTCAACCCGAAGCTGCCCTACGATCCCACCAAGGACTACGACTACCTCGGCATCCACCTCGTGACGCCGAACATCATGCTGACGCGCAAGACGCTGCCGGCCGCGAACCTGGGGGAGTTCATCGCCTATGCCCGCGAGAAGGGCAAAGATCTCAAAATGGGCCACAACGGTGCCGGCTCGCTGTCGCACCTGACGTGCCTCTACTTCTTCCAATTGATGGGCACCGAGCCGACCTATGTCGTCTATCGCGGCTTCGGTCAGACCATCAATGATGTCGTCTCCGGATCGATCGATGGCACCTGCGAGTTGATCGCATCGGCTACGGGGCATGTGCAGGGCGGTTCCGTCAAAGGCTTCGGCGTCGCCGATGTGGTCCGCTCGCCGGCCGTTCCCGACGTGCCGACGTCAACCGAAGGCGGGCTGCCGGAATTCAAAGTGCAAAGCTGGCTCGGCCTTTACGCGCCGAAGGGATTGCCGCCCGCCATACTTGCCCGTTTGCGCGAGGTGGCGCTGCAATCGCTCGACGACCCCGACGTGCAGGCAAGCTTCCTGAAGATTGGCGGTTCGGTGCCCAAGGCCGACATGCGCGGCGGCGACCGGATGCTGGAGATCATCAAGGCTGATCAAGTGAAATGGGCCGAGGTCATCAAGAAGGCCGGCGGCATCGCGGTCGACGACAAGAAATAGCGCCAGCGATCCTCCCCGTGACGGACGCATCCGTCACGGGTGAGCGGTACAGCAGGCACACGGGCCAGCAATTGGACTAGTGAATCTCGGGCTCGGGCACCGGTGCGCCTTGCTCGAGAAAATCGAAGTCACAGCCGTCGTCGGCTTGGCCGATATGCTCCTGGTACATGCGGCCATAGCCACGTTCATAGCGCGGCGGCAGCGCTTTCCAGGCCTTGCGGCGCTTCTCGAGCTCAGCGTCCGACACGTGCAGATGCAGCAGCCGCTTTTCGATATCGACCTCGATCTCGTCGCCCGTTTTGACCAGCGCCAGCGGGCCACCGACGAAGCTTTCCGGCGAGACGTGCAGAATGCAGGCACCATAACTGGTGCCCGACATCCGCGCGTCCGAGATGCGGACCATATCGCGCACACCTTGTTTCACGAGCTTGCGCGGAATCGGCAGCATGCCCCATTCCGGCATGCCCGGCCCGCCTTTCGGGCCTGCGTTCTGCAGCACGATGACGCTGTCGGCCGTGACATCGAGGTCATCGCGGTCGATCTCGGCGGCCATGTGGTTGTAGTCGCGGAACACCACCGCCTTGCCCCGGTGCTTGCGCAGGCGCGCCTCCGCGGCCGACGGCTTCATGATGGCGCCACGGGGCGCGAGGTTGCCTTTGAGAACGGCTGTGCCGCCTTCGCCATAGATCGGGTTTTTCAGGCTGCGAATGACATCCGTGTTGAAGACCTCCGCCCCGGCGATGTTCTCGCCCATCGTCCGCCCGTTGACCGTCATCGGCGTGCCGTTGATCTTGGAGCCAAGCTCCTTCATCAACGCAGTGAGGCCGCCGGCATAGAAAAAGTCCTCGGCCAGATATTTTCCCGACGGCCGGATGTTCGCGATCACGGGAACTTCGCGGCTGATCTGGTCGAAGCGCTCCAGCGACAGGGCAATACCGGCGCGGCGGGCCATGGCGATCAGATGGATCATGACGTTGGTGGAACCGCCAAGCGCCATATGCACCATGATGGCGTTGTCGACGGCCGCCGCCGAGATGATCTTGTCCGGCGTCAGGTCCTCCCAGACCATGTCGACGACGCGACGGCCGGCGTGGGTCATCATGCGTGGATGATTGGCGTCGGCTGCCGGGATCAGGGCCGCATTCGGCAGCGTCAGGCCCAAGGCTTCCGCGACCGACATCATCGACACGGCCGTGCCCATGGTCATGCAGGTGCCGAAGGAGCGGGCGATGCCATTTTCCATTTGCTCCCACTGTTCCTCGGTGATCTTACCGGCGCGCTTCTCGTCCCAGTATTTCCAGACGTCGGAACCCGAACCCAGCGCTTCGCCGCGCCAGTTGCCGCGCAACATCGGTCCTGCCGGGCAAAATATGAAAGGGATCCCCATGCTGATGGCGCCCATGACGAGGCCGGGCGTGGTCTTGTCGCAACCGCCGAGCAGCACGGCGCCGTCGATCGGGTAGCTGCGCAGCAGTTCCTCGGTCTCCATGGCCAGCAGGTTGCGATAGAGCATGGTCGAGGGCTTCTGGAACGGCTCGGCGAGCGAGATCGCCGGCATCTCGAGCGGGAAACCGCCGGACTGCAGAATGCCGCGCTTCACATCCTGCGCCCGTTCGCGCAAGTGCGCGTGGCACGAATTGATATCGCTCCAGGTGTTGATGATGCCGATGATCGGCCGCTTACCCCAGTCGCCCTCGTCGTAGCCCATCTGGCGCAGACGCGAGCGGTGACCGAAGGCCCTGAGATCCTGGACGCCGAACCATTTGTACGACCGCAGGTCCTCGGATTTTTTGCGCCGCTCAGTCATCGGAAATACCCTTGTTAGCTTGCTCGTTTTTTCGTTGTTCGCTTTTCGTTGTTCGCTTTTCGTTTTTTAGATTGGTCGATCCGCAATGCCCGCAGAGACCTGCATACGGGCCTCGGACCGGGTGTTACGGCCGCACCAACGTGCTCGTCTTCGATTTATAGTTCGATTTCATTTTCGTGCCGGGCGGCACGATGGCGTAGTAGACCGGCAGATCGCGGCCCTGTCTACCGAAGTTGACATGGAATATCTCGGTGCCTTCGACGCCGAGCGCCTTCACGTGCGGAAACTGCAGTCCCGAGGCCATGGGCTGACGCCACCAGGCGACGATGAGGGCGCCGTGCTTCTCGATCATCTGGTCGTTGAGCCAGGGGGAGCGCGCCAGGTCGCCGTCGATCAGCAAGGACGGGCGATCCGTCGAATTGGCCGCAACCATCCCACCGATCCACAAATCACCAGCGACGATCCGCAATGGCATGCCGGTTCGCTGGCGCCAGATCTTCTGCAAGCGCCGGGCGATTTCAGCCTGGGGCCAGGCGACACGCGGAGGCGACTTGGAGAAGCGATCGGAAAGTTTAACAGAGACAGCGTAGCCCGCCGGGATGACAGCGAGCAGCAAGATCGCACCGGCCGTGATGCGATGCAGCGCCAGAGCAATTTGGAACCTGCCCGCTAAAATTATGGCGGCAATGCCGGCGAGGCTGAGGATCGACGTGCCCCAAGACCCCTTCAGACCGACGCCAGTGAAGAGCGCGCCGACGGCCATCAGCGCGATCGGTCCCCAGAAGAACGTCGCGATAAATCTGTCGGCGTCGGCGGATATCCGGAGCGGATGACGCTGTTGATGCGTAATGCGTCGCAGCGGCAGTTTCCACGGACGATGCAAGCTCGCCAGCGCCAATAGCAACAGCAAGCCCACGCTGCTCGCAATCTGTTTCCACAGAAACAGGAGCACGCTGCCAGCTCGGCCGTGCGTCGCCCGGGCCTCGGCATAATCCAGCAACTGGAATTGTGTATTGACCAGCCAGTTGACCATCGGTGTGATCAGCACCAGGAAAACGGCGAGCCCCACCCAGGGGCCGCGGTGCGCGAGGCTTGCGCGGCATTTCGCATCGAGCAGGATATAGACCTGCACGACGACGAGCAGGACGGCTGTCGAAAGCTTGGCATACATGCCACCGGCCGCCAGCGCGCCGACGAGCGCCCACCAGCCAGTGCTCCCGGTTTCGCGGGCGCGCCAGAGTGCGAAGATCACCCCCGCCCAGAACGGCATCTGCAGAACGTTGTGATTGAATTCGGGACTGACCCACGAAAAATAGAGGACGCCCGACAACAGTAATGCGCTTGCAACTGCCCGCCTGATGTCGACCATCTCGCGAGCGAGCTGAAATACGGCGAGGTAGGTCGCAACGACGCACATCGACGACAGCAGATAGGCCGGCCAGCCGATCCCGCGCGTGATGATGCGCGAGATCTCCAGCAGCCACGAGGGCATGGCCGGATGTTTGAAGGTTCCGATCACCCACTCACGGCCGATCGCATAACCTTCCACGACGTCCATGGGCATGCCCGTGTGGACGAGAACCGGAATGAGCGTCCAAATGAGGGTATGAGCCAGCAGGAACAGGCCAAGGGCCGCGACGGGACGCCTGAAATAGAAGCGCGGGTTCAAGAGTTTGAAGACGGACAACGAGAATGAAGCCCGTTCAGCGCTGTACACACACGTCTCCCCACTCGTACGCTGGCGATTGCTCCGCCTTGCGCTACCGATCGCGTTTCCCCACCCAGCCCTGTTACACGCGTGAAATAATAAAAACAACGCGTTTCAACTCATCTGCAGTTATTCAGTCGTTTTGCCACCCTAGAATGCCGGTTGGCAGCGGCGCCGCCATGGTTTTATCTTCGCGTTATTCTTGAAACACTTTTTCCCGACTTTTGCGCAAACTTGGCAGCACCATCAGCAGCAGCAGAATGGCCGTGACCGCCAGCAAGCCGGCCGCCAGCGGACGTTGCAGGAAGACCATTGGACTCCCGTCGGAAAGGAGCAAAGTGCGGCGAAATTGCTCTTCCATCATGGGGCCAAGCAGGAACCCCAGGACCATCGGCGCCGGTTCGCAGCCAAACCGCCGGAGCAGGTAGCCAAAAATGCCAAAGGCCGCCATGATCGCGATGTCGAAGGCGCGATAGCTGACCGTGTAGACGCCGACCGAGCAGAAAACCAGGATGGCCGGAAAGAGGTAGGCATAGGGGATCTGCAAGAGCCGCACCCAGATGCCGACCAAGGGCAGGTTCAGCACGACAAGCATGAGATTGCCGATCCACATGCTGGCCACCATGGCCCAGAATAATATCGGCTTGTCGGTCAAGAACTTGGGGCCGGGCGTAATGCCGTGAATGGTCATGGCGGCAATCATCAGCGCCATAACAGCGTTGGGCGGAATGCCGAGCGCCAACATCGGAATAAAGCTCGCCTGGGCGCCGGCATTATTAGCAGCTTCAGGCCCCGCGACGCCTTCCACCGCGCCATTGCCAAAGCGGCTCGG
>JANXRM010000001.1 GCA_025353015.1 Hyphomicrobiales bacterium
CTGTTCACCCAGGGCATGGTTGTTCACGAGACCTACAAGTCCGCCGCAGGCGCCTGGCTGTTGCCAACCGAAGTTCAATTCGAAGGCGAGGGCGACGCCCGCAAAGCCACCGAAATCGCGACGGGCAAGCCGGCGGTGATCGGCTCCATCGAGAAAATGTCGAAGTCTAAGAAGAACTTGGTCGATCCGGACGATATCATCGCCCATTACGGCGCCGACTGCGCCCGCTGGTTCATGCTCTCCGACAGCCCACCGGATCGCGACGTGATCTGGACGGAAGCTGGTGTGGCGGGCGCCGGCCGCTTCATCCAGCGGGTCTGGCGGCTCATCGACGAAGTTATAGAAAATGGTGCCAAAAAGGGAACGCCGAAACCTCCGGAGTTTGGCCCAGAGGCGCTGGAGTTGCGCCGCGCCGCGCACAAGGTGCTGGATCAAGTCGGCCGCAATATCGAGGCGCTCAGGTTTAACGTGGCCGTTGCCCAGCTCTACGAACTGTCGAATGCGCTCTCAGGCGCGCTACCCAAACGCGCGCCCAATGCCGATCCCAAAGCCGCCGCCGCCATCAGCTCCAAGCCAGGTCTGGATTGGGCCATTCGGGAAGCCGGCGAGTTCCTCATCCAGATGCTCGGCCCGATGATGCCGCACATCGGCGAGGAGGGCTGGGCGAGGCTTGGATACAACACCCTGCTGGCAGAACAGCCCTGGCCGAAAGCCGATCCGGCCTTGCTCGTTGACGATACCGTCGTCATTGCCGTACAGGTAAATGGTAAGCGCCGGGCCGAGCTGACGATCGCGCGGACGGCGACCAAGGGCGAAGTCGAATCCGCTGCCTTGAAGCTTGAGGCTGTGGTTCGGTCGTTGGACGGCCAGAAGCCGAAAAAAGTAATCGTAGTGCCGCAGAGGATCGTAAATGTCGTCGTTTGAGACGCTCCTCGTTCCCGTTCCGGTTGTCGCTCGTGGAGCCCGGCTCCTTGGGCGGGCTGGCATTGCTGCACTCGTTACCATTAGCGCCCTTCTGGGTGGCTGCAGCGACGGCAACGGTTTTAGGCCGATGTACGCCTCGACGTCATCCAATCCCAAGTTGCAAGAAAAGCTTTCGAGCGTTGAAATTGCACCCATTGGCGGCAAGACCGGCCAGCGCCTACGTAATGAACTCGTCTTCCAGAATTCGGGCGGTGGTGAAAAGGCGGAACCCGTTTACAAGTTGACGATCCTGGTGACCGAATCTGTTGGCGCCACCTTGGTTAACACGACCGGCAACTCGGCAAGTTCGGTTTACAACCTCGATTCCAAATTCACGCTGATTGACATCAAGACGAAGAAGGTCTTGCTCGAGGGCACCAGCCACGCCCGCGCCACCTTCGATCGCAACCAGTCGATCTACTCCAACGTCCGCGCCAGCGACGATGCCGCCAACCGCACGGCGAAAACGATGGCCGAGGAGCTGAAGGGCCGCATCGCAGCCTTCCTGTCCAACGACAAGGTCTGAGGCGCGCCACGCCAGATGCGCCTGTCGAATAGGCTCGCATAAAGGCCGATCGGCAGGCCAGTGCGCGCGACGCGAATTTTCGACCGAGGTGGCTCCATGGTCGCAATCAAAACGCAGAACGCCGTCAGCTTCCTTGCGAAGCCGGATCCAGCGTTGCGCGCAATCCTGTTCTACGGTTCCGATGTCGGCTCGGTCAGCGAACGCGCCCAAAAATTGGCGGCGCTCTACGCCGCGAAGGAAAACCCGCCGGGTGAAATCATCCGTTTGGATGACCAGGACCTCGAAAACGACCCCGACCGGCTGTCCGTCGAACTGCTCACCGTACCCATGTTCGGCGGCTCGAAGATTGTCCGCACGGTCGCCAGCCGCCGCGTCACAGCCGCATCCCTCAAGTCCCTGCTCGGCGGCGAGCCCTTGCCCGGCATCCTGATCGTCGAGGCGGGCAACCTCAAGCCGGACGAAGGCCTGCGCGGTTTGTTCGAGAAATCGGCAGCGGCCGCCGCCATTGGCTGTTATGCCGACGAAGGCGCGGCGCTCACCGGCCTGATCAGCGAGGTCCTCACCGCCGCCGGGCTCAAAATCACGGCCGATGCCCGTGAAGAACTCACCGCGCGTCTTGGCGCCGACCGCGCACTCTCCCGGTCCGAACTCGAAAAACTGGCGCTCTATGCCGCCGGCGCCGGCACGGTCGATATCGATCACATCGAAGCCATCGTCGGCGACGCCTCAGAATTGGCGGTGGACCGGGTCCTCAACGCCGCCGCCATGGGCGACGCCGGCGCCGCGCTCGCCGAGTGCGATCGGGCATTGGCGTCCGGCGAAAGCGCCCAGTTGATCATTCTCATGGTGCAGCGGCATTTCCAACGCTTGCAGCGAGCCCGCGCCGGTATCGATGCCGGCCGGTCCATGGATGACATTCTTCGCCAGATGCGGCCGCCGGTTCATTTCAAGCAGCGTGCGGTATTCGAACGCCAATGCCGCTTGTGGTCCACCAGCCAGCTGGGCCACGTCATCTCCCGCATCGGGATCGCGGCGAAAGCGGCGCGCCTCGCATCGAGCCTCGAGGTCGCTCATACGGAACGTTTGCTCCTGGAAGTCGCGCGCATGGCCCGCCAAGCTCAATCGGGGTCGCAATCCAGCGCACCTGCGAGCGGGCAATCCAGCCGCAAACCGTTCTGATCCACAGTTTTGGGACGACCGCCGCGCTGCAGCAATTGCTCACCCCCACCTGCCGGGTTAGCGAGAGTCGAATTGATCGCGAATCAGGGGCGGGAAAGCGGTTATGCTGCGCCAAATTTTAGTTGCCGTTGCCATCATAGCGATGGCTGGCTGCAGCGCGGCACCGCTCGAAGTCGGCAGCGTCACCGAAATCCAGCGCACGGGCGCCATCGCCTTGCCAGTTTCGACGGTCCCGCCGGCAACCGCCAGCGGTGCTATCGGCACCTACGACTCCAGGCGTGCCGCAGGCGTTGCCACGCCCCAGGTTGCCGGTGATCAACTCCTCGAAGTGCGCACGTACACGTCTAGCCCCCCTTATGGCATGGTCGAACTCTCGGGCGCGTCGTGCACGCTGAACGCCGCCGATTTTTCCGCGACGCTGCAAACACCGGCCAAAGTTCGCGTACCGCTCTACCGGCAACAATCGAGCCCGCTGGCCATTCTGTGCGACCTGCCGGGGTTCAAAAAGAAAAGGATGACGGTCGCAGCCGTTGACGTCGTTCGCGAAAAGCGTGCCGCAAGCGCCGCAACAGGTGGTTTGTTCGGCCTGTTATCGGTCGCCGCCATCGATGTATTCGCCGACGAATCCAAGGACCTCTGGGAATACCCCTCAGCCAAAGTCATCCTCGTGCCGGGCGAGGTTGCCGCCCATTGAGCATGCCGGAGCGCGTTGGCTGCACGCCTCATTCCGGCTTGAGACCGACGGTGCGAATGACATCTCCCCAGCGTTGCACCTCGGCCTGCTGATACGCGCGAAAGTCCTTGGCCATCACCGGGACCCCCACGAGGCCAAGGTTGGGTCCGAGCTTTTGCAAGGGTTCATTGCCCACAAACGTTGCCAGCAATTGGCGTTCGAGGTCGGCCACGGCGTGAACAGGCGTTCTGACGTGCACGAATGCAGCGAGCCACGAGACTGAGTTCGCATTGCTCACCCCGGCCTCGCCTAGCGTCGGCACATCAGGCAAGGCCTCGAGCCGCCGTTCGGCTGCAATGGCCAGTGAAAGAATCTGCCCGCTCTTGGTCGCGCCCAGAACCGACGACGAGATCGCAATGCTCAGATCCAGCCTCTCGGCGACGATGTCTGCCGCCAACTGCGCAGCGCTCTGATAGGGCACATGCTGCAGGCGCGTACCCGTGCGCAACTGGAACAGCTCGGCAGCCAAGTGCGAGCCTGATCCCGGACCGGTGGACCCGAATGTCAGGTGGCCGGGTTCTGCGCGTGCCCGTTCGATTAGCGCGGCAATGGTGCTCACGCCAAGCGATTTGCGCACCACGACGACATGCGGCCACTGTGCAATTTGACAAATCGGCTGGAAATCCAAGAGGGGATCATAGCCAGCATCTTTGATCAGATGTGGCGCGGTCACATGCGTTTGATTATTACCGATCATGAGCGTTTGCCCATCGGGCAGTGCGCCAAGAACCGCGCGCGCAGCGATTGTTCCCCCGCCGCCGGGCTTGTTTTCCACAATCACACCCTGCGTGTAAGCGGGCCGCAGCGCCTCGGCAACGAGCCGGGCCAGCGCATCGGTTGGCCCGCCGGGCGGATACGGAACGACGATGCGCAGAGGCCGGGTGGTTGCAGCGCGCACGGATGGACAAAGGCCGGATGCCGCCATCCCCGCCAGTGCCAGAAACATACTGCGCCGGTCGATGTTCGCCATGCTTTCCTCGACGTCCGATTGTCGGTTCCGCACCTCTGCATGGGAACTTGCGCCCGGCAATGCCGCGAACGCCCACTCCACACGACAACTTGACGCGATGCCCAGTCCGCGCAGACTGCGCTCTTGGCTTTGCCGCGTCAAAATCGACCCCCGAAGGAGTTCGGCCATGCGCACCGTCACGCTTCGCTCAGGCGAGAAGATCCCGCAGTTGGGCCTGGGAACCTGGCATATGGGCGAACGCGGCGGCAATCGTGCCGCCGAAGCCCGGGCCATCGTCGCTGGCATCGACCTCGGCATGACGTTGATCGACACCGCCGAAATGTATGGTGAGGGCGGCGCCGAGGAAGTCGTCGCATCAGCGATTTCAGGGCGCCGCGACGAGGTTTTCGTCGTCTCCAAGGTCTACCCGCACAATGCCTCGCGCAAAGGCGCCATCGCCGCTTGCGAGCGCAGCCTGAAACGGCTCGGCACCGACCGCATCGACCTCTATCTGCTGCACTGGCGCGGCTCGCATCCCCTGTCTGAAACCGTCGCCGCTTTCGAGCAACTGAAGGCCGACGGCAAAATTCGCCATTGGGGCGTTTCCAACCTGGATACCGGCGATATGGCCGAACTGCGCGGCGTCAAGGACGGCGGCAACTGCGCGGCGAACCAGGTGCTCTATCATCTGGGCTCCCGCAGCATCGACTACGACCTGATCGCCGACAGCGCTAAACACAACGTCATGGTGATGGCCTATTCACCGCTGGGCCAAGGCGAGATTCTGGACGACGCGGCGCTGGCGGCAGTTGCCAAGAAGCATGGCGTCACACCGGCCGCGATATCAATCGCCTGGACCATGCGCCATCCGCATGTCGTGTCGATTCCGAAGGCGTCGAACCTTGCCCACGTCAAGCAGAACGCCGCCGCCGCTGGCCTCACGCTCGATGCAGCCGACCTGAAGGCGCTCGATCAGGCATTCCCGCCGCCGAAGCGTAAGGGTCTGCTCGGCATGCTGTGACATCGGCACCAAGCCCCTGGACCAGCGCCCGGAAGCTTTGCATTGTGCTCACCTGCCCACTTTAGAACTCCGGCCGCAATCGTGGCCCGCATCCGAAGGACCGAACGCGATGGACGCTTCCAAGGCCGCCACCCTCCGCGGCGCCGATATCGTCGCCCAAAGCCTTGAGCGGCTCGGCCGCCGGCCGATTTTCACGCTCTCGGGCAATCACATCATGTCGATCTTCGATGCCGCCATTGCGCCGAAGCTCGAGTTGATCCACGTCCGCCACGAGGCCGCCGCCGTGCACATGGCCGACGCTTGGGGCCGCCTCACGGGCGAGCCGGGAATAGCCATGGTGACCGGCGGTCCGGGCCACGCCAATGCCGTTGGCGCGCTGTTTACGGCGCTGTCCGCGGAAAGCCCAATGGTGCTGCTGTCGGGCCATGCGGCAACTTGGGAGCTCGGCCGCGGCGGTTTCCAGGAAATCCGTCAGGCCGATATGGCCGCGCCGGTCTCCAAGGCCTCGTGGATGGCGAAATCGGCGGCCGGCCTCGGCGAGGATCTGGCCGAGGCCATGCGCATCGCCTCGAGCGGCCGCCCTGGACCAGTGCATCTGAGCCTGCCGTCCGACCTGCTGGATGAAGAAGTCAGCGCCAACGCCGTCCGCTGGCCGGACAAGGCCAGCGCATCATCAACCCCGATCGGTTTGTCGGACGCAGCGGCCGACGCCGTGTTGGCCGCCATGGCCGGCGCCGCCCGCCCTGTCATTCTCGCCGGCCCGCATCTGTCGTCCCGCGACGGCCGTCGTTTGCTCGCGCGCCTCGAACAGGCAACCGGTGCCCCATCAGCGGTCATCGAAAGCCCCCGCGGCGCTAATGACGCGACACTCGGTGCGTTTGGCGCCGTCATCAAGCGCGCCGATCTCATCGTGTTCTTAGGAAAAGCGCTCGATTTCACGATGAAGTGGGCCAAGGGTCCGGCCTTCGATCCAGCGGTACGCATCATTGCCATCGACCCAGAGGGTGCCCTGGTCGAGCGCGCGACAAAGGAAAAAGGCGCGGCCCTCGTGTTCGGCTGCGTTGCTGACGCCCATGCCGCCGGCGAAACCCTCGTGCGGCGCGCGACGGCCGCGAAATCCCGCGATGGCGCTTGGCTCAAATCGTCGCGCGCTCTGATGGACAATCGCCCGGACACTTGGGCCAACGTCAAATCCAAGACACCAGGCAAACTGCACGCCATCGAGGTTTTCCGCGCCCTTCGTCCAATCGTCGAGCGCGATCCGGAAACCGTGCTGATCTGCGACGGTGGCGAGTTCGCCCAGTGGGCGCAAAGCCTCCTGCCCGTCAATCGGCGCATGATCAACAGCGTCGCCGGTTCCATCGGCGGCTCGATTCCCATGGCGATTGCCGCCCGCCGCGCTGAATCGAACGCGCCCGTCATCGCCGTCATGGGCGACGGCACGTTCGGCTTCCACATGGCGGAGTTCGACACGGCCGTGCGCCACAAGCTGCCGTTCGTCGCCATCCTCGGCAACGACGCCTGCTGGAATGCCGAGAGCCAGATCCAGAAGCGTGACTACGGTGCCGACCGCATGCACGGCTGCGATCTTCTCCCCACCCGCTACGATCAGGTCGTCGTCGCATTGGGTGGCCACGGCGAACTGGTAGAGAAAATCGACCAGTTATTGCCCGCTGTCGAGCGTGCGCTGAAAGCGGCCGCCGCCGGCAAACCAGCCTGCGTCAACATCATGGCCGAAAGCATCGGCGCGCCGGTAATCCAGGGATGATTTTTAGTTCGGCAAGGTAGATCCGCTGCGCATATCAAACCCAACGGTGTCATTCTCGCGCTTGCATGCCCTCGGCGCAGGCCGATCGGTCGCGAGGACCCATCGCGCAGCACGTGGGAGAGCCGCGATGTTGCTGAAGAGTTGCAGCAAACGATGGCCGCTCAATTCGCACAGTCATGCCTGCAAACGCCTTATCCGCCAGACGATGTCCGCATCGCCCCAATCGATGCGGTTGATCGCTTCGAGCACCAAAAACCGGTCGTGCACAGCCAGCGCACCCTCGAACAACCCGTTCCAGCCCTCGAAGATCGCGGGGCTTAGATTGTTGATGCCGCGCATCAATCGCCACCCTGTTCGGTGCACCAGAACCACATCGCCGTCCCGTTCGATCCGGGCGCTATCGCCTTCGGCTTCAGCCAACGCCACTAACCATTGTCCGAATCCTTCAGCCCCACCGCCGTTGACGCCGAACAACTCGACCGTCTCGCGATAGAACTGCGCCCCGATCAGCCGCCCGGTCACGCGGCCGAGATGCGACGCTTCAGCCGGGCCGAACAGCTCGGCGAGCCGCGGCAGGCCCGAGCGAATGTACTCCATCGCATAGTTGCGTTCAGCCTTGGCCAGACGCTCGGCCGGCCACTGCTCCCCTGGCAATTTGGGCGCATCGCCGGCCAGGAACTGAGGCGGCAGTTCGCCCGGCGCAAACCGTAGCCGTTCCTCCATCGCCAGATCGCGCTCGTGTTCCAGGAAATAGCCAGCGAGCCCGTGCTGACCATCCGTTGTCTGCGCTGTACAGACGAACCCGAGCCGCGGATTGCCGAGCGAAACCCCGTTCTGCTCGTACCAGCCGCGCAGCATGGCCCGCGAAACCTCGCTTGGGATGCCGCAAATCGCGGCCCCTGGATAAGCCCACCGCGGCGGCACGAAACGCACCCAGGCCTTGGCGTCGCTCTCGCGCATGAATTCGACGGACACGCCGCCAACGCTGTTCGACAGATAATGATAGGCCGCGCACGCCACCGCATCCGGCAGGCCCTTGAGCCCAAGCTTCTCGAAGCTCGACAGAAATTTTTCGTGGTGCTGGTGCCGGAACAGTCGGTAGACCCATTCGGCAGCGTCTGCCGTGCTCCGCCGCGTCACCAGTGTCAGCATCAGGCCGGTGAAATACGCGTGGTAGAGCCGCGCCACGGCGTGCAAAGGATGGGTCGCCGTCGGCGTGTTCACGCGCGTCAATCCCGTTTCAATCGACGATGAAAAGCTTGGCGCCCTTGGGGCCCGTGCGCGAGCGGTGCGGCTCTGCTCCATCCGCCACCTGATAGCTTTGCCCTGCTTTCAAGATCGACCGCCGCCCATCCGCCAGTTCTGTTTCGAGCTCGCCATCCAGAACCAGCAGGATATGCCCCTTCTCGCACCAGTGGTCCGCGAGATAGCCCGCCGAATAATCCACCATGCGCACACGAATGCCGCCGAACTCTTTCGTCCGCCAGGTGGCGACGCCGGTTTCCCCCTTGTGCTCGGTCGGTGTCACGGTCGACCAGTCGGTGGTGCCGAACGGGATGTTATGCATCTTCATCGTGGCCATCCTTTTGCGCTGAATCGGCTTGCGGTGCCGGCGGCCGGCGGTTCGCTTCGGCATCGTCGCCGTCCGTATCCGCGTCTTGACCCGCGCCAGCGATCGCGTAGGACCCGCCGAGCCACCGCGCCAGATCGATATTGGCGCACCGGCGCGAGCAGAACGGCCGGTAATGCGGATCGCCTGGCCCTTTGCAGATCGGGCACTTGCTGACTTTGACCATGGGGCCGGGATTGCTGCTGCCCATTTCTGTCGGCTCCCCATTCGCCGTTTCAGCGACTGCCTTGGTTTTCGGCGTGACCTTCGCCTGAGGTGGTCTCACTCGGGCTCCGCTTCGCCGGCCTTGAGCCAATTGAAATGGATCGGAAATCCCTCGGCCACCAGCATGCCCACCACCTCGGTCAGCGGCAACCCCACGACGTTGGTGTAGGAACCTACCAGCTTCTGCACGAAGCAGCCGGCGAGTCCCTGGATTGCATAGCCGCCCGCTTTGCCGCGCCATTCCCGCGACGCCAGATAGCTCTGCATTTCTTCCTTTGAGAGCCGCTTGAAACGGACGCGCGTATCGATCACTTTCAGCCGTACCCGGTCATCCGGCGTGATCAGGCAGAGGCCGGTGTAGACGCGATGCGAACGGCCTGAGAGTTTTTGCAGAGTCGCCAGCGCTTCTTCCACGCTTTTCGGTTTGCCGAAAATGTTGCGTCCGCTCGAAACGACGGTATCGGCCGCGAGCACATAGGCTTCGGCGATGTCCTTATCGTTGGCGATCAGATCGCGCGCCGCCTCCGCTTTGGCGCGAGCCAGCCGTGTGACGAGGCTTCTCGGCATCTCGCCGCGCTTCGGCGTCTCGTCGATGGACGCTGGCCGGAGCGCATCGGGGTTGACGCCCACCTGCGACAGCAACATCAGCCGGCGCGGGCTGGCGCTCGCCAGCACCAGCCGCGGCCGCAATTCCTGCCGCCGGCCGACGGGTTTGGTCCGCGCACGCGCATGCCGCAGCGTTTCCCGTTGCGGCGTTTCAGACCGGCCGAGAACGCTCAGTAAAGCGGCCTTGGGTGAGTTCATGAGTTGTAGCCTCGAAGAGCAGCCTTTGGCCTATGGAGTGACGCCTGAACAGGGTCAGGCTGGCACCTCATTCGGGCCGGAGAATGCCCACCGTAAGCACTGGAAATCAAGGAGAAACGCAGCCCACTTTGTGGCAGCACGCGCGGCTCGGCAAAGTGCTGTTACCGGGTCGTGCGGTCCCGCTCCGTTGGCTCGCAATCGTCGCAAATATGTTGAACGAACGCGGCTATCCCCAAGATTGAACGCGCAAAAATAAATACCGTCAACCCATCCCATCCCGGCGTTTCCCGCCCCTACCAGCGGCGAAATATTCGAGATTTGTGGTGCCTCAGGAGGGACTCGAACCCCCACACCCTCGCGAGTACCAGATTTTGAGTCTGGCGCGTCTACCGGTTCCGCCACTGAGGCAATTGAGAAATTTCAAGTGTTGTCGCGCATCGGCGCCCTGAGTATCGCAACGCAACGGCCTTCGCAAGCTGTGACGTGGCCCCATGTCCCAAATCCGTCAGGCGGCATCCCCAGGCGTGGTGGTGAAGGCGGGGCACCGGTTCGTGCCACTTGACGCGCCGTGCACGACATCCGTTTATTGTCATCGTCAAACAATGTCGCGGGCATCCGCGCAAGCGCGCTGGGGTGTACCGCGAGATGACTGAAACGCAGTCCCGCCAATCGGCGTCGCCCGCAATGAAGCCGCAGCTCGACGCCTTCGCGGTGACGATTCTGACATCCATGTGTATCTGCCTCGCGGTCGGTCAGGTGGCGATCAAGGTGGCGAACGCTGGAATCTCACCGGTGCTGCAGGCAGGCCTCAGATCAATCGCTGGTGCCATACTGCTCGGCGTGTTCTGCAAGGCGCGCGGCATAACTCTGTTCGAACGCAACGGCATATTGTGGCCAGCACTTCTGACGAGTGCCTTTTTTGCAGCTGAGTTCGGGTTCCTCTATCCAGGTCTTGAGCGGACCACGGTCGCACACGCCATCATCCTGCTTTACACGGCGCCGCTGGTCGTCGCAGTTGGCGCACATTTCCTCATTCCGGGAGACCGGCTGACGGCAGCCAAGATCGCCGGGCTCGGGCTGGCCCTCGCCGGTGTTGCCGTCGTCGTGCTCGGCAAGGAAAGCGTTGCTGCCGGCATCAAGGGGCCGACGTTGTCGGGCGATCTCATGTGCCTTGCTGGCGCGTTCGCCTGGGGCGGATTGACGCTCGTCATCCGCACGACACGGCTGGCACGGATTGAGCCCGAACGCGTCACGTTCATCCAGCTGCTCGTCTCGGGGCCGCCCCTCTGCGCCTTGTCACTGGCACTCGGCGAACCAGGCTTGAATGCGCCGACGCCATTGATGTGGGCTGCATTCGCCTTCACAGTCTTCTTTGTCGCCGGCTACGTGTTCACGACGACGACATGGCTCTTCACACGCTATCCCGCCTCGCGCGTAATGGCGTTTCTTTTGCTGACGCCGATCTTCGGCGTCGTTGCCGCGCACTTGTTGCTCGGTGAGGCGCTCGGACCCGATCTCATCGCTGGACTGGCACTGGTCGTTGCCGGCCTCTGGCTGGTCAACCGGCCGGCAAGGCGGCCTTGATCCGGCCCAGTCCCGGTGACCGGCTCCTTGTTAAAAGCTCCCATGACGGGCTCCACGAACCCAACCCGATCGCGTGTAACTTGGATCGGATATCTGGACGGCCAAGCTGGCAGCGATGACTGCCGTCACGTAGGTGTTGGACTTCGAAACCGCCGCGCGAGCGTGGGAGGCGCCAATGATTTTTATGAGCCAAAGCGGATTGATCGACACGGCGCGGCAGGCTGGCTGGGAGGTCTGGTACATCGAACACCTGCGCATCATGCGGACGGTGCCGGGCATCGCATCGGCGCAACGTTTCACAACCAGAACGGCCGGTTTCCCGCCATCGCTCGCGATGTACACTGTCGCATCCGAGGCCGTCTTTCGCGACCCCTACTACCTCAGCGTTCGTGGCATGGGGGAGTGGAAACCGCTTATCGATCCGCGCCACTACCATCGCAATCTGTTCGATGGCCTGGCCTCAGCACCGCACGTGCCGGACGACCACGTGCTGATCGTCGCCGATCGCGGCCAACCTGATCCATCGCTCGGCGCCATGACGTGGTTGCGGTCGGTCGGCATCGATCGGTCGACGCCCTACCGCGGTATCGTCGCGGCCGGATCGGACCGTGCCCTTGCCTATAACGGCAAGTCCGTTGCCATGTATGTGCCGGTCGCCACATGAACCATCGGCCGCTCGCGCAAGATAAATTGCCTGATGACGTCGCAAGCAAAGGCGATTGGGGACGATCCGAAGATTGGTCCAACAAAAACGAGCGTTTAATGCGTTCCAGTGTGGCATGGTGGCTGCATCACCGTCTGCCGGATCTGGCAGACACGCATCACAACGTCCACCGGAACGCTGCCCATGACTGTTGCCGAGACACTCGCTGAATTCGTCATCACGACGCGGTTTCAGGATCTGTCCGAGCGCACTGTGGACTACGCGGCGATGATCGTCGCCAGCACGCTTGCCAGCGCCGCCTTGGGCCGCAACATCAAATCCGCGCGGATCATTCGCGCAATCGAGGTCGAGCGCGGTGGACGGCCCGAGGCCTCGGTCTGGTTCGAGCCCGGCGTGAAACTTCCAATCGCTGGCGCAGCGCGCGCTAACGCTCTGATGAGCGATGCGGCCGCATCCGACGACAGTGATCTGCGCAACATCGTGCACTGCGGCACGCCGCTGACGGCGACATCGTTGGCCATCGCCGAGAAGACCGGCGCTACGGGTCAGGATGTGCTAGCCGCAATTGTGCTCGGCTACGAGGCGGCGGGCCGCATCGGCGCGGCGATCCTGCCCCGTCACTCGCCACGTGGCCATCACGGCTGCATGGGTGCTGCCTTCGGTGCCACCGTTGCCGCTGCCCGCTTGCTTGGGCTCGATGCCGGACAAACCGCACATGCGATTGCGCTGACCGCAACCTCGGTCGGCGGCCTCGCCAAGGCGGCCGATACCAGCATCGCCCGCGAGTATCACGCAGGCTTGGTCACCATGCTCGGCATCGAAGCCGTCGAGGCAGCGCGTCGGGGCTACACCGCCGAGCTCGCCATCCTCGAAATGGAGCGCGGTTTCGTCCAGGTGTTCGGCGGCCCCGACGCCGACGCGGCCGGCATCACCCGTGACCTCGGCCAGGAGTGGGACATCGTCACCGACATGGCGATCAAGCTGGTTCCTGGAGGCCACCCGTACCATGCCTTCGCCGAGGCCGCGGCGAATGCATCCCGGCAAGGCAACGTCGCGCCGGATGAGATCGCCGCCATCATCGTTTCGCGTCCGGACCTGACGACGCTGCCGGGCCCGATGCATCCGAAGGATCTGATCGATATGGCGCACAGCCCGGCCTATTTCACTGCCGCTGGCGCGCGCGACAAGCGATTTGGTTGGGAGCATGCGAACCCGGAAAAAATCAGCGATCCCGTCATTCACGCCCTGATCGACAAGGTCCGCGTCGGCGCGCCGCCAAACGAGAATGTTGCCGCCTATCGCCAGGGCGCAACCGTGAGCATCGAGACATCGGACGGCCGCACGGTGACCAGTACCGTGCTGGTGCCAAAGGGCGCCGCATGCCTTGGCCTCGACTGGGCTGATATCGAGGCCAAGTACCGGACACTCGCCCCACATGCGCCGATGTCGAACGAAAAAGTGAAGCAAAGCCTGACAGCAGTCCGCGCCTTGCGGTCGAGCAAAGGCGTTTCCGAACTGATCGCGCAGCTATCTTAAAGGCATCCGTGACGGCAATTATCGGCGCACGCCTGGAGAGCTGAGCGCCAGCCCCTCGCCACGCCATGCAAGATAAAGTTCCAACGCCAGATATTCGGGCGCGCCGAAGTCGAGAATCTCGGCGCGAACACCCATGCTGCAGGCGCGAATGCGGCGGCTGAGCGAGCCAAGTTTTTGCCACTCGAGGCGATAGGCGGGCCAACCCTCGGTTTGGCCTTGGCTGATCAGATCGCCGCGCAGTCGCCGCCCGGCATTGTCGTCGTGACATAGCGTGCACGCGACGTTCAACTGGCCCTGCCGCTCGGCAAAAAACGTGCGGCCCGCCTCGAAAAACGGGCGTGCCGGGCCATCGATGTGAACGGTCTTTGGCAATCCAAGCGATTGCCATGAAACGAACGCGGTGAGGCCGAGCAGTGCGTCCGACTCCCAGGCCAATGCTGGCGCGCCCTGGTTCGCCGTCCGGCATTGGTTGATGCGCAGTTCGATGTTGAGCAGGCGCCCGGTTTGGGTCTCGACCGCCGGATAGCGAGCAGCAACGCCTTTCATCGATTGCGCGGCGTCACCATGGCAGCTGGCGCACGATTTGCCCGACACCTCTGCGGGCGCCGTCCACAACGCAGCACCCTGCTCAACCCAGAGCATCCCGGGATTGGCACCGTCGTCGTTCTGCAGCCGTTGCGACTCCGCCGATTGAAATGTATGCCCCGGCAGTACCGGCACCGGCCGGCGTTCCTCTGCGCCCGATCTGGCGGGTGCAAGAATGCTCCATGCAGCCATCACGATTGCAAGCATGCAGGTCGGGTCGAGCCTGCGCTGTCGAGCCCCGACAGCCACGGGTATGCGCCAATCTGTCGGGATTCGTACCTTGGTCTGACCCAAAAACAGCCACCGCATCAGCCGACCGTGATCCGGCGACGCTCGACCGTTTTCACGCCGCGGTCGTCGGTCCATGTGAAGGTGATGTCGCCGGTTTCGGTTGCGGTGGTCGTGAAGGCGAAGAAGGGGTTGGCGGCGACGCCCGGCTGCAGCTCGGCGCGGAAGATCTCGACGCCGTTGTAGGTGACAGCCAACTCGTTGACGATGTCGCGCGGGATTGCATTGCCGATGTCGTCGCGGCGGTGACCGGTCTCCATGTGGTGCTGGATCAGGGTCTTGATCTCGATGACGTCGCCAGGCTTTGCAGCCGTTGGGCAAACGATGCGAGTGATGGCCATGCAGCCTCCTTCGTAGTCGAGATGTGTTCACACCCCGGTTGCGATGTCTGCGACCGAAACGCCAAACAAAACTCTCAGCCCGCGTCCATGCAGGCGGCGAGCGTCACGATCACTTCTTGCGCCCCGGACCAATACTGACCGTCACTCATCTCGGCCAACACGGTCACCACCTGCGTGGTCGCAAGACGAATGTTGGTCGCGACTTTGGCGCGGCCAGCCCGCGGCCCGAGGTGCATGGTGACGATGCGCGCGATCGGGTTCTTGTCGGCGATGACGTGGATAGCCTTCACGTGGTCGGCCGCCGTCATCGGACTATCGACCGTGACAGTGAGCGCAACCGTATTCCCATTCTCGGCCAACTCCGGCATCACCACCGTAACGCGACCTGGTTTAATCTGGGCGCCTCGCGTCAGTGTCTTGATAGCGTCGGCGGCAAGCCCATCGTCCGCCGCGGCTGGTGCGCTGATAGCCGGCGTCATGGCAACGGCCGCGCTGCCCGCCACGCCAGCCAATACCGCGCGCCGCGAAAGTCGGCCCAGTCTGCTCGATTCGGCCAGTTGGTCCGATTCGGCCAGTTGGTCCGGTTGGGCCAGTTGGTTCGGTTGGGCCAGTTGGTCCGGTTGGGCACGTCCGTTTGAGGTGTCGACCATTGTGGCTCGCGCCTCCTGCGCCATAGCTCGTATCTTACTTCAAGTGGCCGAGATAGGCCACCACGTCCTCGATGTCCTGAGCTGCGAGCACCGGCTTGCCTTGGTATTGCGAAGCCACACGCCGTAAATTTTCCACCCGGTGATATGGCGGCATCACCGTTGCCGGATTGAGCCGGCTCTGATCAACGATGCGCAGCCGCAGCGCGCCGGAATTGAGCCGTGCGCCGACACCCGCCAAGTCTGGACCCAACTCGCCCTGGAATGGCTCGTCCGGTTCCGGCACCTTATGGCAGATGAGACAGTTACCCGTCGCCCGGTCGAGCACGATGCGACGGCCGCGCACCGCATCACCGGCAGTTCCGGTAAGCGGCTCCGGTATCGCATCGCCGACAATGCGATAGGCGGCAATGCCGGCCGTTTCTGCCTGACAGTCGTTGGGCATAACAACTGCTGCCCCAAAAACCAATGTCATGCCCGCGAATGCGGGCACCCACGACACGCGTCGTTTGCCCTCGACCCGCACGTAGGTCCCGGCTTTCGCGCTGGACGCGCGCGCCTCGCACGAGGCCGGGATGACGACATGGTTTTGGCTTTGTGCCCTCACGCCCGCAGTTTCATGTTCTTCAATGGCAGGCTGCGTATGGGTTTGCCGGTCGCGGCCGCAATCGCGTTCATGACGGCTGGTGCCACGACGCAAATGGTTGGCTCGCCGACGCCACCCCAAAAACCGCCCGAAGGCACCAGCACCGTTTCCACGGGCGGCATTTCGGCGATTCGCAACAGTTCGTAGGTGTCGAAATTCTGCTCGACGATGCGGCCATCCTTGACAGTGCTTTCGCCATAAAGCGCCGCACTCAAGCCGTAAGCAACCGAGCCTTCGACCTGCGCCTCCACTTGCGCCGGATTGACGACATGCCCGCTGTCGAGCGCGAAGACAAGGCGGTGGACTTTCACTTTGCCGCGATCGCTGACGGAGACCTCTGCCACGGCCGCCGAATAGCTGCCATAGCCCTTGAACTGGGCGATGCCACGATGCACGCCTGACGGCAGGGGCTTACCCCAACCCGCTTTCTCGGCCACGGCGTTGAGAACACCGAGATGCTTAGGATGCTTGCCCATCAGCGCACGGCGGAATTCCAGCGGGTCTTTGCCCGCCGCTTTAGCCACTTCGTCGATGAAGCACTCGAGATAGACCGCGTTCTGGTTGGTGTTGACGCCGCGCCACGGCCCGACCGGCACATGGCTGTTGCGCATGGCGTAGGTGATCGACAGGTTCGGCACCGTGTAGCCGATGTACGCGTCACTGGGCTCCGCGGTCAGGCCCTGGAGCTGCCGCAAATCCTTGCCGTCCTTGATCACGGACGGATTGGCGTAGGCGTTGATCGACTGTCCGGAGATCCGCATCTCGAGCGCAACGAGGCTGCCCTTGTCGTCGAGTCCCGCCGCCATCCGGCATTGCGAGATCGGCCGGTAGAAGTCATGCGTCATGTCCTCCTCGCGGCTCCAGATCATCTTGATCGGAACGCCGGGGATCTGTTTGGCGATGAGCACGGCCTGACGGACATAGTCCTGCGTGCCGCCGCGCCGGCCGAAGCCACCGCCGAGATCGTGCTTGTAGACCTCACATTTTTCAAGCGGCAGTCCCGACGCTTCGGCCGCCGCCGCCAGCGATGCTTCGCCATTTTGTGTCGGCACCCAGACTTCGGCGCGGTCGGCCGTAACTTTGGCCACGCAATTCATCGGCTCCATGCAGGCGTGTGCCAGGAACGGTGTCGCGTAGACCGCCTCGATCGTCTTGGCAGCGTCCTTCAAGGCCGCCGCAACGTCACCGTTGCGGTTGGCGCCGTTGTCGCCCTCCGCCGTGAGGCCTTCCTTCAGTGTCTCAGCGATGGTCGCGCTCGACGCCTTGGCTGCAGCGCCTTCGTCCCACGTGAACGGCAGTGCATCGAGTGCCCGCTTTGCCTGCCACCAGGTGTCCGCCACGACGGCGACGGTCGTCGCGTCGACACGAACGACGTGGCGCACGCCCGGCATGTCCTTGATCTTTGCGTCATCATAGGCTGTGAGCTTGCCACCAAAGACAGGGCAGGCCTTGATCGCCGCGTTGAGCATGCCCGGCAGCTTGACGTCGATGGCATACACCTTGCGGCCGTCGAGCTTGTCGCCCGTATCGAGACGCCGCAGCGGCTTGCCCGCAATCTTCCAGTCCTTCGGGTCCTTGAGCTTCATCGACTTGGGATCGGGCACGGGCAGTTTCGCCGCCGCGGCTGCAACCTTGCCATAGGTGATCGTGCGCTTGGATTTCCCGTGTGTGATGATACCCTTGTCGACGGTCAGCTCGTCGGCTGGAACGTTCCATTGGTTGGCGGCGGCTTGCAGCAGCATCGTGCGCGCAACGGCTCCACCTTGGCGGACGTATTCCTGGGAGACGCGGATACCGCGACTGCCACCGGTGCCCATTTCACCCCAGGCACGTTTCCGCGCCAGACTTTGGCCGGGTGTAATCTGCTCGGTGGTCACGTTCTTCCAGTCGCACTCGAGTTCCTCGGCAACGAGCTGCGCCAGTCCGGTGAGCGTACCCTGCCCCATTTCCGAGCGAGCGATCCGGATGACCACTTGCTCGTTTGGCCGCACCACGACCCAGACGCCGAGTTCGTCACCGGAGGCACCAATGGCCTTTTGCGCGTGTGCGAATTGTCCATCGGCACGAAGGCCGACGGCGAGACCACCGCTGGCTGCGACTGAACCGAGCAACAGGCCTCGGCGCGAGATTTTCACATTTTTTGCGATTGCCATGGTTCTCGACCCTCAGACCTTCTTCGCAGCGGGAGCGGCGATTTGACCGGCTGCCAAGTGGATGGCCGCGCGAATGCGCTGATAGGTGCCACAGCGGCAGATATTGGTCATGGCCGCATCGATGTCGGCGTCGGTCGGTTTCGGCGTCTTCTTCAGCAATGCGGTCGCGGCCATGATCTGGCCGGACTGGCAATAGCCGCACTGGGGAACGTCGAGGGCCGCCCATGCCTTCTGCACGGCACTCGAGGCGTTCGGCGCAAGTCCCTCGATCGTCACGATCTTGTCGGTGGGTTTAAGCGAGGCGACGGTGATCGAGCACGAGCGAACGACCTCGCCGTTCAAATGCACGGAACAGGCGCCACACTGGGCCACGCCGCAGCCGTACTTGGTGCCCGTAAGACCCGCTTGCTCGCGGATCGCCCAGAGCAAGGGCGTGTCCCCATCGACCTTGAGATCCAGCGTCTTACCGTTCACATTCAGCTTGGCCATACGGTTGCTCCTCGATGAGGCCCAGTCCTTAGAGTTCGACGTCCTTAGAGTTCGACGTCCCTGACTTTCGATCACACACCAAGATGCCGGGCTGTGTTGGTCACGAATGTGTGATCGCGACCGGGTCAACGAAACGACTGGGTCAACGAAACGGTGTCACACGGCAGCCCAAAAAACCGGCAAAACGCCGAGCGCTCTGCTGTAACCGCTGTCCGCTTCTACCGTTTCCAGCCGATCCAATCGCAGATCGCATCGCCCATGATCAGCTTCTTGTCGGCGGCCGGAATCCAGTCGATCTCCTGGAAATGCGTAACACACTGCTTCCAGGAACATGGCATCTTGGTGATGTCGGTCCCCCAGAACAGCCGCTGCGGGCCGAACGCGTCGTACATGGCCCGGTAGTGCGAGTGCAGGCTTTTGAACGGGTAGGGATCGTCGGCATAGAACGGGCCGCCGGTCAGCTTGACGGCCACGTTCGGCAGCGTCGCGAGCGCCGTCAATTCCCCCATCTTCGGGAACGCTGCGTTGCCCTTGGCACCGCGCACCGCGCCCATATGGTCGACCATCAGCTTGAGGTCCGGGTGACGGCGCGCGATATCGCCGAGCAGCGGTAGCCAATCGCCGGCCAGCAGCGCCACCGGGATCTGGGCTTTCTCGGCAGCCGGCCAGAGCCAATCCAGCGTGCCGTCCATCGGCCATTTCTGGTTGTACGGCTTGTTGAAATAGAGCCTCATGCCGAGCATGCCCGGCCGTTGCTTCCACGTCGGGATCAGCGCGCGCGTTTCCGGCTTTTCGACCGGTGGATAGCCGAGAATTGCGAACCGCTTCGGATAGGCCAGCACAGCTTCGACCGCCTGCTCGTTGGAGTCGGGGTCCCAACTGGCCGGCGGGTGCAGGATCGCCCCGTCGATACCGGCCGCATCCATGCCGCGGATCGCTTCCTCGGCGAGATACGGCCGCGCCAGATGCGGCGGCGACGCGGTACCCTTGCGCCAGAGATGCACCTGCGCGTCGATGATCGGCATTCGATGTCTCCGCTAGAGGGCTGATGGTAAGGGGGAGTGTGCTGCAACCACGAGGGCCAACGCAATCAGAGACTAACGCCATCTTCGCCGCGCACCGCCGCCCGGCGATGCAAGCCAAACAGCGGCGATGTTATCCCCACGGCCGCTAACCGGTGCATAGTCCTCCAACTGAAGGCGGCTCCCAGCGTTATGGGGCTGCCCATTCCAGAGAGTGGTAAAATTGCAACAAACATGGCGTCAAATGATGATTTCGAAGCAGATAATCCGTTGCATCCGAACCGATAACGTGTACGTTTGCAAATTGTAGGTGTAAACGTTGCACTCAAATTGCAGTTTACGTTATTGAGGGGCCCCCATGTCGCGATCCATTTCTGGCCGCGCCTCGCTTGTCAGTCACACCATTGTCGGCCACACGATTGTCAGTCACCCAGGCGAACGGCCGGCGCCGCGGGCGTCAATGGGCATGCTGGCGCGCTGTCTCGGCAATGTGGCCGTTAGTCTCGCTCTGTCCTTGGCCCTGATGGGCACCCCCGCGTCGGCGCAGGATGGCTCCCTCGATATCTACCCGGCTTGGCGCTCTGCCGCCGTCAATGGCGTGATTTCTGAAACCGACATCCGCGGCTTACTTTCGGCCAAGTTTGGCGCAAATGGCCCTTCCCCGACTGAAGTTGCCGGCCTTCTCGACGCGGTCACGGCCAACGGCGGCAAGGTGGGCACCGGCTATAACATCGACAAGCTGATCACAACGGTTATCGGCTTCGACAGTGCCGGCATTCTGGCGGAAAATGCGACGCCACCGGCGTCCGCCAATGGTTCGCCGAGCGCCACCCCCGACCAGATCAAGGCGGCACTGCCTTCCGGCCTCAATCCAACCGAAGTGGCCAATTTCATCGCCAGCCTTCCGATGACCAACGGCGTCGTACTTTTGAGCGATGCCCAGGCCGCAATCAAGGCGTTTGTGTTGGCAGGCCACACTGGACTTGGCGAGACCGGACAGCACGGCGGCTACGGCGAGGTTGTGACCAACAATGGCGGTAACACCCAGACCGGCGGCACCGGTTCAGGCGGAACCCAGACCGGCGGCACCGGTTCAGGCGGAACCCAGACCGGCGGCACCGGCACAGGTGGAACGCAAACTGGCGGCACCGGCACAGGCGGAACCCAGACCGGCGGCACCGGTACAGGCGGAACCCAGACCGGCGGCAATAGCGGTCAGTCGTCCTGCACATCCAACACGAGTTATATGTCCTGCCGAACACCCGTGACGAACGCCCTGTTCGTCAATGTCTATGGTGCGGGCGCGCCAGCCTTCCAGAATGATCAAGCGGTTTCGACCGCCGGGACGCAGCAGCCTGGGATCGTCGTGCTCAACGGCAACTACGATGTTATCTTCAAGAACACGGCGCAGATCAAGACCACGGGGGATATGTCGAACGGCATCAATGTGTTCGGCGTCAATGGCGCGATCTCGTTAGAAAATACGGCAGCAATCACCACGTCTGGCTTTCAGTCCCAGGGCTTGACGGTCAACGGCGGAGCGGCTGCACCGGGCGCGACCTATGGCGATGTGTCGGTGCGCAATTCAGGCGCGATTTCCACATCGGGCGACCAATCGACCGGCATCACCGTTTCACAGGTCGGCGGCAACGTCATTGTCGTCAACAGTGGCGTGATCACAGCAACCGGCGCCGGCGCAAGCGGTATCCAGGCTCGCAGTAGCGGCAACGCAGCCCCATCATTTGACGTAACGACAGGCCAATGGATTACCTCGAACGTCGTCGGAGGTAGTGTATCGGTCAACAATTCAGGCGCTATCACGATCGGCGGAGAGCAGGCGACCGCCATCTTCGGGCAAAGCGCCGCGGGGAAGTTGACGATCGAGAATTCGGCGACGCTGACCATTCTCAGTAAGAACTACGGCGTCGGTATTGGCGCGGTCAGTGGGCAGCCGGGCGCGCAGTTTGTGTCCGACGGACAACCGGTTGTCATCCCGGCGGTTGCCGGCGGTGACATCGGCGTCAAGAACAGCGGCGCGATTCAAGTGTCGGGCAACAAAAGCGTCGGCATCATTGCGGATAGCCTCGGCGGCAACGTTGCCATCAACAACAGCGGCACAATCGAACTGCGCGGCAGCATGGCGTCCGCAATCCAGTCCAACACCGACGTCGGCACCGCGTCCGTCATCAATTCAGGCGCGTTGAAGCTCGGTGCTGGCGCCAGCAACAGGGGCATCGGTGCAGGTTCCGGCGACGAGCAGAACGGCCATGCCGGCGGCTCAATGTCGATAAACAACAGCGGCGCCGTCACGGGCAGCGGCGATGGGCAATACGGTTTGCGGGCGGTCGGTGCCGGCAGCATCACGATCCTGTCGAGCGGTGCCATTTCTCTGTTCGGTGCCGATGCGAAGGGCATCGACGGCAGTGCGTTCGGGACAGGCCTGACGACGACGATCACCAGCAATGCCGCGATCACCATGGGCGGCGCCGGCTCTGTCGGCATCTGGGGCTACAACAACAGCTCTGGGCTGACGATGACCTCGACCAAGGACATCATCGCCAACGCTGCCAACTCCTACGGCATTGCGGCGATCGGTTTTGAAGGCGCAAGCATCACCATCAATATCGATGGTGGTAAAGTCAGCGGCGGTTCCGGCAGCGCGGCGTTCGGCGTCGGGCAAAGCGCGACCGACGACAAAGCATTGCACGGCTCGGCGGGTATCCTCGTCCTGGGTGGTGGTAACAATGTGATCACCAACAAGGGGTTGATCACCGCGGCGAACGGTCAGGCGATTTCGATCGTCAGCGGAACATATAGCTACACCAGCACCAATCCTGAGACACAGCAAACGTCGGTCAAGCAGGTTGTTATCCCGATCGGCAACAACAAGCTGTTGAACTACGCCGATATCGCCGGCCGCATCACGATGGGCAATGGCAACGACCAGATCTTCAACTCGGGCAAGATCACCGGCGACATCGCGCTCGGCGGTGGCACGACAGCCGTCGGCAACCTGAAGGGCGGCACCATCGCGGGTAACATAACCTCCGTCGAAAAGAGTGCCGTCGCCATCGCGAACTCCGGCACGTTCACCGGGAACGTCAATCTCGGTGCCGGTGGCAAAAACGGCATCGAGAACCTTGACGGTGGCACGATCAATTCCCTTGCCAGCATCTATCTCGGCCAGGGCAATTCGTTCACGAACGCCGGCACGTTGTCGCCGGGCGGCGTGGGCGTCATCCAGTCGACCACCATCACCGGCAACTTCATTCAGACCACCACAGGCCGGCTCGTTGTCGACATCAACGGTGCGACCAACAAGTCTGACCAGCTGACCGTGACAGGCACGGCCAAGCTCGCCGGCTCGGTGATCGTCAACGTGATGGACTTTTCCCAGGTTGTGAAGAGCGAATACAAGATCGTCACGGCAGCCGGCGGCGTCACCACCAACGGCCTGGGATCAACCCCCTATTCCGCCGCCGACACGGTGGGCTACAAGTTCGGCACGGATGTGCGCGGCGGCACCGACCTCATTCTGACGGCCCAGAAGCAGAGCGATCTCGCCACCATCGCAAATTCGGGCGCGCAAGCGGTCGGCGCAACAGCAGGCTCGTCGCAAAGCGCGAACCTCGGCCAAGTCGGCGGCGCACTGGCGCAGGCGGAGAACGCGGGTAACGCCGCGCTGCAACCCCTCGTCAATGCGATACGCTTGCAATCCGATCCGAAGGCGGCAGCCGACACGCTCAACCGCCTTATCCCGCAAAATCAGGGCGGGCAATCGAGCAGCACCACCAACTCAGGCCAGGCCTTCGGCAATGCCATGCTCAGCTGTACCGAGCGGAAGGGCGAGTACGCCTATACGCAGGAAGGCCAGTGCTACTACGCCAAGGCAACTGTCCGCAGGCTCGACCGTGAGGCGACGAGTGATGGCGCCGGCGTCAAGGAAGATGGCGTCGAATTCATGGGCGGCGTGCAAGTTGCACTCTGGAATCAGGTCCGCCTCGGCTTCGCTCTCGGCTACGAGAGCACATCATCGAAGAGCTTCGATCAGAACCAGCAACTGGGCGCGACGACCGGCGCTCGGACTCACGCCGGTGTCGTGATCAAGGACCAGTGGGGCCCGATCAACGCCTACCTGAACCTCGGCGGCAGCTTTGGCAGCTACGACCACAAGCGCTTCGTCAATCTGGCTGGCATCGGCCAAACCGCGACAGCGTCGCAGGACGTTTTCTCAGGCATTAACCGGTTGCGCTTCAGCTACCTGTCGGACATGGGGCCGTGGTACTTCAAGCCGCTGATCGACATCGGTGCGACCTACATCAACGCCGAAGGTTTCACCGAGCAAAACGCTGGCGCCGCCAACCTGCGCGTCAACGGCTACGACAAGTGGATGTTCAGCGTCATGCCGGGCATCGAGCTTGGCGGCCAGATGCGTGATAGCCGTGACACGATCTATCGCCCCTATGTCCGCCTTGGCGCTACGTTCTTCGACAACCAGACGTACAACATCACCGCTAACTTCGATGGAGCGGCAACCGGCCTCGCCCCATTCATCGTCACCAGCAAGCTCGACACCATCTTCGCCGACGTGGAGGTGGGCGTGCATATTCTGACGACCAGCGGCTTCAATATACGCCTGGATTACGAAGGCCGCTTCGGCGAGCACAGCATGCAGAACGCCGGCACACTCAAGGCGAGCATCCCGCTGCAGTAACAGGCTGTTTTGCAAGAGCGGTTTTTGGCGAAGGCTGTCGGGACCAAACCTGTGTCGCTGCTGCTGCACCTTTAGCCTGTCGCTGACGAAGCGCTAGCTCAGGCCGGCACGTCCATCGCCCTGCGACCGTGCGACGGTGCTGCGACCGGTCGGTAAAAAGTTTGCGACTTTACATTCCCCGCCAGACACGCTCGATATTTTCTACGCCACGCGCCGGTATTGCGGCATGGTGCAGGCGTGAGCGTTGCGCTCGTCAAATGCGTTCCTTCCCGTGGGGGCTCCAAATGAATGCGCCGTGGCTATCTGGTTTACGCTTCACTTTGCTGGCAACGAGTCTCACCATTCCCGCCCTGGCCTCAGCGCAGGACCTGCCCGACGGCGCCGGCAAGGCGACTGTCGCCCGCCTTTGCGGCGCCTGCCACGACGTCAATCGCGTTCGGGCCGGTTATACGCCCGAGGGCTGGCGCACCGTCATGCGCATGATGATGAACGCCGAAATACCTGTGCCACCAGATCAGTGGGACACCGTCACCGGCTATCTGGCAAAAAATTTTCCGGAACGGCCCCGCCCGCCGGCGAAGATCATCGCTGGCCCGGTTCAGGCGGCGATCAAGCTGTGGCCCGTGCCGACGCCCGGTTCGCGCCCGCATGATCCTCTCGCCACGCGCGACGGCAAAATCTGGTGGACGGGCCAGCTCTCGAACCGCCTCGGCTGGGTCGATCCAAAAACCGGCGCCATGAAAGAATTCACGCTCAAGACGCCCATGACAGGCCCGCACGGTCTCGTCGAGGACAAGGACGGCAACATCTGGTTCACCGGCAACCACATCGGTATCATTGGCAGACTCGACCCGAAAACCGGCGCGGTCACCGAATACCCGACCACCTCGAAAGACCCGCACACGCTGATCTTCGACAAAACCGGCACGCTGTGGTTCACGGCACAGAATGCCAATACCATCAGCCGCCTCGATCCGAAAACGGGAGCAATCGTGGTGCTGGCCCCGCCCACGCCCGGCTCGCGCCCCTACGGCATGGCGATCAATTCCAAAAACGAGCTGTTCGTCGTTCTGTTCGGCACGAACAAGATCGCGCGCATCGACACCGCAACGAATGCAATCAAGGAATACCTGCTGCCGAATGCCGCCTCGCGTCCGCGCCGCCTCGCCATCGCGCCCGACGACACCGTTTGGTACGCCGATTTTAGCCGCGGCTACCTCGGTCGCCTCAACCCGGTGACGGGTGAGGTCAAGGAATGGCTGTCACCCTCCGGCGAGAAATCCGCGCCCTACGGCATCGTCTGGACAAAAGGCGCGCTCTGGTACAACGAATCCTTTGCCAAACCGAACACCATCGTCCGCTTCGATCCGAAATCCGAGGCCTTTCAGAGTTGGGCACTCCCGGGCTCCCTTGGCGGCGATATCGTGCGCAATATGGATGTGGCGCCGGACGGCAATCCTGTAACCGCCAACAGCCTCTCGAACGAGGTTGGCCTGGTCGAGATCAAGTGATTGCGCAGCGGCGCCCACGACATCTGTCCGGGAACTGAACTGCATGGGATCGACAACGATTAGGCGACAAGCCGGTCAAACACACCAAATCACGGCGTAGTGGGGTGTGCGGTAACGCGATAGAGGCGTTCCCGGCGCGGAAATTCCCGGATCAATGTCAGTTTGCCCGAAGCAAGCAGCCTCGAAATATCAGGTGCTGTTTCGCCAAAAGCCGCCATGATGTCGAGCACGAATTCGGGCTTCAACCTCTCCAGGTCGTTGTCCAGCCCGGCAAACCGGCTGGGATCGTTCGGTTCCAGATAGAGCTCCCGTGCCCCTGGGATGTAGTTGAGAATCGTATAGTTGGTGAGGATTTTGCCCTTGATTTTCTCTCGTTCGATCCAGGGCAGCAAATCTTCGTTCAAGTGCTTGTACCCGATACCCGCAAGCATGCGTTTTTCGTTGTCCGCGAAATAGCGATCCGATGGCAGGCCACGCGCGCGAAACGCTGCCGTAACGACGACCAGCGTCGCTAGCGCCGCACATAACAGAACCGTGCCGGCAAGGCCCGACCCGACGCGCCCAAACTGCCAAATCCAGCGTGGTGTCAATCGGCGCTCGGCGAAGAGGCGGTCGGTCATGGGCCGGAGCCAGCCAACGGCCAACTCGTGGAAGCCAACACCAGCGGCCCAACCCAGAAACGGTGCGCAGAAAAGTGCATTGCGTATGTCATAGCCGAAAAAGAGCGTGTAGATCGTCAGCGGCGGCACCACAGTCCCAAGCAGCAAAATCCGGCCTAAGGCCGTCCGCAGCGCAAAGAACCATAAGATTCCAAGTGGCACGAGCAGTTTCGGCGTCAGCCACTGCGTTGTGAGCAGTGTCAACGAACGCGCCATTTTCTGCCACGCACTCGAATCGCCGTGAATTTTTCCGAACATCAGCGCCCACGCGATGCTGCCCGACTGCCCTGGTGCACGGGGCGGCCCAGCGATGAACCGGAGACTGTAGGCAAACCCGACGATGGCCACGATGACCGCAAAGGCCAGCGCAGCTGTCGTCCGCGCCTGCCGGCGATCGGGCGACAGCAGGTAGAAAAAGAGTGGATAGAAGAACGCGTAATAGAGGCCACCTTGTTTGCAGGCGGCGGCGCCAGCAGCAATCACGCCGCCAGCGATCGCGAGCCAACGCGCAGTGTTGCCACTGCTGCGTGTCGCCAGCCATCCCGCGAAATAGGCGATGAGTGCCATTGTTGCCGTAGGAAATTCGACGTAGCCGCTGATGGCGAGTTCCTTGAATTGTCGCAAAAGCAACGTGAACACGATGGCGCCAACTACGCCGGCCGATGTGCGTTCCTGCTGCCAGATCCCCGCGAAAGCGAGGACCCCCGCCAGCGGCAGCCACGCAACGACAGCCTTGGCAAAGACTTGCACGTCGGTCGTTCCGATCAACTGGTAGGTCAAGGACCAGAGCGTCGGAAGTAGCTGCGGATAGTCGTAAGAGCCTCTCGGAAAAATCTGCAGCGACCAATCGATGGCCCAACGGTTCCAGGAGACGATCGCGTCCCACAGCGAGAAAACATTCCCGAAATCGTTCGTGGCTCGCAGCACGTGAAAGCCTGCCGCCAGAACCAGCAGGCCGATGCCAAGCAGTTCATAGGGCGTTGGCTCTTCGGTAGCTCGCGATGACGCCTCCGCCGGGCCGTTCCGCCGCAGGCGATAGGCGACCAGACATCCGGTCAGGAGACTGACGGCGACAGCAAGGGGAACAACGATCGAGGGTCGATAGAGGCCAGCCAGAAACAGCCCGCCAACCGCAAGGTGATTGAGAATGAGGCTGAGCCCGACAACGATCGGCACGGTCTGTATCGCCGTCAACGCAATGGGCGCACAGGCAACGACCGCCAAGCCTGGGACCACCGTGCAGAAGACCAGTGCAAACAGTCCCCAAAATAGCATGCGATCCTCAATGTTGGTCTGATCGATTTCCGGAGGATCGTTTATCAGATTTCCGGGTCAGCACGTACCCTTGCGTCAATCCGATCCACCAATTGATCGATTGGTGCTCGACAATGCCGTGGCGCGCGCAGCTAGCGACGACCTCGCCGAAACGCAAGGGCCGCTCGTCCGGGAAGGCCCAGATACCGAAGCCTTCGGCCGCAGTGCGGATCGCCCGATAGGGCAGCGTCGGCGTCGGAAACGTGATCAGGACGGTGCCGCCCGGTCGGCAAAGCGCGAAATGCGCATCGATGCAGCGCGCCGTGCCCTCAGGATCGAAATGCTCGATCAAACCGACGCTGTAGACGACGTCGTACCGGTCGTGTCCTGAAGCGATGGACAGCGCATCGGCCAACTCCGTGCTCACGCGCGGATCGGTCGCCAGACGCTCGCCGGCCAGCCGCAATCCGTAAGCGTTGTTGTCGATGATATGATATTTCGCGAGCGTCGGCAGCTTCAGGAAATCATCGATGAAGCAGCTGTTGGCCCCGCCGAGCTCGCAGACCGCTAGGTTGGGTTGCACGAGTGCCGGCGTCAATCTGCGGACGATGCGCCGCGCGGTGATCCGCCGTGTGAATTGCGCGGGCGCGGCGGGGCGCTTGTAGTACGCATCCCAATCTGTGGCCTTGGTCTTCATTGATCCTGCTCGTCATGCTTGAAGATAATGTAGTTCTGCCAGAGGAAATTCGAGACGTAGAGAAACGTCTGCCCGACGAGCATTGCCAGGGTCTTTGACACGCCCAGCTCCGAGTTGGCCATCGTGATGAAGGGCGTTAGCAGCGCAACGTTGCCCGCAACCAGCAGCAGAAACAACAATCCCTGCCGGACCACGTTTCCCTTTGAACGGAAGACAGCCTCGCGGGCAACTGTAAAGTAGAGAACCGTGGTGACGGTTCGCGAACTCATCAGCGCACCGGCAACAGAAAATCCCAGTGCGCTCATGATCGTGAAGAGCACAATGTCGCAAACCGCGATCAAGGACACCAGCGACGCGTGCCGGAACAGGACGGCATAAATCCGGGCCGAATCGAGCAACGGATTAAAATGCGACGACGGATTGCCAGGCTCATAAACCGTTTCGATTGGCAGCTGCAGCACTTTGCCGCGGCGTACCAGGCGGATCAGCGCCTCGAATTCGAAATTGTACCGGTCGTAGTCGATGGCCAGCAGATCGACCAGCGACGACCTTGGAATGGCACGAAGCCCTGTTTGCGTGTCGGATATGTCGACCCCGAGCATGGTCTTGAAGAGCGTCCGCGTCAGCTTGTTGCCAAACCGGCTCCGCAAAGGAACGTCCGCACCAAAGCTGCGCACGCCGAACACGGTTTGACCGCTCGCGAGACCATGATCGCAAACACGGATGATATCCTCGACGCGGTGCTGACCATCAGCATCAGCCGTAACGATACAGCGTGCAGCTGGGTAGTTTTCCAGCACATGCGCGAAGGCCGTTTTCAAGGCCGCGCCCTTACCGCGATTCTTCGCGTGGACCAGGATCTCCAATCCTTGCATATCGCGCAACGTCTCAAAAACGTCTTTTGACTTTGGTTCCGTCGAACCGTCGTCAACGACGATAACTTTTGGCCAAGCCCGCTCAGGTATAGCCGCGACGAGGCCACGGCAGACGTCCACCAAGGTCTGATCCGGCTGATAAGCAGGAATGATCACAACATACATATGATGGCCACAACTCGTGCAAAGCGATGTGCGTTCAACAGGCGCACTAGAAGCCCGCCACGTCCACAGTCAAGCCCATTGCGTGGACGTCGCGTGCCCACCGCAATTCTATGGAGCGCGCGGTGGCGACTGCTCTCCGTCCCGAACGTCTTTGACGACGAAATACGGGCGCCCCTTCACTTCCTGATAGATCCGTCCAATATACTCACCGAGTATGCCGATGCAGATGAGCTGGATTCCCCCGAGCACGAGCATCGTCAGCAGGATGCTTGTAAAGCCTTGGACGTCGCTGAACCGCCTGCCTAAAAGCGGCACATCAAAAATATTGAAGACGATAACCATGACCAGGCTCAAAAACGACAATACGGATATCGATAAACCGAGAACAAAGACGATCCGAAGCGGCATGGTCGAAAAGTTGAATATTCCATCCGCCGCCAGTTTGAGCAGTTTCGAAAACGGATACTTCGTAACGCCCGCAGCCCGCGGATCGCGCTCGTAAACAACGCCGATCTGGCTATATCCGACCCAGGCGCGCAGGCCGCGGAAAAACCGCCCCTTTTCCGGTAAATTATTGATGACATCGAGCACGCTCTTGTCGATCAGTGAAAAATCACCAGCATTCAAGGGGGCGTCGATGCTCGCGATCCAACGAAAAAGTCGATAGAATCCCGCGTAGCAGGCGCGCTTGATGATCGACTCTTTGCGCTTGGCGCGGACACCGTAGACGACATCAAATCCATTGTACCACTGCTCGAGCATGTCGAGGACGACGCGTGGCGGATCCTGGAGATCGGCATCGATGATCGCGATGGCTGCTCCGTCCGCGTTGGCAAGGCCTGCACTCACAGCGGGCTGATGCCCAAAATTCCGCGATAAAGTGATGACTTTGACCCGCGGGTCCTCGGTGGCCATACGGGCCAGAATATCGCCTGTGGAATCCGAGCTGCCATCATTCACGAAGATCATTTGGAGACCGAAATGCTGCCCACCGAGTACGTCGACAACGCGAGCGTAGGTGGCAGCCAGGACCTCCTCTTCGTTGAAGCACGGGATGATCACGGAAAGTAGAAAGGCGTCGTGTCGCCGGAACTGGCGGGTGGTTACGTTTCTGGCTTCGTTCAAGTGGCCTCCGCTCGATTGTCTGTTCGACACAATGACGCTTGGCGTTCGCCAATGGTCGCAGTGCCGATGGTACGGTTTAGCGTTCCCACCGGCGCTGATGCCAACGCCACGCATCGCTGATGACTGTTTGCAGATCGGAGCGGACGGGCGACCAATTGAGCTTTTGTCGTGCCAATCCTGCGTCAGCAACGAGCGCGGCCGGGTCCCCCTGCCGGCGCGGCTCGTCTCGAACCGTGATGGGCCGGCCGGTGACGCGCCGCGCGCATTCGATCACGTCTTTGACCGAACTGCCCGCGCCCGTTCCCAGGTTTATCTGACAGGTCTCGCCGCCATCCAGCAAGTGCCCAAGCGCCGCGGCATGCGCGCTGGCGAGGTCGCAGACGTGGATGTAGTCGCGAATGGCCGATCCATCTGGCGTGTCGTAGTCGGCACCAAACTTGGAGACCGCGGCGCGGCGCCCGAACGCAGCCTCGAGCACGAGCGGAATGAGATGTGTTTCCGGACTATGGTCTTCGCCAATTTGGCCGCCTGGATCGGCGCCGGCCGCATTGAAGTACCGCAGGCAAACCGACTGCAGACCATGCGCGTGGCCGAAATCGCCGATCATGCGCTCGCAAATCAATTTGGTCTGGCCATATGGATTGATTGGCCGTGGTTCGATCGCTTCCGTGATGGGGCTGGACGCCGGCTGACCATAAACGGCGCAACTTGATGAAAACACGATTTTCCCGATGCCGGCGCGCTGCATGGCGTCAAGAAGGACCCGTGTGCCATTGACGTTCACATCATAGTAGCGGCCCGGTTCAGTCACTGACTGGCCGACGTAGGCAAGTGCCGCAAAATGAATGACAGCGTCTATTCTATGGGCGTCAAAGACGCTATTCAATGCCGAGGCGTCGCGGATATCGCCGTGGACAAAGACGCCCCAGCGTAGGAATTCGCGGTGGCCGAACAACAAACTGTCGAACACCACGACATCGTGGCCGATCTCGGCAAGCGCTTTGGCGCAATGACTACCGATGTAACCGGCACCGCCAGTGATCAGGATCCGTGCCATGTCAGTCCTCGATTTGTGCAACAGCACGGACTAGACCGAGAATATTTCCGAACCGGCGTTGCACACGACGCTCGGTCCCCTGTTGTGGCTCTATGTTCATGCGCGTCCCGTCGCAAAATACTGCGCACCGAATGGGGCAAGTCCAAGTGTACGATCGACGCTGCGGAGCGCACGGCCCACCGCCGGTATGGACAGGATATGGCGTGACCACACGTCGTCGAATCCTGCAGTCGTTAGAAGTGATTTCGTTGCGCGCGGCCGCAACAGCACGGCGTCCTTGTCGAAAACGCATGAATTTACGACGCGCATCGTCAGCGGGTTGAGCGGGTTGTGTTCGAAGATCACGAACAAGCCGCCGGGCTTCAGCACGCGTTTCACGTCCGCGGTCAGTTTCGGCTGCTCATTGGCCGGCACGTGATGATAAACGCAAACGGCGAAAGCCACGTCAAAACGCGCGTTCGCAAAAGGCAATGCCGCACCGTCGTAGTGTTGATAGTCGACGCTGGGGTTACGCTCACGCGCAACAGCCAGACACTTGGTCGACACATCGACACCAGCAATCGAGCCGACTTTATCAGCCAAGAGCTTGTGATAATTGCCGATGCCGCAGCCAATATCGATCAATGCGAGACGGCTCGGATCGCCGAGTGTCTCGCCAATCAGATCGATAAGATAGTCGGCTTTGACGCGCGTAAAGAAATCAACCTTGAGGCCCGTAAACGCCAACGAGTCGTTCACGGCTTCGGCATAGGAGCGATCGTAAGCGTCAAACTCGACCGCCGCCGGCACGGATTTCGGATCATTCATGTCAGGATCTCAACTTCCAACTGGTCCGGTCGCCACGTGCACGACACGGCGCAATGTGATCATCGCCAGCCACTCCTCCCCGCCATGCTGTTTCCCCGCCGCGATATTTATCGCGGCGATATGCCACGAGATCGTTGCGGCCCGCAAGACAGTTCGGATCGCCGCACATGGCAAGTGGCCATTGCCGATCATCGCCAGACGCGATCGCCTTTGACGCACCGTGCGGCAGGCGCACCACTCAATCCGAACGAAAAGCAGCCTGGCACTTTGTCGACGGAGTTCAAGGGTTGGAACTCCTTGCTGCCACGATCCCGCTGGTCTTCGAGCTGTCGAGCGAGCTGAAAAACGAGCGCCGATCCGGCCGCAGCAGGCGAATTCGAAGAGTAGCCATCGATGCGCAGTGCGATCTTATTATCGACACCCGCTGCGCGCAAAAAGCGCGGCAACGCCTGCACGGGTTCATAGTCGACAACACTGTGCGAGTTGATGACGATCATCATTTCGGGATGTGCCTTGAGATACGTTGCGGCATCCGCGACTTTCTTTGTGAACGCCGCCGTGGTGTTCGCTGTGTCGACGGCGCGGGAGCGATTGCCGTTCCATTTGTGCGCCACCGAACCCACCATCAGCAAGGCGCCCACGACGTGCGCGACAGTCGTCCATCGTGGCGCGTAGTAGTCGACAAAACGCGCAAGCGCTGCCAACCCAACGAGGATCGCGACGTGGGCCGCGACCAATCCGGGAACCAGGTAGCGCCCAAGCGCTTTTTCGGGCCACTTGCCCGAGTAGAACACGTATTGGCTGGCATAGATGATCAACAAGCCCGCCAATAGGCACCCGACGTTGAAGACGTCGCGCGATTGCGATTGGACCGCGACATTGGGGTTCCGCTCGGCGGTGCGAAGCCAATACCAGAGCAAAAATAGAGCCACGCACGCAACGAGCCAAATCTGCACGTCGTGCCGGCCAAGAAATCCCGCCAGCAGGCGAAAGCGGCCGACGGCCGAAACGTCATTCGCGTAGACATCCTGACCGGCCTTGGCGACGCCTCGGACGACAACCACAACGATCCACAACGCAAATGCGAGAACCGCGGAAAAGCCGACCTTCGCCACTGTCGGCAATGTGTGCCATTTCGTCCATAGCAGCCACGCGGGCACAACCGCCATGAAGATGAAATTCTCCTTGCCTCCAATCGCCAGCACAACACCAGCAGCGATAAGCAAGCATCGCCGGCGGTCCCAGTCCGGCTGTCGCGGCATCAGTTGACTGACTGCGAGGCAGGACCCGAACATGGCAAAGCCTTCCGATGGGCCAAGCCGTGTGTAGATATCTGCCCAATACGTCTGGAACAATTCGAAGATAACGAACCCGAAGCCCAAGATTGGCCCGGCGAGGTGAAAGCTGATTGATGCGAGCAAGAAGGCCGACGCAATCGCCAGCGCCATCCGCAATGCAAACCATGGCTGGGGTAATTTACCCCATGTCGCCATTTCGAGGACGCGCGTGAAATAGTACACGGGTCGATATCGATTGGCCGACGTTGCCGCAACCTCAGTTTGGCCAATGGCGTTGGGCAATTCGGTCATCGGGAGCCGAGGGCGATTCCCGATCGTCCCGACGATTTCATGGTCATCGATGATCGACCAGCCCGCCCTCGCCAGTGGGCTCCAACAATAGATCGAGTAGAGAATGGCAAAGGTGCAGCACGCTATGAATATTGTGCGAGCGCGTTCGCCGTCCCATGGCGATATTGTCATCGACAGCCACCTGACACAGCGACGCCACCTGACACAGCGACGCCACCTGACACAGCGACGCCACCTGACACAGTGATGCCACCTGACACAGTGATGCCACCTGACACAGTGATGAGCGTGCGATCGGTCGCACAGGCTAACTCGATCATGACGGGATTTTCGCTTTCATCTCGCAGTTGGTTTGCCGAACGATGAACTTCGGCCGCTTCCGCACCTCCCGCAGCGTCCGCCCAAGATATTCGCCAATGACTCCGAGGACCAGGAGTTGCAGCGAACCTATCAAGCTGACGGCAAGGATGACCGAGGTCCAACCGGGAACCACCCAGCCAAACTTCAAGAATGCCACCAGCGCGTAGCATGAATAGAGCACGGCTGCTCCTGCAATGATGGCGGCGAAGGCGGTCGCCAGTCGCAAGGGACGAATACTGCTCGAAACGATCCCGGCCAACGCCAGGGATGTCATGCGCCGCCAACTGTACTTCGTCTTGCCCCGAGTTCGCGCATTCGGCGTATAGTCTATGGCTGAGGACTTGAACCCAAGCCACGGGACGATCCCACGCAGGAAAAAGTCCGCTTCGGTAAAGCTGTTGATGACATCGATAACTTTTCGATCGAGAAGCCGGAAGTCGGCGCTCCCTGGGTCGATTTTGACGTCCGACAACCAATTGAGAACGCCGTAGAATGCGCGGGACGTTAGGTGCTTTAAGAACGAGAGACGGACAGCATCGTTGCGAATGGTTGTCACGATCTCGTCGCCGCCGCGCCATCGCTCGACCATCTGCCGGAGCAATTCGACGGGATGTTGCAGGTCGCCGTCCATAGAAATGGCACATTGGCCGCGAGTGAATTCCAGTCCCGCTCGGAGTGCCGCCTGATGGCCAAAGTTCTTCGAAAGGCTCACATAGCGAACATGAGAATCAAGCTGCGCCGCGGCCTTTAGGCCCGCGAGGGTAGAGTCGGTACTACCATCATCGACGATGATGATCTCATAGGTGCCAAGTTCGGCAAGCTCTGCCCTTAAGCGGGGCAGCAACAGTGGCAGGTTCTCGGCCTCGTTCAAGACTGGAACGACGACTGAAATCTCGATTGGGCGGAGGTCAGGCATGACGTCCCTTTGGTTCAGCCGCCCATGACAGGCTCAGCGCAGGTCTGGGCGTCAGGTCCGGCGTGGCGCTGGAAATCGAGAGATTGCATCCCCGATCACGAAGACCCGGTCGCTCGCGTGACAAGGACGATCCCGGCGAAGATCAGCCCTATGCCTAACAAGTGCGTCAGGCCGAGGCTTTCTTTCAGCACGAACGCGCTCACGGCAGCCAGCAAAGCAAGCGTAAGTCCAATCGATACAGGGTAGGCGATCGCGAGGTCAACACGCGACAGTATGGCCAGCCAAAGCGCAAACGAAGCAACGTAGAGAATGCCACCCGACGCAACTTGCAAAAGCGGTTTCAATGGTAGGTGCGCCAATCCTCCATTGGCATTTCGTAACGCCGGCGCCCCGAGCTTCAGCAGCAGCAATCCGAGGACGCTGAGGACGGCATAAGACGCAATGAGAAGCACGTTGGTCAAGCGCCCGTGCCATCAGGGATGGCCCCCCGCTTGCGGCCAACCACATACATGATGTCGAACAGGTTCGCGGTTAGGCTCAAATCGAAAAGTGGCAATCGCTGCAGGGTGTTATAGATCGCCGGCCGGTTTGCCTTCAAGACGGAGATAAAATAGAGGACCGACCGCAGTTTGCGGGAATTCCCGGGATGCGACAGATGCACGACATCGAAGCCTTGCCGTTCGAGCAGGCGCTTTAGGGTCGACGCCGAAAAATAGTGCAGATGCGTCGGTGGATGGATCATCCTCCACGACTTGCCACGCAGGCGCGCGTTCAGTGACCCGATGTCACCCGTTGTGATGGCGAGTAGACCGCCAGGCTTCAAGTCTTTGGCCGCTTTCCCAATGAACAGGTCGGGCCGGCGCAGGTGCTCGATCGTATCCCACATGGTGATGCAGTCGACGGGCCGCTTGAGATCGAATGCAAGGTAGTCTCCTTCCCTCGCATCTGTTTGCTGTTCCGCGACGGCTTTTCGTACCGCATCGGCCGAGATGTCGATACCGGATGCCACTTTGACGTAAGGGACCACCACTTGCAGGAAATATCCGTAGGCGCAGCCAATTTCAAACAGTTCGGCGGCTTGGAAGTCCGGCGCAAGTTGCCGCAGAACGGCAATGCGGCGCTGGAAATTGAGCTTCAAGCTCTCGGCTTCGGCCGTATAGTCGAGATACTCTTGTCCATGGAAATAGTCGCGGCCATAGAGGCGCTTCAAATCCTCGTCACTGAGCTTGAGATCGGTTGTGATAAAGCCGCATTCCAAGCAGCTCATCAACCCAGGTAGATGCGCCGCGCCGAGGCGCCCCATGCAAACGATGCAGGAGAGTTGCGACGCGTGGTCTTCCGGTCCGTCATGCGCCAATGTGGTGACCCAATCTCTCTATAGCGATCATGACACTCATTCTGAATGGCGGCATGTTGCAGCTTGGCGCCACAGCAAGAATTCGAGGCACGGTCATCGCTGCGGGCGTCGCAGATTATCGACAAGGACGCTGCCGCAGCCCTAGCGTAGTCCGCAAGCGCTAGTCAATGAGGCGCGTCGCGTCAGCGCAGCCATCAAAAAGCCGGCTGCCTATGCCCGTAAGGTCGGCTGGTACCGCAGATCAGAGCGTTAGCCGCCGCCCTGCCGAGCATCCGAAAGTTGGCAGCCTTGGGCGGTCTTGTCGCGCCCGCTTGTGCATGGCCGGAATGTCGACATTGACTCCCGCACTGCCGCCTGGGATAGCACGGGGTCGAAAGACGAGTTGTAGCGTGACATCGGCGGCCTTGCGGTCACCCGATTGGCGGTAGCGTGCCTGCAGCCGAGCATGTCGCAGGGCGAGAACATGCAAAAGGCCCGTCACGCCATACACGTGTCAGGCAGTTGGATAGCTCCCATCATGGCAAGCGAGAAATCTTGAACAATCTTGACGGAAAAACGCTCCTGATCACAGGCGGAACCGGCTCTTTTGGCCGCCGCTTCGTTCGGCATGCGTTGGAGAAGTTCCGCTTGCGCAAGCTCATCGTGTTCTCGCGCGATGAGACCAAGCAATGGGAAATGGCGCAGGAGTTTCCGGCCAGCAAATATAACGCTGTTCGCTTCTTCATCGGTGACGTGCGCGACAGCAAGCGCCTCGAAATGGCGCTCAGGGACGTGGATATCGTCATTCATGCGGCCGCTCTCAAGCACGTGCCGATCGCGGAATACAACCCGTTCGAATGCATCAATACCAATGTAATGGGCGCTGAAAACGTCGTTCAGGCCGCGCTGAATTGCGGCGTCAAACGCGTCGTGGCCTTGTCGACGGACAAGGCCGTGAACCCGGTCAATCTTTACGGCGCGAGCAAGCTGGCATCGGACAAAATCTTTATCGCCGCCAACAATCTAGCCGGTCGCTTGCCCACGCGGTTCGCGGTGGTACGCTACGGCAATGTTTTGGGCTCGCGGGGCAGCGTCATTCCGTTTTTCCGCACATTGCTGGCTAACGGCGCCACTAGCCTGCCGATCACCGACGAGCGCATGACGCGGTTCTGGATTACGCTCGATCAGGGCATCGAATTCGTTATGTCGAGCTTGGGCATGATGCAAGGCGGCGAGGTTTTCGTGCCGAAGATCCCGAGCATGAAACTGACCGATCTCGCGCAAGTGATCGCCCCAGGCATCCCAACGCACCTGGTCGGCGTCCGCCCGGGTGAGAAGCTGCATGAAGTCATGATCACCGAGGACGATGCCCGCAGCACGGTCGAACTCTCAGATCGTTATATCATCCTGTGGCAGGGCACAGATCGTCCTGCTTTCTACGCCAAAGCCGTACCCGTTGCGGAGGGGTTCCGTTACGCCAGCGACAGCAATGTCGATTGGCTCGATGCTGCTCGCCTCAAAGCGTTGCTGCAGCCTACCGACTTGATCGTGAAGCAGCCGGGCTGACGACACACATGTCTGGGCACAAATTTCTGCCCTACGGGCGTCACGACATCAGTGATGCCGATGTCGCAGCGGTCGTTGCGGTGTTGCGCTCCGATGCATTGACGACCGGCCCGCTCGTCGAGGTGTTCGAACAGGCTTTTGCCAGCGCCAGTGGCGCTGCGCACGCGATTTCCTGCAACTCCGGCACTGCCGCCTTGCATCTTGCTTGCATGGGTGTCGGGCTCGGCCCTGGCTTGGCAGCAATCGTTCCGAGCATAACCTTCGTTGCCACCGCCAATGCTGTCCGCATGACGGGCGCAGAGGTCGTGTTTGCTGATGTCGATTCTGAAACCGGCCTGCTCACCGCCGCGCACTTGGCGGCGGCGATACGAAGGGCGCAGCAGCAGGGCCTCCAGCTTCGCGCGGCGATGCCCGTTCATCTCAATGGCCAGTCTTGCGACATGCAGGCATTGGCCCAAATCGCTGATGCCACTGGCATCGATCTCATCGAGGACGCCTGTCATGCCTTCGGTGCGCCAGGTATCGGCGCCTGCACGCACTCGAAGTTTGCGTGTTTTTCGACACACCCGGTGAAAGCCGTCGCGACTGGCGAAGGCGGCGTGCTTACCACCTCGGACGCCGAATTGGCGCGGCGCGCCAGGCAGCTGCGAAGCCATGGCCTTGAGCGTGAGGCGATCCGATACAAGGACAAGGCCCTGTCTCTCGCTGCCACCGGCGAACCGCATCCGTGGTCCTACGAGATGCACGAGATCGGCTGGAACTATCGCATGCCCGACATACTCTGCGCGCTCGGGATTTCGCAAATCAAGCGCCTCGCGGCATTTCAGGCCCGCAGGCGGGAGATCGCGGGCCTGTACGATCGGGAACTCACGGCTCTGGCGCCAGCCTTGCGGCCAGTGCCGCATGGAGTGGCCGCCCACGGCTGGCATCTCTATCCCGTGCTCATTGATTTCGAGAAACTCGGTCGCACCCGCAATGCCGTAATGGCGCAGCTCCGCGACTCCGGCATTGGAACCCAGGTGCACTATATCCCAGTCCACCGGCAACCCTACTACAACGACCGCGGGCGTCCCGAACTTCCCGGCGCCGAGGCCTACTATGGCAGGTGTTTGTCATTGCCCTTCTACACGACGTTGCGCGACGACGAGGTTCAACGCGTGGTGACGGCTCTGACCAACATCGTGAAAGCGAACGCGTGAAGCTCGCGCTCGGCTCGGTGCAATTCGGTTTGCCATATGGCGCGCGAAAACGATCAGCGGCCGTGTCAGGCGATGAAGTCCGCCGCATGCTGGCCTGGGCTTGGTCGCATGACATCGACTTGATCGATACCGCGCCCGCCTATGGGAACGCAGAAGCGGTCATTGCCGCGCACCGGCCGGCAAACGCACAATTCGAGATTGTCACGAAATTGGCACGGATCTCGGACGACAACGGACCGTCAGCGGTCCTAGACGCCGTAAGGCAATCGTTCGAACTGAACGGCGGCCGGTCGCTATGGGGCGTCCTCGTGCATCATGTGCCGGACCTACTCGGACCCGGCGGAGATAGCCTGTTCAACGGTTTGTCGAGGTTGCGAGACGAAGGCGTAACACGCCGGGTTGGCGTTTCGGTCTACGATCCCGAAACGCTCGCTAGTGTGCTCGCGCGATTTCCTGTCGAAGTCGTGCAGTTACCGCTGAATGTGCTGGATCAACGCTTCATGCAGACCGGCAGCCTCGACGTTCTGGCCCGGCGCGGAATCGAGGTCCATGTCCGCTCGATCTTTCTGCAAGGGATGTTGCTCGTCGAGCCGGCCAAGCTGCCAGCCCATCTGCAGCCGGCTCGGCGCCAGATGGAAAGACTTCGCCGGGACGCCGCCGAAGCCGGCATCGACCCCGGATCGGCGTTGTTCGGCTACGCCAGGACGTGCAATAGCGTTGGTCGCGTTGTCATTGGGGCCGACTCCGTCGACGACCTGATGGCCAATGTCGAGGCCTTCGCCGCGTCGGACAGGGCATCCAAGCTAGACTTCTCGCGCTATGCGGTGACGGATCCGAGTATCATCGACCCGCGAGCGTGGCCATCATGAGCGCCCCCCGAACGGCAGCTCGCGTAACGGCCATCCTGCAGGCGCGCACGACGTCGTCCCGGCTGCCTGGCAAAGTTCTCGCCGATCTCGAGGGCGCGCCGATGCTCTGGCGCCAGATCGAACGTATTCGCCGAGCGAAACTGATCGACCATCTCACTGTCGCAACCAGCGACGATCCCAGTGATGACGCCTTGGCAGTGATGCTGCGGGAACGCGGCGTATCGATGCACCGAGGCAGCCTTGATGACGTCCTGGCGCGGTTCGCCGGGGCTGCAGCCGAGCAAACCAGCCAGCATGTGGTCCGGTTGACCGGCGACTGTCCACTGGCCGACCCTGACGTTATCGATGCCACCATCGCGCATCATCTGGTCTGCGGCGGCGATATCACGGCCAATGCCGTCGAGCCGACGTTCCCGGATGGCCTGGATGTCGAAGTTCTTCGCAGCCCGATCCTGATCGACGCTGCGAACGAGGCGGTGGCCAAGTTTGAACGCGAGCACGTCACGCAATTCTTCTACCGGCGGCCGGAACGCTTTCGTGTCGTCCACTACAAGCATAGCCGCGATTTGTCGGGCCTGCGCTGGACGGTCGACGAGCCCGCGGACTTGGCGTTCGTGCGCCGCGTCTACGCCGCACTGTATCGCGCGAATCCTGAATTCAGCATGCACGATGTTTTGGACTTGATCGCGCGCGAGCCGCAGATCGCCGCTGTGAACGCCCAATTCGAGCGCAACGAAGGCCTTGCGCGCTCGATTGCGGCTGAACTGGCCGCGAACGACAAAGGGAAACGCTGATGTCCGAGCGCTATGCCAAATCAGAAGCACTCTACGGTCGAGCAAAAAAAACGATCCCACTCGCGGCGCAGACGTTCTCAAAGAGCATCACGCAGTTTCCCTATGGCGCCGCACCCTTGTTCGCCAGCCACGCCAAAGGCGCTCATCTCTGGGACGTCGATGGTAACGAATACATCGATTTCATTAATGGTCTCGCATCGATCACGCTCGGCTACGCGGATCCGGATGTGAATGCCGCGGTCGTTGCACAGCTCCAGCAAGGCACGATTTTTTCTTTGAGCCACGAGCTGGAGTCCCGCGTCGCCGAACGTATCGTCGCGATGGTGCCATCAGCCGAAATGGTACGCTTCGGCAAGAATGGTTCGGACGCGACCTCGGGCGCGATCAGGGTTGCCAGAGCCGCAACCGGCCGCGATGTCGTGCTGGTTGCCGGCTATCATGGTTGGCAGGATTGGTACATCGGCTCGACGACCCGGAATAAGGGCGTGCCAAAAGCGACCCAGGCTTTGACGCACAAGTTCGTCTACAACGACGTCGACTCCTTGGCATCAAAGCTCGCCGAATTGGAGGGCACTGTTGCCGCCATCATCCTCGAACCTATGAACGTCGAGTACCCCAAGCCCGGCTATTTGCAGGCAGTTCGCGATCTCGCGACCAAGGCCGGCGCCGTCTTGATCTTCGACGAGACGATAACGGGCTTCCGCTATGCCCGGGGCGGCGCGCAGGAGGAGTTCGGCGTCACACCTGACCTGACAACACTCGGCAAAGGACTCGCGAACGGCTTCCCGCTCGCCGCCGTCTGCGGCCGCGCCGATCTGATGAAAGAAATGGAGGAGATCTTTTTCTCCTTCACCATGGGCGGCGAGACGATCTCGTTGGCCGCCGCCGATGTCGTACTTTCCAAGATCGATCGCGAGCCCGTGCTGGCAACGATGCGGCAGCGGGGCGCGACCTTGCTCGAAGGACTGACCGAGCGCGTTGCAAGGCATGGTGCAAGCAAGTTCATGCGAACATCAGGGCATCCATGCTGGTCGTTCCTGAACATTTCAGATTGTGACGGCATCTCCTCGTTCGAGATCAAGACTCTCTGGATGCAGGAGATGTTCGCGCGCGGCATTCTCGCATTCGGCTCACACAACATCAGCTATGCGCACAGCGAAGCCGACATCGCGCGCACGCTCGCCGTCTACGACGAGGTCTTGCCGCTGCTGGTCAAAGCTATCGCCAACCGTAGTGTCCGCCAACTTCTCAAGTGCGAGCCGCTCGTACCGCTCTTCAAAGTCCGGTGAGGCGAAAATTCCCAGCGGTGGAACTCGGCATGTCAGCGTGCGGCGCGCAATCGTTGCCGACGCGCATGACATCTGGCGCTGGCGCAATGACGAGACCACGCGCGCCGTATCGCGCAAGGCCACTGCCGTCACGTGGGAAGAACATCGGGTGTGGTTCGAGCAACGGCTCGCCAATTTGGATTCGTTGATTTTGATCGGAATGGCAGATGAGCGCACGGTTGGCGTTGTCCGTTTCGACAGGACCGTTGATCAGACTGCAGAGGTCAGTATCAATCTGGCACCGGACGCTCGAGGCCAAGGCCTCGGCAAGGAGCTGCTACGTGCCGGTTGCGCGTTTGCCAGCAACGACGGCTTCGCCGCTATTTTCGATGCCGAAATCCGGTCGATCAACCTGAGTTCACAGCGCATCTTCGAGCAGGCGGGGTTCGTGCGTCTCGAAACCCAAGGCCCATGGCTCAGATACCAACGCTCGGCATGATGCGCAGTTCAAAGATCGTCTTTACCAAATCATCTGGCCATCAACAATGCAAACCATGACTATCCCGATTGCAGGCCGCCTTGTCGGGGGCAATCAACCGCCCTATGTCGTCGCCGAATTGTCGGCGAACCATGGCGGACGCTTAGAGACGGCACTTGAAACAGTGGCAATGGCAAAAGCGCAGGGCGCCGACGCGGTCAAACTGCAGACCTATACCGCCGACACGATTACGCTGGATCACGACAGTCCGGAGTTCCGCATCAAGGGCGGCCTTTGGGACGGACGCCGACTTTATGACCTCTATCAGGAGGCTCACACGCCGTGGGACTGGCACGCGCCGCTGTTTGCCCGTGCCCGCGAACTCGGCATCACCATGTTCTCCACGCCGTTCGACGATACGGCGGTCGACTTGCTGCAGTCGCTCAAAGCACCCGCCTACAAGGTCGCGTCGTTCGAGCTGATTGATCATCCGCTGATCGAGCGCGTGGCCGCGACGGGCAAGCCGGTCATTATGTCGACGGGCATGGCCTCGCTCGAGGAAATCGACGAGTCGGTCGCAGTTTTCCGCAACTCTGGAGGGCGCGAGCTTATCCTGCTTCACTGCATCAGCGGTTATCCCACGCCCGCTGAACAATCGAACTTGCGTAAAATTCCAATGCTGGCGGAGCGCTATAAATGCGCCATTGGACTTTCCGATCACACCTTAGGCACCGAGGTCTCCATCGCGGCAGTAGCGCTCGGCGCCTGCTTCATAGAAAAGCACGTCGCGCTGCGCCGCGCGGATGGCGGCCCCGACGCTGCGTTCTCGCTCGAACCGGACGAACTGCGCGCACTCGTATATGGCGCCCGAACGGCTCACGCCGCTTTGGGCTCAGGTGTAGCCGCAAGGTCGGAAGTCGAGTCGGGAAACCTCATGTTTCGCCGCTCGATCTACGTCGTCCGTGACATCCGGGCAGGTGAACCTTTTACAAACGACAATGTCCGCATCATCCGGCCGGGCTTCGGCTTACCCCCGAAGCAATTGCCAAGCGTCATTGGCCGCCGCACCACCCGTGACCTCGCACGCGGCACGGCGTTGGCCGTCGATATGATCGACCTGGGTTGATTTGATGGCATTGGCGATAGCCCATCGACGCGACGACGTTGATCAATTCGAAAAATGGCAACAATCGTCAGCATTTTTGGCAATTGACGAGCATCCATTTTACGGCGGCTTCGGGCGCTCGTACTACCCGCTGATCTATGGCAAGGAACGTCAAGACGTCAGCTTTGCCGTTCTACATGACGGCACCCCATGCTTGATGGCCTGTTGCACAGTTGGCCTCTCGGCCATCGACTACTACGGGCTGCCAGCAGCACTTTTTGTGTCCTCGTCTATTCCACACCAACTCGCTCACCGCGCTGTCGCCCTGGCCGTAAACACGCTGCGGCAGCAGTATGCGAGTATGATTCTTACGGTCGGCACCGGCGTTCTGGAAATCGGAGAGGCATCATCCGGATTCGGCGATGTGCTATTGGCGAGCGGGCTTCGGCCAACGTCGCGCCGCACGGGTATCTGCGATTTGTCGCTCGACGAAAATGCCCTCAGGCTGGCGATCAGAAAGTCATACCGTTCCCTTGTTAATTGGGGAAAAAGAACACTGCAGCCCGTGTTCGTCAATTCTGGCAATCCGGATCGCGACGCCTTTGCCAGCTACCAGGACTTCCATCTCAAAATCGCTGGAAGAAGCACGCGCGGTCAGGACACTTGGGACGCGATGTTCGCTTGGATCACTGGCGGCGGCGGCGAATTGCTGTTGTATCGACTGGAGTCTGGCGATCTCGTTGCAGGCACGATGGTCGTCGATGGCCGAACGGCCTCCTACTATGCCTCTGGTGTGTACGATCGCGAACGTTTCGACAAGCCGATGGGGCATTGGCCCCTGCACAATGCCATCTTGCGCAGCCGGGAGCGCGGCATGAAATGGTTTGACCTCGGTGAAATTCCGGACGAAGGGACTGTCAGTGCCAAAGAGTTCTCGATCGGCTACTTCAAGCGTGGTTTTGCTACCGAGACGCGATCCAGCCTGATTTGGTCTCCCAAAACGGCCGAAGTCGTATGCTGATAGACTATGCGTGCCGGAAGCCGCGGCGGCCAACCGACAGTCCTTTTTGATGAAAGTTCTTTTCTTCGCCCCCCATTCCGATCTGTGGACCCACGCATTTCCTGAGGCGCTCGTCGCGGAAGCGCTGCTTCAGGCTGGCCATGAGGTGACATATGTCACGTGTGGTCGGCACATTGCTTCTTATTGCATCGTGATGTCTGCTCATGGCGTGCAACCGAATGCACCCAGCGAAGCTAGACATCACATCTGCAAGACATGCCAGGCACGTGACGCCTTGCTGCGTTCGGGAATTGGCCTCGCCGGCCCCCGATTGAGTGAAATCGCCGAGCCCGGCGATGAGATAATCGCTGATGAAATGCTGGCTGGCCAGACCGTCGATGAGTTGATCTGCTTAGAGAGAGACGGTGTTCGGCTGGGGCGGTTAGCGCTGTATGAATTCACGCTCCGCAACAAGCGGATGGATCGGGACCTCGATGGTGTGGCCGTCGCAGAATACAAAGTCGGCCTACGGAATGCGATCCGCGTCTGGAGAGTTGCGCGCCGCCTGCTCGATATCCATCAGCCGGAACGAGTGATCACATATAACAGCCTGTATACAGTCAATAACGTGATCTGTAAATTGGCGGAGCGCCGCGGGATCGCGACATATAGCGTCCATGCCGGCAGCAATATATCGGCCCGGTTCCAATCCCTAATGATTGGCCGCCAGGACAACGTGAGATACCTCTACCATGTGGTTGATGCTTGGCCGCGATTTGCAGGCGTGCCCGCCGCACCCCGACTTATGAGCCACGTCACCGATCATTTCCTGGAACTCTTGCGTGGCCGAAATGTCTACGCCTACTCGGCTGCAAGCACGGGAACGAACGCCAGTATTCGCACCCGCTGGTCGATACCCGTCGGCAGTAAGGTCCTGGTTGCCGCGATGAGCAGCAACGACGAATTCCTCGCAGCCGATCTGGTCGGCGCGCAACCACAGCGACAGACGTCGGTCTTTGAGTCTCAGGCAGAGTGGATCGAGGCATTGCTGCGTTTCGTAGAGGTGCGGGCTGATCTTTTCCTGGTCGTGCGCGTCCATCCCCGCGAGTTCCCGAACAAGCGCGAAGGCCGGCGGTCTGAACACGCGGCCATGCTGGAAAAGTCACTGACAAATCTGCCATGCAACGTCGTGGTTAATTGGCCGGGCGACGAACTCTCGCTCTATGATCTTGTTGACGAAACGAGCGTCTTCCTGACGGCATGGTCGAGTGTCGGCAAAGAGATGCCTTTGCTTGGCTTACCAACTGTGACCTATGCGCCAGGCACTGTCGGGTACACAGCAGATCTGAACTACGTGGGCACGGACCGCAAAGCCTACTTCGAAGCAATAGACCAAGCCCTAAACGATGACTGGAGTTTCGAGCGCGCGCGCATGACCTATCGCTGGGGGGCGCTCGAATTTGGCCATGCACTGTTCGATATCGGCGACAGCTTCAAGGAGCTGGAGCAGGTCGACTATGCTCAGGTGCCGCTCGCACGGCGCCTGATCGGCAAACTTCGGCGGACCTTGGACCCTGCCGCCAAACTAAAAGCCGATCTGCGGTTGCGCTCACCACGTCTGGCAGCTGCCGGAATGATATCGCGCATCATCGAGGAGAAGGCCGAATCCGTGCTGGATCTCCTCGATCCGGCAACAATCGAGCAGGCCACGCTGGAGGAAGAAACCGCGGCCCTCCGCCACGAGTTGACCCGCCTCGCCAATGCATTGTACCAGACACCCGAGGCCCGGTCAGCGAGCCGATTGTATCCGCTGCTGACGGGTCAAACGAAGAAAGCGTGAAACCGATGTCGCTGCGCCATCACCCAATCATGAACACGATCAATCTCGCGGCCGGCGGGCTCCAATATTTGATCAACGGCCGCACGCCGGGCGAGGCGTATCAAAGCATGATCCGCCTGTTTTGCCAGACGTCAGGCGCCTCGAACGACAGGTTGGCGAGCTTGGTCTCGCACATCAAGCCACCCGTGCAGTTGCCGCAGGCGCGCGGTGTGGCAGGGGATTTCGACGCCGCAACGCTCGCCAGGATCACTGCCGGTATCGACGAACGCGGCTATCATGTTTTCGAGCAACGCCTGTCGCCCGAGCTGTGCGACCGCTTGACGGCATTTGCCTTGCAGGCCCCCTGCAGCGTTCGCGCAATTGGTGAAGCATCCGACCGCCAGGTCGAGCGCTACGTGCCGGATAATCCGATCGGCGTGCGATATGATCTCAGCACCCAAAGCGTCATCGACAATGCGGATGTGCAGTCGATCATGGCCGATGCATCCATAATCGCGGTGGCACAGAGCTATTTGCGCAGTTTACCGTTGATCGATGTCATGACGATGTGGTGGAGCACCGCGTGCCAAGGGCAGCCAGACTCTCTCGCTGCCCAATACTTCCATTTCGATATGGATCGCATCAAATGGCTGAAATTCTTCATCTACCTGACGGATACGGGACCTGAGCAGGGGCCCCATTGTTATGTGGAAGGCTCGCATCGAACGGGCGGCATTCCCGCAACTCTGTTAAAAAAGGGCTACGCGCGCCTGACAGACGAAGAGGTCCGAACGTCCTACCCGCCCGATAAGCTCATCGAGTTCACAGCGCCGCGCGGCACGATCCTGGCAGAGGATACGCGCGGCCTGCACAAAGGAAAACACCTTGCCAGTGGTCATCGTCTGATGCTGCAACTGCAGTTTAGCAACAGCCTGTTCGGCGGCGACTACACGCCGACGCACTTCACCAAGATCGTCGATCCAGGATTGCAGGCGGCTGCGCAGCGTTTCCCCCGGATCTTCACGAACTATCTGCGGTTGCAAGGGACGCCGCCAGGTTAGGCACTTTACTGGTTCAGAAAAAATCAGCCGGATCCGAGCAATGCCGCCGGTTAGTGGCTTCGACGCCGACATTATATGCGCAAGCGGGCAACACTAAGAAAGGAATTGGGTTTGGACAGGTTTATTGAATCGCTACCGCGGCCAGTTTATGTTGGCGCGCGGTTTGTGTATCGCCTGTACCAGCATATCGCGTGGCGACTGCGCAAACAACGCGGGGCAGATCCGTTCGACTTTGTTTCCGGGCTTACGTATCAGTCGATCATAACCGATATTCGATTACGTCCCCACCAGCTTTTGCGAATTCCCGCAGTTCGGAGTCGCTTGGCGCTGTCTCGGATGCAAAGACTGAAAGCGCTGCGTGGCTTCACGACTGCCGACAAGTCAAGCAATCAGATCACGAACGCAACAGAATATAACCTGGCTGCCCTGCAGACGTCTTCCGATTTGGATCGACCAGTCGTGATGGTCAACGTCGCTGTCAGCATTCAAAAAATCAGCCAGCGCATCGGCGCGCTCGACGTCTTATCTATTGGTCCGCGGTCAGAAATCGAATTATTTGGTATAATGGCTGCTGGGTTCGACCCAAAACGGATCAAGGCGTTGGATCTGCTTTCGTACTCTCCCCTTGTCGAGACGGGAGATATGCATGCGATGAAATTCGCCGACAATTCATTTGATGTCATATTTCTCGGATGGGTCCTTGCCTATAGCACAACGCCCGCAGAGGCGGCCAAAGAAATCGTGAGAGTTTGCCGCAATGGCGCTGTGGTTGTCGCAACGGGTGATTTTAATTCATCAACCGCAACGCATGCCGATGCGAGCCAAACTTTCAACAACGAAGAAACCAGGATCAATAGCGTCGATCAAGTTTTGTCCTTCTTTGGAAGTGCTGTCGACAAGGTGTATTTCAGGCACGATCCAGATCCACCCGCACAGCCAATGGTCATGACGGCATTTTCCGTGAAGAAATCCTAGGCCAGAAACTCGATAAAGTATCGAACGGTGATCGTGCATCAATTTTTTAAAATACCGCAACTTG
>JANXRM010000007.1 GCA_025353015.1 Hyphomicrobiales bacterium
AAGACCCCGTCCGGTGGCTGAGTGCAGCCGGGTCAACTGACTGATTCGTCTCGATAATGAGAGGATCAGAACGTGCCCGGCCTCCACATCACAGACCACCAGATGAGGCTGTACATGAGTAACCGACAGACCGACGACACCGCTATTGCTGCCGCCAAGGCCGGCTTTTCGACCGCCACGGGCTATCGGATCGAGACCGATCCGCGCCTGCCATCACAGAAGACGGCGCCGCGCGGCCGACGACGTCCCGATCCGCTGATCGACGTGTGGGACTCCAAGATCCTGCCGATCCTGAAGGCCACGCCCGGCATTCGGGCCATTGCCGTCGTCGAGGAGATCCGGCGACGCCATCCCGAGATTAGCCCTGGTATTCGTCGCACGCTGGAGCGGCGCATGCGCACGTGGCGCGCACTGGCCGGGCCGGAGCAGGATGTCATGTTCCGGCAGGAGCACCCGCCCGGCCGCATGGGACTCTCGGACTTCACCGACACGAGCGAATTGGCCATCACGGTCGCGGGCGTGTTGCTGGAGCATCGTCTGTATCACTTCCGCCTCGCGTTCTCTGGCTTTGCCCATGCGCACGTCGTGCTCGGCGGCGAAAGCTTTGTGGCGCTGGCCGAGGGTCTGCAGAATGCCTTGTGGGCCCTTGGCGGCGTGCCTCTGGAACATCGCAGCGACAGTCTGTCCGCTGCCTTCTGCAACCTGGACAAAGATGCCCAGGAAGACCTGACGCAGCGCTATCAGGGCCTCATGCGCCACTACGATATGAAGCCGACGCGGAACAACCCCGGCGTCGCCCACGAGAACGGTTCGATCGAAAGCCCGCATGGCCATCTGAAACGCGCGATGGAGGATGCGTTGCTGCTTCGTGGCAGTCGCGACTTCGACGACCTCGTTGCCTATCGCCGCTTCGTTGACGAAATCGTCGGCCGGCAGAATGCCAACAACCGCCGCCGCATTGATCTGGAGCGGCCGCATCTTGCGGATCTGCCGACGCGGCGCACCGCCGACTACGAAGAGAAGGTTGTCACGGTCACGTCGTCGGGCGGCTTCATTCTGCGACGGGTGTTCTATACCGCGCCGTCGCGGCTGATCGGCCATTGCTTGCGCGTGCATCTCTACGACGACCGGCTCGAGTGCTTCCTCGGCAGCACGCCGATGATGACGCTGCCGCGCGGACGGCAACCGTCGGCCGACAAGGGTGGCCACGTCGTGGATTATCGGCACGTGATCCACGCACTGCGCAGAAAGCCGATGGCGCTGCTCAATCTGGTCTATCGCGACCAGCTGTTCCCACGCCCGGCTTACCGCCGCGCCTTCGAAACGCTGTGCGCCGAGCGGGGTGACCGGCACGCGTGCAAGGTGACCGTCGAGCTGCTGGCATTGGCGCATGATCGCACGTGCGAGGCCGCGTTGGCGCAGATGATCGACGCCGATCTCGATGCTGGCCGACTGCCGGATCTGGCGCTTCTGCGGGAGAGGTTCGGGCCAAGCCCCGGTTCCGTGCCGGCGATCGAAGTAAAGCTGGCGCCGCTCAGCAGTTACGACGAACTGGCGGTGGTCATGTCGTGCCGTCGTCACGATGCGGTCGCCGCGACCTCTGACTTCGAGGTGGCGGCATGACGATCAAAACCACAGTTGACGCCGCCCGCGTCGAACTTCTGCTCAACGAGTTGCGCCTGCCCGGCATCAAGCTGATGTGGGCGAAGCTCGCCGAGCAATCCGACAAGGAAGGCTGGCCGGCGGCTCGCTTCCTTGCGGCCATCGCCGAGCACGAGATGGTCGATCGTGGTCGACGGCGCATGGAGCGTCATCTGACCGAAGCGCGCCTGCCCGTTGGCAAGACCCTCGCCACGTTCGACTTCGACAGCGTGCCGATGATCTCCAAAGCGCAGGTGATGGCATTGGCCGCCGGCAACGAATGGCTGACGACGGGGGCCAACATCCTCCTGTTCGGCCCGCCCGGCGGCGGCAAGAGCCATCTCAGTGCGGCGCTCGGGCTCGCGTTGATCGAGAACGGCCGGCGCGTGTTCTTTGCCCGCACGACCGACCTCGTGCAACGCCTGCAGATCGCCCGACGCGAGTTCGGCCTGGAAAGCGCCATCGCCAAGCTCGACCGCTACGACCTGCTGATCCTCGACGACCTCGCTTACGTCACCAAGGATCAGGCCGAGACCAGCGTGCTGTTCGAGTTGATTGCCGCGCGATACGAGCGGCGGTCGATGCTGATCACGGCCAACCAGCCGTTCGGCGAATGGGGTAAGATCTTCCCCGACCAGGCCATGACGCTGGCGGCCATCGATCGCCTC
>JANXRM010000008.1 GCA_025353015.1 Hyphomicrobiales bacterium
GTTGGCCATGCCTAGCCCACGAAGTTTCCCACGCTGCAACGACACCGCTTTTCGCGCCGCAAAGCCTGCCCGGTCGCCGTTTTTGGCGGCCAGCAGCATGTTCCCCTCGAACTCGCCGCAGTCGTACTTGAAGACAAAGCCGGTGTCATAGGGCATGGCCGAGGGCGGCACGAGGTTGCGCAAACGCAGCTCGAATGGATCGAGCCCGAGATCGTGCGCGGCCAGGTCCAGCAACCGCTCGATGACGTAGGTCGCTTCCGGGCGGCCGGCGCCGCGGTAGGGCGCGTTCGTCATCGTGTTGGTGAAAACGCCCGTCACATTCGCCTCGATAGCAGGGATGCGATAGACGCCGGCAATGCCGCCGATGTTGTTGATCATGAACAGCGACCGCCCCGAGAGATAGCTGCCGATGTTAATGGTGAAATCGACTTTCAGGGCTTGAAGGCGTCCTTCGCCGTCCAGCGCCAAGGCGGCGTCGATCGACATGTCGCGGCCGTGGTCGTCGGCGAGGAAGCTTTCGCGCCGCTCGGAAATCCAGCGCACGGGGCGGCCGAGCTTGCGCGCGGCGAAAAGAACCAGCACGTCTTCCGGGTAGGCGCCGCTCTTCATCCCGAACGAGCCGCCGACGTCTTTGGCAATGACGCGAATTTTGTCGGCTGGCAGCTTGAAGTGGCCCGCCAGTGCGGTGCGCAGGTTGTGCGGGCTCTGGTTGGAGGCGTGCAGCACGAGCCGGCCCGTTTCGTCCACCTGGCCGAGCGCGCCGCGTGGCTCGAGTGACAGGGCCGCCACCCGCGACACATGCGAGGTCAACCGCGTGACGTAGGTCGCGCCTTTGATGGCGTCGGCGGCGTTGCCCTTGTTCCAGAGGAATGCAACGTTGTCGGGCGCCTCGCTCCAGACCGCCGGGGCATCGGATGCGCGCGCCGATGCGAGTGTGACGACAGTGCCCAGGTCCTCCGTTTCCACGTTGACCAGTTCGGCTGCAGCTTCGGCCTCGGCCAAGGTCTCCGCGACGACGAAAGCGATGGGTTCGCCAACCGCGCGGATCCGGTCGCGGGCGAGCACGGGACGGCGGGCTTGATGCGCTGGCTGGCCGTTCGGGCGCAGCAATTTTACGCCACACGGGAAATCGTTGATGCCATCGGCCGCCAGATCCTTGGCGGTGTAGACGGCAAGCACGCCGGGAGCAGCGGCGGCGTCGCCGGCGTCGATGCCAACGATGCGGGCGCTCGCCACCTGGGCGCGGACAATCACCGCATAGGCTGTTCCCGGCAGCGCGAGATCGCCCACATACTGGCCTTGGCCCCGCACCAACCGGTCGTCCTCGATTCGCCCCTGAAACTCGCCCCACTGGCTCATCGTGCATCTCCCGACCCAAAACTGCTGGCAGCACCGAAGCCCCGACGGCGACCCCGGGTTGCAGACCTGATTTGCGGCCAAGTCAACATGCCCCCGGCGCCATTGCAAGGCTTTGCTGGCGCGATATTTCGCGTATGCAACTCGAGCTGCGCGCCCGGCGTGTCCACACCTCGTCCACATCGGGAGGTCAGGCGTCAGGATCTGCGCCAGCCGTCCGCCCATTGGGGTATCATGAGCCTATGAACGCACCGATTCGCACATCCGATACCGCTGGCGCCACCCCGGCTGCCGCCCCGCCGAAATTCGTGCATCTCAAGGTGCACTCGGCCTATTCGCTGCTGGAAGGCGCGCTGCTCATTGCCAAGCTTGCCAAGCTCGCGGCGGCAGCGGGCATGCCGGCGCTGGGCCTGACCGACACGAACAACATGTTCGGTGCGCTGGAGTTCTCGGACAAGGTCGCTGGCGCCGGTGTGCAGCCGATAACAGGCGTGTCGCTGGCCATCGATTTTTGCGACGCCCGCAAGGATGACGCTTTGCGCAAGGGCGGTGTCCAGCCCGGCAACCCGCATCGGGATGGATTGATCGCGCTCTACGCCATGAACGAGGCGGGCTACGCCAACCTGATGAAATTAGCCTCGCGCGCCCACCTCGGCACATCAGACATCGAGCCGCCGCATATCAAACGTGCCGATCTCGAAAAGCATGCAGCGGGCTTGATCGTGCTGACGGGCGGACCTGATGGGCCGATCAATCGCGCGTTGGAAGACGGGCAAGCGGAGCTTGCTGCTGCACGCCTGACGTTCCTCAAGGCGACCTTTGGCGATCGCCTCTACGTCGAGTTGCAACGCCACGGCGAGAAGCGCGAGATCGAGTGCGAACCGCATCTCATCGACCACGCCTACAGCCAGGGCATCCCGGTGGTTGCGACCAACGAGTGCTATTTTGGCGCACCCAGTGACCACGAGGCGCACGATGCGCTGATCTGTATCGCCGAGGGCACCTACGTCAGCGAGGACGTCAGGCGCAAAGTGACGCCCGAGCATTACTTCAAGAGCGCCAACGACATGGCGCGGCTGTTCGCCGATCTGCCCGAGGCGCTCGGCAACACCATCGAGATTGCCAAGCGCTGCGCCTTCAGGCCGAAGGGCCGCAAGCCCATCCTGCCGAGTTTTGTGACGACCAAGGACGGCGCCACGTCCGAGGACAAGCTCGCTGCCGAGGCCGCCGAGTTGCGGCGTCTCTCCAAGGAAGGCCTCGACCGTCGCCTGGAGGCAGGAGCACTCGCCGAAGGCTTCACCCGAGAGGATTACGACAAGCGGCTCGCCTATGAGTGCGACGTCATCGCAAGCATGAAATTTCCCGGCTACTTCCTGATCGTCGCCGACTTCATCCAGTGGTCGAAGGCGAACGGCATTCCCGTCGGCCCGGGCCGTGGTTCGGGCGCAGGGTCCGTGGTCGCCTGGGCATTGACGATCACGGATCTCGATCCCCTGCGCTTCGGTCTGCTGTTCGAGCGCTTCCTCAATCCCGAACGTGTGTCGATGCCGGACTTCGACATCGACTTCTGCCAGGACCGGCGCGAGGAAGTGATCCTCTACGTGCAACAGAAATACGGCGCCGACCGCGTCGCCCAGATCATCACGCACGGCAAACTGCAGGCCCGCGCGGTGCTGCGCGACGTCGGCCGCGTGCTGCAGATGCCGTTCGGGCAGGTGACAAAGCTCTGCGCGCTGGTGCCAAACAATCCCGCCAATCCCGTGACGTTGCGGCAGGCCATCGATGCCGAGCCGAAACTGCAGGAGGCGGCCAAGGAAGAGCCCGTTGTCGCGCGGCTTCTCGAAATCGCCGAAAAACTCGAAGGCCTCTATCGCCACGCCTCGACGCACGCTGCCGGCATGGTGATCGGCGATCGGCCGCTTGACGAGTTGGTGCCGCTCTATCGCGATCCCAAATCCAATTTTCCGATTACCCAGTTCAACTGGAAGCTGGTCGAGGCGGCAGGCCTCGTGAAGTTCGATTTCCTCGGCCTGAAAACGCTCACCGTGCTGCAGAAGGCGGTCGAACTCATCAAGCGCGGTCATGGCTTTGATTTAGATTTGCCGGGGCTGGCGATATCGGGCGACGACCCGAAGGTGAAGGCTGCCTACGCGCTGCTCGCCAAAGCCGATACGGTCGGAGTGTTCCAGCTTGAATCGACCGGCATGCGGGAAAGTTTGAAGCGCCTGAAGCCCGACC
>JANXRM010000021.1 GCA_025353015.1 Hyphomicrobiales bacterium
CCAGTAAGCCCGACAGTCCTCTTCGGTCGCGAACTTCGTCTCGAACTCGATCGCCGTCTTCGGAAAATCGCGCCACAGCGCGTCGTCGTCCTGCTTGGTCATGATCAGTGCCCCACTTGTTGTGGCATCTCAATGACTTACTATTGCGCCGGAACTAAGTGCGCAGGCATGCAGCCAAGTCCTCGCGCCGACACTCACCAAAGGCGACACCGTCTTCATGGACAATGTGCGCACGCACAAAGTCATCGGCGTGCGCGAGGCAATCGCGGCGACCGGCGCGACATTGCGCTACCTGCCACCATACTCGCCTGATCTCAACCCAATCGAGAACGCCTATTCGAAACTCAAAGCGATCATGCGCAAAGGCGGCACCCGCACCGTCGACGCACTGACGAAGCTCGTCGGCAAAGCCATCAAGGCAATTGCGCCGGAGCAGTGCGCAGGCTACTTCCGTCATGCAGGATATCGAATGTGATCCACATCAAGTGGAATCTGCTCTAGCCATGCAAAACACGGTAGAGGCGGCGGCTCTGCGCCATTGGCTGAGGTTAAGCGCCCGGTGCAGTTCTCGTATGGCGACAACGCCAACGATTGGAACGCATGCTCCTGAGGCGCCAAAGATGTCCTTAGGAGTAACTGCCAGGCCAGTTGCATATAATAGAAACAACTCCTCATCAGATCCAAGCAGTGCAAAGTAGCGAGCACAAATAATTGCCAGCGCCACCCAGCAAAGCCAGTTGACGGCGCGCGCCACAGCAGTAGCGAGGAATTCGGAGGCTCGGGCGATCACGCAGCGTGCCTCAGTATGGCAATAGCCTTCGAGGCGATTTTTCTATTCAGACTGTTAGCGCACAGGATCGCAATTTCCTGGATTGCCACGAAGGCCAAGGGTCTGAAGACCCTATGATTTTTCAGCATAATTTGACGACAGCGCCGGCCTGTCACGCCGGAGGTCGCGGGTTCAAGTCCCGTCGCTCGCGCCATCTACCAATCCGAAAACTTTGATCATTGGTGGATGGCGCGTCCCGCCCGCGGGCAGGTTCCAGTTTTTCGTCGCTCAGCCGTCCGATTTTCGCACCTTGGCTGCCGCTTCATCCGCGCACGGTTCGTCTACCAGACGGCACCAAGTTGCGGCTGCATGCAAATCTTGCGATTTGGCGGCACCGGCCGCTTCTTCGAACATGCACGTTCGCGCCATATCTCAAGCCGAAACGTGTCGCTCAGGACCACCATTTCGGGAGGCTCTGGATTCGTTGGCTTCCACGTCCACGCCAGCCGATGGCCTCGTGCGACCGTCAATAGGCTTCTCGCGTGAAGATAAAGGTCGTGCCGGTGACGATCGGCGCACTCGCACCGACGAACGATACGTCGACGTCCTTGACTTGGCGGCTGCCCGCTCGACCCGAGGCCTGCAACGCGCCCTCGATGATGTGCCAGAGGCCGTGGATGCGCCCCGTGCCCAGGCTGCCGCCGAAGGTGTTCATGGGTAGCTCGCCGTCGAGTTCGATGCGGCCGTCCTGAATGAAGTCGAGTGCCTCGCCTTCCTTGCAGAAGCCGTAGGACTCGAGACCATAGAGAACGGACGCCGAGAAGCCGTCGTAGATCTGTGCCACATCCACGTCTTTAGGGGTGAACCCGGAGCGCTCCCACGTGAGCTTGGCCGAACTGGCGCCGCCCTCCATGTAGTTGGCAAGGCTGCCGATGCGGCCCGCCACCTCGAAATGCAGGCGCTGACCGTAGCTCGCGAGATAGGCCGGCTTCGGCTTCAGGTCGCGCGCGCGATCGGCTGTCGTCATCACGATAGCGACCGCGCCCTGCAGAGGAATGTCGCAATCGTAGAGGCAGAACGGATGCGCGACCATGCGTGACTTGAAATAGTCATCGCGCGTCAACGGTGTGCCGTAGAAGAACGCGTGCGGATTATGCTGCGTATGGCGGCGCTGGGCCAGCGCCAGCGTCACCATCTTGTCGCGGCTTTGGCCGTTTTTCTCGAGATAGCGCGTGTAGGCGACAGCCATGTGCTGGCCTGGGCCGCCGAAGCCGTAGGGACCGGTGAATTGCGCGGGCCCCGCGGCCTGCCCGCCCGGCAGGTTTTGGTACGTGCCCTTCGGGTTGTGCATCGCGCGCCAGACGACGACGTACTTGCACAGGCCTGCCAGCAGCGCGGCAGCCGCGGTCTGTACGGCACCGCCGATGTTGTTGTTGCCGACCTGCATGTGCCAGGTAAGATTGGGCAGCTTCAGCATGGCCATCATGCAATTGACCGACACGACCGAAATGCCATCGACTTCGGCGTGGCCGGTGGCCGGCAGTTCGGGATAGGTCGACAGCCCGTCGATGTCGTCCATGTCGAGGCCTGAATCGGCGACAGCACCCTTCACGGCCTCGAGCGCGTGCGCGGCAAGTGGTATGTCGGCCGAGCGCGTGGCCTTCGAGTAGCCGACGCCCGAGATCGCGATCTTGCAACGGTTTTCCCACATTCAATTCAATCCTTACGCGTTAATTCGGCGACCATCGCTGTCTAAATTGCTGTTCTGGGGTAGCCTGGAAACTGGTCGCCAAGACCACCGAACAGCGAGACCATCCGCATTCGCCAGTCAGAAATGACCGAGCTGGTCGGCAAGACATCGTTCGGGCTGCCGAGCCTCGCCATCTGGAACACGGAAAACACGGCGTAGTCAGCATAAGCCGGGGTATCACTCGCGATGAACGCATGCTGCTGCAACGTGAATTCGAGCGGTGCACAGACGGCGGCGAAGGCCGCGCGCTTGACCGGCCGGTCAGCGCAATACTCTTCCAACGTAACCCCCAGAGCCTGCTCTCGAGATTGGCGAAAATAGGCGCGATCACCAGCGTCGAGGACGGCCGGGAAATCAGCCAGTACCAATGGGCGAAGGGTTGCCAGCAAGGCCTTGTCGGCCCAGCTGTTGATCATGCGGACGGGGCCCTGGCCCGATGTCCCGCCGAGAAGCAGGTGGGTGTCCGGAAAGCGCTTGTCCAGGTGCGCCGCGATATTCCAAGTGTCGTGGACGACATGACCGGCGTCGCTCAACAACGGCGTATACTGTTGGCCGCTCAGTTGCCGCACCATCTCGACGTCTGCAAATCGCACCGGACGCACTTCGAAGTCAGCACCCTCGCGGAAGTTTTTGTGTGCGAGCGCATAGCGGATTCGCCAGGAAAACGGACTTGGCCGCCGTCCTTCGTGACCAACACGTTCATAGAAAATCATTGCCAATACTGCCTCCCGTGTCATGCGTGGCCGCGGAAAACGTTCACCCGTGTGCTGCCAACTTGAACTGCGGCAGCGTGATGTCGTCGTTGAGTTTCTCGAAGATCACTTCGACGCGGCGGCCGACTTTCGCTTCCGTGTACTCCGCGCCGAGCAGATTACCGGCCATGAGCGCGCCGGGGGCATCATCCAACTCGACGATGATCGAGGCGTAGGGCACGGCGGAAGCGAAGCGCTTGTCGCCGGTATGGTACATTATCGTATAGGCATAGATGGAGCCGGCGCCGCGGACGGGCTCGAATTTCAAATCGACGCTGACGCACTTGACGCAGGTGGCATAGGGCGGATGTTGGAAGCTGCGGCAGCTCTGGCAGCGCTGCAGTTCGGGCGCGCCGCGCCTGGCTGCCTCCCAGAACGGCTTCGTCCATTCGTTGGGAACCGGCACCGGCCGGCTCACCTTGCTCCAGTCGCTCATGGGGTGTGCCTCACATAGGATCAGTAAAACAGTTCATACGGCGTAGGTCGGGTAGATT
>JANXRM010000039.1 GCA_025353015.1 Hyphomicrobiales bacterium
CAGACCAGCAATTCGCCGTCCGCACGCACCTCGTAGGTTTCAGCGTCGATCCGGATATCAGGCGTGGCATCGTTGTGGATCATGCTCTTCTTCGAGATGCCGCCGCGCACGTTTTCGACCGCCACCATCTGCTTGGCGAGGCCGTAGCGCTTGCCGACATTTTTCTTGATCGCCGCCTGCGACGTGAAGATCAGCGACGTCGCCGTCAGCGCGCCGCCATAAGCGCCGAACATCGGGCGGTAATGCACCGGTTGCGGCGTCGGGATCGAGGCGTTGGGATCGCCCATGGGGGCTGCCACGATCATGCCGCCCTTGATGATGCATTCCGGCTTGACGCCGAAAAAAGCCGGGTTCCACAGCACGAGATCGGCAAGCTTGCCCGCCTCCACCGAACCGATGTCGCGCGCGACGCCATGCGTGATCGCGGGGTTGATGGTGTACTTGGCGATGTAGCGCTTGACGCGGAAGTTGTCGTTGCCATGTCCCTTATCCTGGGGCAAGGCGCCGCGTTGGCCTTTCATCTTGTGCGCGGTCTGCCACGTACGGATGATGACCTCGCCGAGGCGGCCCATGGCCTGGCTGTCCGACGACATCATCGAAAGCGCGCCGAGATCGTGCAGGATATCCTCGGCGGCGATGGTTTCGCGGCGGATACGGCTTTCCGCGAACGCCAAATCTTCCGGGATCGATGGCGACAGATGATGGCAGACCATCAGCATGTCCAGATGCTCGTCGATGGTGTTGACCGTGAACGGCCGCGTCGGATTTGTGGAGGAGGGCAGTACGTTCGCAAGGCCCGCGATCTTCATGATGTCGGGCGCGTGCCCACCGCCGGCGCCCTCGGTGTGGAAGGCGTGGATCGTGCGGCCCTTGAAGGCTTTGACCGTATCCTCGACGAAGCCCGATTCATTGAGCGTGTCGGAATGCAGCATCACCTGGATGTCATGCTTGTCGGCAACTGTCAGCGCGCAATCGATCGCAGCCGGCGTCGTCCCCCAGTCTTCGTGCAGCTTCAATGCGCAGGCGCCCGCCTCCACCATTTCGTCAAGCGCCGCGGGCAGCGAGGCGTTGCCCTTGCCGGCAAAGCCGAGATTGACCGGGAACGCGTCCGCCGCTCGCAGCATCATCTCGATATGCCACGGCCCAGGCGTGCAGGTGGTGGCGAACGTGCCGTGAGCCGGCCCCGTACCGCCACCGAGCATGGATGTCACGCCCGACATCAGCGCTTCCTCGATCTGCTGCGGGCAGATGAAATGGATGTGCGTGTCGAAGCCGCCGGCCGTGAGGATGCGTCCCTCGCCGGCAATGACCTCAGTGCCTGGGCCGACGATGATGTCGACGCCTGGCTGGATGTCGGGATTGCCGGCCTTGCCGATCTTGAAGATGCGCCCGCCCTTCAACCCAACGTCGGCCTTGACGATACCCCAGTGGTCGACGATCAGCGCGTTGGTGATGACCGTATCGACGGCGCCCTTGGCGTTGGTCACCTGGGATTGGCCCATGCCGTCGCGGATCACCTTGCCGCCGCCGAATTTCACTTCCTCGCCGTAGGTGGTGAAATCCTTCTCGACCTCGATGATGAGATCGGTATCGGCCAGCCGCACCTTGTCGCCGGTCGTCGGGCCGAACATCTGCGCGTAGGCGGCGCGGGGGATTTTTGTGGGCATGTGCTCAGCTCCGGAAGGCAGTTCTGACATTCGCGGTCCAGAGTCGAATCCTTTCACGGATCTGCTCCCAATCGTGAACGCTCATTTTATATGCATCGAAACTTTGCAGGAACCCACGAATGGCTCCCTTGTCAAACACGCCACCCGAAACACCATTCTCAACAAAAACTAGCAATGGCTTTCTCAACGCGGAAAGCATGCCAGCTTCAATTTGATTCCATGGTGTCGGCATGTGTAGTGTCGCCGAAATCTTAGACTCAACTTGAGTACCTTTACGTAAGATTCCATCAACCACTTCGATCTGACTAAACCCAAGAATTAGCCCGCCGTAGCAAGCCCGAGCGATATAGTAAACTTCTGTTATCGGATCAGACTCAGGAAAATCGCTGCGACCAAGCGCTCTGGGTTGCAATCCTTCCTCGGCAAGTGCGCCAGTTACGTAGTCGTAGACCGACTGCTGTGCAGGATTTAGTACGCTGGGTGCCGAGACAAATACAGGGATCCTAATTGCCATTTAATCCTCTACGGTTTGATCGCTTGCGCTTGCGCTCGCGTCGCCTGGCTGGCGACGAGAACCCAGCTTTGACCGGCGCGGGTATAGACGGCCATCCATTTGACCGAATGGATCTGCTCGTCCGCCGCCTTGAGCGCGCTCGTCCCGGTTGCGATAGCCACCCAGTCGTTCGGCACGCGGATGACCAGATCCTTTGCCGGTGCCGTCTCGATCACGGGATCGCCTGACAACAGAGCCCTGATGTGCGCTTCGCGATTGTCGGTTTTGCCCGTAGCATGCGTATGGGCGAACGACGGCGCGAAGTAGTCGCTGAGCTTCTTTGCATCCTTGGCCGCTACGGCCGCCGCGACAGACGCACGGAAGGCCTGGATCTCCTCGCCGACGGCTTTCTCGGCCGCCGCATTGACGATCGACGGCGGATGCGCACGCCCGGGCATCACGGCCGCCGCCGCGATGCCGATAAGGCCGATCGCATAAATCGCGGCGAGGAGATGCGTCCGCTTCATTTTTTCGGCGCCTTCGTTTTCGGTTGAGCAGAGATCTTACCCATCACTTCCTGCCGGAATCCGTAGACCTCTTCCTTGCCTGCAAACGCGATGAGTTGCACCTCGCGTGATTGCCCCGGCTCGAAACGCACCGCGGTGCCGGCTGTGATGTCGAGGCGATGCCCGCGCGCCTTGGCACGGTCGAACTTCAAAGCAGGATTGGTCTCGGCGAAATGATAGTGGCTGCCGACCTGGATGGGGCGGTCGCCCGTGTTCGCCACCTCGAGCGTGATGGCCGTGCGGCCGGCGTTGAGCTCGATATCGCCGGGCTTCGTGATGATCTCGCCTGGCTTCATTACCGTTCTCCCTCGTGTCTGGCTGGCACCTGCCTGGCCGTCACCACCTGCGCCTTCGCTTCGACGCGGCGGCCATGACGATAAGCGGCGATGCCGACGATGATCGTCAGAGCGAGGAAGGCCAGATGATCCGGCTCGGCATAGTGCTGCACGAATTCGATCACGGCCATGCCGGCGTGATTGCCGGGATGCGCGACGGCCGGCGATGCGAGGACGAAAAGTGATGGGGCCATAAGTGTTAGTGCAATGACGAAACGGATTGGCATTCGGAGCTCCCACTCGGCGCGGTCGCGACGGTTCGATTTCAGCGGATCGGATTATGCACGGTCACGAGCTTGGTGCCGTCGGGAAACGTCGCTTCGACCTGCACGTCGTGGATCATCTCGGAGATCCCCTCCATTACCTGGTCGCGCCGGACGACCTTGGCACCGGCCTCCATCAAGTCGGAGACGGACCGGCCGTCGCGGGCCCCCTCGACGACAAAATCGGTGATCAGCGCGATTGCTTCCGGATGGTTCAACTTGACGCCACGCTCCAGGCGGCGGCGGGCGACGGTGGCTGCCATCGCGATCAACAGCTTGTCCTTCTCGCGCGGGGTCAGGTTCATGGGACGTCGTCACTCCATCAAGGATCGCAACTGACTTCAGCAGAACGTGTCCGCTCATGCCTGCCAGACACGCGGCAAAGGACGCCTTGCCAGAAACTCTACAACAGTGACGATGTCGGCGCGAACGGAACTCGCATCTGGCCCCAGGAATCGCACCGACAACATGCCATTCCAGGCGCTGGCACCGCAATAGGAGCGAGCCTGCCCGAGGGCACCGCGCACAGCCTCCAGCCGGTCGGCGGCGTTGGGTGACACATCGAGCAGCAATGCAGCAGCACGGCCACCACCCGCAACGACCGGCGCGGCCAGCTGTTCCGCGATATCGCCCGCTAGCCGCACGGCATCGGCAAAGATCAGTCGTCCGCCCCGCTTGACCCGCCAGCGATCGTGTACAGCGCCGTCGCCCATAACCTCGCCGCTGGCGATGCGGCCGAATGTGATGGCCTCGACCATCAGCAAACGGCTGTCGGGGGCGAGGTCGACGTCGAACCGCCGCCGCAGGTGGGCACCAGAGAATAGGATCGTCGACTGCGGCAGCCAATCCAGCCGTGCCCCGGCTCCCAACGTGAGCTTGACGCTGATCTCGGTGTCGGGTCCATGCGAGCGGTAAATTCGTTCCGCCGATTGCGTGGTGACGACTACGTCGGCGCCTGCATCCGCCGCAAAGTCGAACGCCAAACGGTCGCCGCCAGCGATCCCGCCGCCCGTGTTTATCTGGGTCGCCTCGATATGCGGCGCGTGGGTCGTTGGAAAACGCAAGCGATGGCCGCCGGACTCGCCGAGATCAGTAATGTGCGTGGCGCCGCGGGCGGCATGAAAGCGCGCGTGCACACCGCCTTTGACGCGGAGCGAGGACAACGCGGCAGTCGCTGCTGCAGCGGCCGCATCGGGTGCAATCTCCGGACCTTTCAAGTGCATAGCCTCAGACAGACAGCCGGCGGCGAACATCAGCTTCAACCATCTCGGCGCGTGTGCCCGCTAACACCACCTGGCCGCGATCCATCACTGCGTACCGGTCGGCGAGATCGCGGGCGAACTCGAAATACTGCTCCACCAGCAGGATCGCCATATCGCCCTGCTTGCGCAGAAAATCGATAGCACGTCCGATATCCTTAATGATCGAAGGCTGAATGCCCTCCGTCGGTTCGTCGAGCACAAGCAGTTTCGGACGCATCACCAGCGCCCGGCCGATCGCCAACTGCTGCTGCTGGCCGCCCGAGAGATCGCCGCCACGCCGGCGCAGCATGTCCTTGAGCACGGGAAACAGCTCGAAAATGACATCCGGAATATGCCGGTCGGCGCGCTTCAGCGGCGCGTACCCGGTCTCGAGGTTTTCGCGCACCGACAGCAGGGGAAAAATCTCACGACCCTGCGGTACGAAGCCGATGCCTCGCCGTGCGCGATCATAGGAGGGCAATCCAGCGATGCTTTCACCGTTCCATTTCATGTCGCCGCCGCTGATCGGCTGATGACCGCAAATGGCGCGGAGCAGACTTGTCTTGCCGACGCCATTGCGGCCGAGCACACACGTCACCTCGCCGGGCCGGGCGGTTACCGACACGCCGCGCAGCGCCTGGGCCGCGCCGTAATGCAGATTTATGGCCTCGACTTCGAGCATGGACGTCCCTTTATTTGACGACCTTCAATTTTGACTCGCATGCCGGCGGTGGCAACACACGCAGCTTCGACTTCAAAAGCAACCGGCCGTTGATATCGGCCGGCAAATCATAGGTCGATTGCACGGCCACGCATTTCTTTTCCGGCTCTTTGGCACGAGCCGGGCGATGGGTTGGACTATGGGGTGGCAGCACGATCATTCTCCTCACATTCCGCACGACGAATTCAACGTCCCAGATAAACCTCGATCACCCGATCGTTCGCCGAGACATCGTCGATATTGCCTTCGGCCAGCACCGAGCCCTCGTGCAGGCACGTGACCCTGACGCCCAGTGCGCGCACGAAATGCATGTCGTGCTCCACCACAACCACCGAATGTGTCCGGGCGATATCTCGCAGCAACGTTGCCGTGGTCTCGGTTTCAGCGTCCGTCATTCCGGCGACCGGCTCGTCCACCAGCAGCAACTTCGGATCCTGCGCCAACAACATGCCGATTTCGAGCCATTGCTTTTGGCCGTGGCTCAAGGCGCCGGCATTGCGATTTTTCTCGTTGATCAGGTTGACGGTTTCGAGCACAGCGTCGATCCGTTTACCGGCAATTCGGTTGCGCGCGCCAAACAGCGCGGACATGGGGTCGCGCGGGTCCTTGAGCGCCAGGCGAATGTTGTCGGCCACCGTATGGCTCTCGAAGACCGTGGGCTTCTGGAATTTTCGGCCGATGCCGAGCTCCGCTATTGCCGCCTCGTCGAGTTGGGTCAGATCGACGTTGCCCTCGAACAGCACGGTACCGTTGTCGGGCCGCGTCTTGCCGGTTATGACGTCCATCATCGTTGTTTTTCCAGCGCCGTTCGGGCCGATGATGGCGCGCATTTCGCCGGGTGCCAGGAACAGTGACAATTCGTTCAAGGCACGAAAACCGTCGAACGAAACACTGACGCCGTCAAGATAGAGCAGTGCACTCGTCAGATGCGGTGGCGTTTGCGGGTTGATCTCGGGCATGGCTTACTCCGCCGGATTCGGCACTGAAGTGCGGCCGGATTGGCCGGCTTTTCTGGCTTGCCGCTGATCGAGCCGCTCATTGATCGCGCCGAGGATGCCCTTCGGCAATGCGAGCGTGACCAGCACGAACAAGCCACCGAGCGCAAACAGCCAATAGGGCGCCAGTAATCCCGTCGTAAATATGGTTTTCGCGAAGTTGACGACGAAAGCGCCGATGACAGCGCCAACAAGTGTGCCGCGTCCACCGACCGCGACCCAAATCACTGCCTCGATGGAGTTTGCCGGCGAAAATTCGGACGGGTTGATGATACCGACCTGCGGTACGTAGAGTGCTCCCGCCAGCCCGGCCATGCAGGCAGAAACCGTGAACACCACAAGCTTGTAGTTCTCGACGCGATAACCGAGGAAGCGCGTGCGCGATTCAGCGTCCCGGATCGCGACCAGAACTTTGCCGAACGTCGATGTCACCAGCATGCGCGCAACAACAAAACAGGATGCCAGCAAGGCCAACGACGCGGCATAAAGGGCGGCCCGTGTCGATTGCGCCTGCACGGGAAATCCAACGATATCCTTGAAATCGGTGAGGCCGTTGTTGCCGCCGAAGCCCATGTCATTGCGGAAAAACGCCAGCAGCAATGCATAGGTCAACGCCTGCGTGATGATCGAGAGATAGACACCCGTCACGCGCGATCGGAAGGCAAGCCAACCGAACGCAAAGGCGAGGAGACCCGGTACAAACAGCACCATGAACAATGCAAACGGGAACGAACCGAACCCGTACCAGTACCAGGGCAGCTCC
>JANXRM010000068.1 GCA_025353015.1 Hyphomicrobiales bacterium
GGGTAGATTTCTTTGCGAGACCCGACTGGGCTGATATCGGCGTCTGCGGTGTCGGGTCTCGTGCCTCGAGCCGACCGACGATTTGCGGTTGCCGCAAGCATTGAATTGCCCTGCTTCACGTCCCTGTCGTGGCGCCTCAAAAAACGCCGTCCGCCGCGAGGTCCTTGATTTGTGCCGTCGTCATGCCGAGCAACTCGCCGTAGACGTACTCGTTGTCCTCGCCGTAGCAAGGCGCGCCGCGGTCGATGCGTCCGCCTGCATACGCCGGGCTTGCGGCAAGCTTGACCGGCACCTCCGCGACGGGCCAGCGGCCGATCTTGCTGCCGGTCACCTCGGTCAGCCATTCGAGATGCTGCAATTGCGGGTCGTTGTCGCAACGATCCTGCGTCGTCGCACAAATGCCTGCAGGCACGGCGGCCCTCTGCAGCGCCAGCATCAGCGCGCGCGCCTCGACGGTGCGGGTCCATGCGTCGACCACCTTGTCGAGCACGTCCTGGTTCGCGAGGCGGCCGGCGAGCGTCGCGAAGCGATCGTCGAGGGCCCACTCGGGTTTTCCGGCGACACAGCAAAGGGCCTGCCATTCCGCGTCCGTGAAGCAGGCGATGGCAATCCAGCGATCGTCGCCGGCGCACGGATAGGCGCCATGCGGTGCTGCCGGCTTATAGGGCGAGCGATTGCCGGTACGCTGGAAGATGCGGCCGTTCGCCGACCAATCGAGAATGCCGGTGCCGTTGATGAACAGTCCAACCTCGGTCTGCGAGGCATCAATCCATTGGCCCTCGCCCGTGCGCTCGCGATGATAGAGTGCCGACAGCATGGCGAGCGCGAAACTGTAGGCGCCCATCCAGTCGAGATAGGAATAGCCCCAGCCTGCCGGCATCGCCGGCTCCGGCAGGCCGGACATCTCGGAGAGGCCAGCAAACGCATTGGCGATCGGCCCGACGGTGCGGAAGCGGCCATAGGTGCCCTGCGCACCCATGCCGGACTGCTGCACGTAGATGATGTCCTTCTTGATCTCCTTGAGCTTCGCATAACCGAGGCCCCAGTTGTCGAGCACCCCCGGCGAGAAGCCCTCCGCGACGATGTCCGACATGGCAACGAGACGCTTGACGATCTCAAGCCCCTTCGGGTGCCGCACGTTGAGCGAGATGCCGCGCTTGCCCGGGTTCTTGTTGTTGAACTGGCCGCCCATGTCGGGATCGATGACGCCTTTCAGAGGCGCGGTTGCCTTTTCGCGGGCCTCGCGGCCGCCGATCGGCGCCATGGCGGCGAGCCGGGTGTCGGGGTGCGTCTTGATCTCGATCTTGATGCACTCGGCGCCGAATGACGACAGGAAGCGCGTGCCGCCGGCGGACGCCAGAAACCACGTAAAATCGACGACGCGGATGCCGTCGAGTGCGAACGGCTTGCCGCGTTTGGACGGCTTGCCGGCTTTGGCGAGGTCCGGCTTCGCCGCGATCTTGGGCGCCAGGTTGGTGGGGAGATTGGCGGGAAGCGTTGCGACGGTTTCCGCGTCCTCGTTGAGCTGCGGCGCGCGGCGGCCGACCTTCCAATCGGTTCCCGTGGCAATCCACTTGCTGGTCGCGTAGCGGAATGATTTCCCCAACTCGGGATGCTCGACGTCGGCGAGACTGCCGCGTTTCAGCCAATGCTCATCGGTCGCGTTTTCGTGCGGCTTGCGCAGCGGTGCCCACAACATTCCAGCCTGCTGTGCCTCGCGCCAGGGAATGTTTTCGAAGGTGAACGCGCGCACGAACCGCGTCACCGCTTCCATCGATTGATCGCGTTTGGAGGTGTCGGGCGCCGTTCCCGGAACAAAGCGGCCGGCGCGCGGCGGTGCAGCGGTCTCCGCACTCAAGCCGGACTCGATGCCATAGCGGTCCAGCAGGGCGATCAACCGTTTGCCGTCGTCCTGATGGTTGCCGAGGTTGGCCATCACCCAGCGGCCATCCTTCGTGTGCGCGATCGTTGGATGTGGCGACACGCTCTCACGCGCGTGCCGGCAGGTCTGGCGCATGATTGGGGCACGGCGCATCACCCAGGTCATCAGGTCGACCTCGGTGCATTTGGCAACCGCCTCGTGTACGGCGCACGACACCTGCTGGCCCTGGCCGGTCCGGAACCGAAACATCAGCGCTGCCAGGATTGCCATCGACAACTGCTCGCCGACGATATGATAGGCGTGCCACATCTGCGGTGCGATCGGCGGGAGATCGTATTTGCCGCCACCTTTTTCAGAGGATGGCGCCGGATCGTAGCCGCAATTCATCATGACGCCGCCGAGCGCCAAGTGAACGAGATCGCTGGCCTTGAAGTCGCTCCAGGGGCCGTCGTCGCCGAACGGCGTGACGCGCGCGTGGATCAACGACGGGTATGTCTTGGCCATCGTCGCAGCGCCAAGGCCCAGCTTGTCGAGTTCACCTTTCGGAGTGGTCTCGAGCAGGATGTCGGCTGACGCGACGAGTGAACGGAACGTCTGGAGGTCTTTCTCCTGTTTCAAATCCAGCACGATTGATCGCTTGCCGCGATTGTATTGCCAGAAGAACAGCGAACCCTCGGTATCCGCATTGTCTTTAAAAAACGGGCCGATGCGCCGCGTCGGGTTGCCGCCAGGTGGCTCGATCTTGACGACGTCGGCACCGAGGCCCGCGAGCGTCAGGCCGCAGTATTCCGCCTGCTCGTCCGCCAACTCGATGACGCGGAGGCCGGTCAGCGGTCCCTGCTTTCCAGCCGCACCCTGTTTGCCCGCTTGGGCGCTTTCTGCCGGTTTCGGTTTCAGTGCCATCGTCATCCTCGCCGCATCGCTGGCGCCAAGTCTGCCGTGCGCCACTGCGACGATAGGAGCGGCGATACGGGCAAGCAAATGGTTTTAGCTGGCCGGAACAAGCGCCGCCCGGGCGCTCGCTTACCTTCCGAGTCTTACCTTCCCAGCCTTGCCTTCCCGTCTTAGCCGCGCACGAGAAGCCGGCCACCGGGCACCTATTCTAGTGTTATGCCCGCGTCCTTGATGAGCTTGGTCAAAAGCTGTCGCTGATCCTCGAGAAATGTTTTGAACCCTGCTGCGGGCTCAGGGATGAGAACCGTTCCGAGCGGCGACAAGCGCTCGATGACATCTTGCTCGCGAGCCACGGCCGTCAGCGCGTCCTGCATCTGCGTGATGATCGCGTCCGGGACGCCCGTTTGGGCAAACAAGCCCACCCAGTCGTCCATACTGAACCCAGGCAACGCCCCCTCCGAGAGCGTCGGCACGTTGGGAAGAGTTGCAACGCGCTTGGAACTGGTGACGGCCAGAATGCGCACGCTGTTTTGCTGCAACGCCGGTTGAATGGTCGACGTGGTCAGGATGACCATGTCGAGATGTCCCCCACCAACGTCACGCACCGCTTCGGTTGCGAGACGATAGGGCGCGTGGTTGAACTTGATCCCGAGTGTACTCTGGATGTAGGCGCCGGCCATGTGCGCCATGCCAGCAGCTGGCGGCGTTCCGAAACCGACCTTGCCCGGATTGGCCTTGGCGTAGGCCACGAGTTCACCGAAGTCTTTCGCCGGAAAGTCTTTGCGGACGGCAATAACCTGCGGAAACGCTGCGATCCGGATGACCGGCTGGAAGGCGGTTGCGAAGTCGAAGGCCATGTTTTTCAGCAGAACCGGATTGACCAGAACCTGGGACGAATTCACCAGGAACGAATACCCGTCCTTCGGCAATTGCAGCGCGGCGCTCGCGGCAACCATCGTGTTGCCGCCCGTCTTGTTTTCCAGCACAAACGGCTGTTTCAGCTTGTCGCTCAGTTTCGAGAACAGCACGCGGCTGACGGCATCTGCAGCACCGCCCGCACCGAACGGAATGACGATATGCACCTGTTTCGAGGGCCACGCCGTCTGCGCGGCGGCACGCCGTGCGCTCGGCAGTATAGGCACTGCAATGCCGGCTTGCAGTGCGATCCGGCGGCAGATGTATCGGTTGGCTGTCAGGAACCCTTCGCAGCCCTCGCGCTCGGGAAAATGTTCGCTGTCATACCAGTGTTGAAATCTCTTCCTCGAGCGTCGGCGACGGCTCCATCATTGCAAGCAAAAGACCGGTCGGCGGCGTGGACGCGGTTTGATTGATCATGATGTCCCCCTCATCATTGTTGCACGTTGTATGCGCGTTCGAAAAGGCTAGCAGGGACCAAACAAACCGGCAGCCGCGGGCCGGATCATATTTTTGTGGTCGATTGGACGGGCCAATTCAACGGGCCAATTCAACGGGCTAATTCAAAGAGCCGCGATCGATCTGTTGGCATAAGTTTCCAGATTGTAGGCGAAAGCGGGACGGCGGCCTGCAAGCTCATCGAAGATCCCATCGGCAGCCGCGATGCCGACTCGCGCCTCGGATCGATAGTGGCCCTCGACAACCCGCACGTCGAACAGCGGCGCCAACCGGTGTCGTGCGTCCGCCCCGATGCTTTCATCTGCCAGCACGACAACAGGACGTCGCATCGATAGCTCTCGCAATGTTCGAAGCAATCGCTCGGCCCGAGGACTTCGGTCCGTCGAGAAACTGCGCGGCCGTCATGCCGACATACCTGGCAACGCTCCAACCAGACCAAATGCGCAGCTGAGTTCCGCCGCCAAACCACAATGTTTGCACCGGCGACGAACTGCATGCTAGCCTCGCGAGCAAGAAGAAAAACGTGGGAGAACGCCGTGAAACTGGGTTGGGGGATCGCGACCTCATGCCTGTTGGCGCTATTCGGCATGGCGTTATGGCTCGCCGTCTGGGGCTCGTTGCCGCTGAATTCTCGGCCGCTGCCGATGCGCGATGCCCTCGGTCCGGGGCCCGGCTTCTTTCCCATTTGGCTATCGACCATCGGGCTCAGTCTCGGCGTGCTACTGCTGATCCAGACCGTGCGCGAACCCGCTGATCGCGATGCTGCGTCGCTCATTCCCGAACGTGCGGCCTGCATGCGGATCATTTCCATTCTCGTGCTTCTGGCCGGCGCTGCGTTGGCACTCGATCCGCTAGGCTTTCGCATCGCGGCCTTTGTTTTTTCGGTGCTGGCGTTGCTGGCGTTGGGCATCCGCTCGCCGCTTGCCATTCTTGCCTTTGCATTGGCGGCCAGCGTCGGCATCTTTCACGTCTTCTATCACTGGCTAAAAGTGCCGCTGCAGATCGGACCCTTCGATCACCTCCTGAAACCACTTGGCCTCTGAGGCATCACGATGGACACCCTTCAGCTGCTGTTGAATGGGTTTGCTGCAGCACTGTCGCCGGTCAATCTGACGTTCGCGCTGATCGGTTGTATCCTGGGAACGCTGATCGGCGTGCTGCCGGGCGTCGGTCCAGCGGCCGGGACGGCGATCCTCATTCCCATCACCTACAAGCTCGATGCCACCGGCGGCATCATCATGCTGTGCGCGATCTACTATGGTGCCATGTATGGCGGTACGATCACGTCGGTCCTGCTCAATGTTCCTGGAGAAGCGGCCTCCGTCGTTACCTGTATCGACGGCTACGCCATGGCCAAGCGCGGCCGCGGCGGAACGGCGCTTGGCATCGCGGCGATCGGCTCGTTCATTGGTGGCACCATCGCAACAATCGCGCTCGTGGTCGTCGCAACGCCGTTGTCGACGCTTGCTTTGAAGTTCGGCCCGCCTGAATTTTTCGGCCTGATGCTGGTTGGGCTATGCCTCGTCACCGGCCTGGCAGGCCGCTCGCTCGTGGCTGGCATCCTGATGACCGTCGTTGGATTGCTGCTGGCGATGATCGGAATCGATCCGGTGCGTGGCGCGCCGCGCTACACATTCGGTGTCCCCGATCTCTATGACGGCATCGGTTTCATTCCCGTGGTGATGGGCCTTTTTGGCGTCGGCGAGATCTTGGCGACGGCCGAACACCCCATTCGCGATGTCGTAAAGACGAACTTCTCGCGCCTCCTCCCCAATCGGGAAGAATGGCGGCGTTCCTTTGGCGCCATCATGCGTGGCACCGGCATCGGTTTCTTTCTCGGGCTTATCCCCGGCGTCGGGGCCATCATCCCGACGTTCATTTCCTACATTGTCGAAAAGCGTGTGTCGAAGCACCCGGAAGAGTTCGGGCAAGGCGCAATCGAAGGGGTGGCCGGCCCCGAAACCGCGAATAACGCCTACGCCAATGCGTCGATGGTTCCCTTACTGACGCTTGGCATTCCGTCGTCACCGACAATCGCGGTGCTGATGGGGGCATTTATCATCAACGGCGTGACGCCGGGCCCGTTCCTCTTTGCGGAAAAGCCCGATCTGGTCTGGGCCGTCATTGCCAGCTTCTTCGTCGGCAACGTCCTGCTGCTGATCCTAAACCTGCCGCTGGTTGGTCTGTGGGCGAAGATCCTCGATGTGCCCTATCAGTATGTCTGTGTCGGCACGCTGCTGTTCTGCATGCTCGGCGCCTACAGCATCAACCAGAGCGTCTTCGACATCTGGGTCATGATCGGCTTCGGCCTGATCGGTTATCTGCTGCGTAAGCTGGATTTCCCGCTGGCACCAGCCGTGCTCGGTATGATCCTCGGGCCGCAACTCGAAAAATCGTTGCGGACCTCGCTTGAGATGTCGGCCGGAGATTTCTCCATTTTTCTAACACGGCCGATCACACTGGCATTGCTCATCATCTCGATGGCGATCATCATCATGTCGGCATTGCAAATGGCACCGAAAGAAATTCGCGAAGGCAGCGCTGATTAGATCAGCGTCAAAAGAGTCGAAACGGGGAGGACACCGATGTCTCGAATGCTTCTGTCTCGAATAGTTTTGTCTCGAATGCTTCTGTCTCGAATGCTTAGCACCGCGGTGAGCCTGCTGCTCATGCCCAGCCTCATGATCTGGCCGGCCGCGGCCCAGGACTATCCAGCCCGTCCGATCAACCTGATCGTGATGGCGACCGCTGGCGGGCCGACCGACGTCGCTGCCCGCATCCTCGGTGGCATCGCCGAGAAAATCATCAAACAGCCTATCGTTATCGTCAATAAAGTCGGCGCCGGCGGCCAGGTCGGCTGGACAGAACTCTCCCGTTCGAAGCCGGACGGCTACACCATCGGCTTCATCATCATGCCGGGCACCAACACGGTGATCCTGGATCCCGAGCGGCAGGCGATCTTCAACGAGAATTCTTTCGCCCACATCGTCAACCACGTCCTCGATCCCGGCGTCATATGGGTCGACGCAAAAAGCCCCTACAAGACGCTTGCGGACTTGATTGCGGCGGCCAAAGCGGCACCTGGAACGGTCAGGGCTTCGACAACAGGCATTTTGTCCGACGAC
>JANXRM010000114.1 GCA_025353015.1 Hyphomicrobiales bacterium
ATCGGGCGATCGCGACAGCTCGTCCGGAGCTGGAAACCTGCGTCGTCGCCATGACCGACCAGGGGGGCGTGCAGGAGTATCCGGACGCCGTGCACGTCAAGGTTCGCGACAACATTGTTGCAGACTACGTTCGGGCAGCCGAGTTCTTGAACTCCCGGCGGTTCGACGTCGTATCTCTGCAGCACGAATACGGGATCTTCGGCGGCGAAGCCGGCCGCAACATCATTGAACTGCTGTCGCGGCTCGAAATGCCGATTGTGACCACGCTGCATACGGTCCTTCAGCAACCCACACCTGCACAGCGTGCGATCATGCGTAGCATTGTCAATGTCTCGGCAAAGCTCATTGTTATGGCAGACAAGGGTTGCGAGCTGCTGCAGTCCGTCCACGATGTTCCGGCCAGAAAAATAAGGGTTATTCCTCACGGCATACCCGATTTTCCCTTCCGCGAGCCGAACCGCGCCAAACTCAAAAACGGCTTTCGAGGAAAAACCATCATCCTGACATTCGGTCTCTTGTCGCCGAGCAAAGGTATCGAGACGGTTATCGACGCCATGCCGGGAATTATCAGGTCGTGCCCGAATAGCGTTTATGTCGTTCTCGGAGCGACGCATCCCAATCTGGTGCGAGACCAGGGCGAAGCCTATCGTGAGAACTTGAAGGCACGGGCACAGCAGCTTGGCGTTGCCGACCACGTCGTTTTCATCAACCAGTTCGTTGATCAGCCAAAGCTGCTCGAATTCATTTCGATGTGCGATCTCTATGTAACTCCTTATCTGAACGAAGCCCAGATGACTTCAGGCACCCTGGCCTACAGCTTCGGACTGGGTAAGGCGGTCGTCTCGACGCCTTACTGGCACGCCAAGGAGCTGCTTGTGAATGGGCGCGGAGTTTTGGTTCCATTCGGGGATGCGAATGCGATCGGCGCAGAGATCACTAGCTTGTTGACCAACCATGCCCGCCGAGATGCCATGCGTAAGCGGGCCTACGGGGCGAGCCGATCAATGACTTGGGCGCAAACCGCCGAGCGTTATATCGCAGCTTTTGCTTCTGGAAACGAAGCAGCTATCCCCGAGCAAGCCACTTCGGACATTGGGCCCGGTGTCAGGCGGCCGCGACATGCCGTTGCGGTGCGGAGGATGGACCATCAACTGACGATGTCAGAGAGCACAAAGTTGGCACGTCCTGCCGTTCATAAGCCGCCCTGTCGCAGCGGGACCATGACTGGTCCCTATCGCAAGCATGCCGACGGCACGCGGGTGGATCAATAACATGCGACCAATGCAAACACGTGTCTCAGATCACCATGAACTACGATCTGCTGAATTAGCATTGCCGTCGCTTAAGGCCGATCATTTTCTCTCCATGTGCGACAGTACGGGACTGTTACAGCATGCCGTTCATTCGGTTCCCGACCGTACCCATGGTTACTGTGTCGACGACAATGCGCGCGCTCTGCTGCTCGCTTGCGCGCTTGGCGGAACCGGCAGCCCACGCCTGCCGGATGGTCTGACGGCGCGATTTGCCGCGTTCATCCAGCACGCCTGGAATCCAGAAACCCGGCAGTTCCGCAATTTCATGAGCTACGACCGGCGCTGGCTTGAGGACAAGGGATCGGAAGACAGTCACGGGCGGACATTGTGGGCACTGGGCACATGTGCGCGCAACGACACCGATGAGTCGCGTCGCCACTGGGCGACGGCACTTTTTGCGACTGCCCTGCCCGCGGTCGAACATTTCTCATCACCGCGCGCCTGGGCCTTCACGCTACTGGGATTGGATGCCTCTAGCCCCAACGTCGGCTGTGATCCCATAGCGGATAGGATGCGCCGCCTGTTAGCTGATAGGTTGCTGGCCATGATCATAGGCCCCAAACACCACACTTGGCCCAAGCATTGGCATTGGTTCGAGGATGTGCTGGCCTACGACAACGCGCGATTGCCGCAGGCCCTGATTCAAACCGGGCTCACCTTGGAGCAGCCAACCTACATCCAAGCCGGCATGCGATCCTTGCGCTGGCTGAAAGTATTGCAAACCGCACCATCGGGATGCTTCCGTCCCGTGGGGTCGAAAAGCTTTGGAAGGCACTTCCAAAGACCAACGGCCTTCGACCAGCAGCCCGTCGAGGCGGCCGCGACGATATCGGCCTGCCTTGCCGCGGTTCGCGCGGATAGTGACGCAACGTGGATCACTGAGGCGACGAGCGCTTTTGCCTGGTTTCTCGGCAGCAATGACTTGAACGTCTCCCTGATCGATCCACAGACCGGCAGCTGTCTGGATGGCCTCCATCCCGATCGCGCCAACGCAAACATGGGCGCTGAATCCGTTTTGTCCTATCTCCTCGGTCTGGCCGAGCTGCGGTCATTCCAATGTGACGCCGTGTTGGATCGACCAAAACCTGGAACTCAAACAGCGCCCGAGGCGGAAAGCCACGCCGCACCAGAGCGAATGTCCTTAGGGGGAAATTCACCTTGTCACAGTCCCGATTTTTGAACCGCCACTCCTTGCACCTGCGCCCGGATCCAGCGCGGGTCGTTGTCCGACCTTTCAAACCGGCGACTGAACCTCGTGACCTGAACCCGACGGACAAGACGAGGGCCAACCATATCGTTGCCAGGGTTCTCGGGCTCGATGCCGCCGCCGCCGTCCGTCAATTGACTGAAGTTCTCGAAAACTTCGAAGGCCGTCACCGGAACCTACTGGAGATCTTCGAGGCACGCGCTGCCGAGATGGAAGAGGCCTTTGAGCCGCATGCGGTTCTGAACAAGACGCAGCGGCGCCTTATCGGGGCGTATTTTCTGCATGAGTACTCTTTTGAAGCTTCTGCCCTTTTCAATCCGAGCATTGTCAGGCACCCCGACCAGACCGGTGCGTTGGAGGGCGAATGTCGCTTTATCCTCAGCCTACGTGCTGTCGGCGAAGGGCATATCTCCTCATTGACGTTTCGGTCCGGAACAATCCGGGCGGATGGCAGCATCTCCGTTGACCCCACGGCACGGCTCGCGTCGGTCCCGACGATTGGCAGCCGCACGGCCAGACCCAACGGGGATGATGTCGAAGTAGATTTTCGTGCTGACGGGGATCTCAGCGAGCGCGTAATCTTTCCCATCACGGACGCCCAATCCAATGGCATCGAGGACGCCCGCTTCGTCCAGTTCGATCACAACGGCCGGTTCACATTCTACGCGACCTACACCGCCTACAGCGGCCGGGCCATTCGCTCCGAGCTTCTCGAAACGAGCAATTTCCTGAAATTCCGGCTGACGCCACTGGCCGGGACGGCCGCTCGCAATAAGGGCATGGCGCTATTTCCGCGCAAGATCGATGGTCGATATGCGATGATCGCGAGACAGGACAACGAGAACCTTTATCTCATCTACTCCGACGATCTCTATACTTGGAATGGCGGCCAGGCAATTCTCAAGCCAGAGTTTCCGTGGGAGTTCGTTCAGATCGGTAGCTGCGGTTCCCCAATTGAACTCGAAGATTGCTGGCTGCTGCTGACGCACGGTGTCGGTCCGGTGCGCAAGTACTCGATCGGTGCGGTTCTCCTCGACAAGTTGGACCCCTCCAAGGTGATTGCCCGTTCGCGTGAGCCCTTGGTGCGACCGGAGCCCGCTCAACGCGAGGGCTACGTGCCCAACGTCGTCTACACCTGCGGGGCCATGCGCCACGGCGACAGGATCATCCTGCCCTACGCAATATCAGATACGTTTTCGAATTTTGCGACGATCAAGATCGCGGACTTGATGAGTGCGATTACTGATTGACAGGTCGTCGGCCGTCACGGTGTTGAGGTCATTCCGGATTCAGCGTCACTTCCGGGTGGGCTGCAATCGACACGCCGACGGCCAAACACGAAGCTGCGCACGGCGGCAAGACCTA
>JANXRM010000119.1 GCA_025353015.1 Hyphomicrobiales bacterium
CCCAGCACCTCGTCCAAGCTCGGCTCGGGCCCGCCATTCAGTTCATGGATCATCGCCCACCGCTTGCCGCCGATCACACACACTTCCGCTGCCCCCGCCACCCGATGCCGCGCGCTGTCGGTGTGACCCTCGTCGATCTGGAAATCGTGATGCGCGTGTTTGATGGTGGCGACCCTGAGGCCGCGACGCGTGAATTCTTCCACCAACCGCACCGTCAACGTGGTTTTGCCGGACTTTTTCCAGCCGGCGATGCCGATGATAGGTGTTTTTGCGGCAGGTGGTTTCACGGCGGCGGTCATGCGGGCATCAATTCCAGAAGGCGGCGGGCTTCGTCCAGCTCCTCAGGCGTGTTGGCGTTGAAGAACGGGTCGATGCGCTCGTTAGCCAGCTCGATGAAATCAAAGTCGACGGGAATGGTGCCGTGCTTTTCGGTCCAGCGTAGCACCTTGCGGATGCCGGCGCGGAGTTCCAGTTCGAGGTCGGCTGCAAGCGCCACCGGCCAGAGCCCGATGACCGGGTGCAACTCACCGCCCGAGCGCGCCAAGGCGATGGATGTAGGATGCGACGCAGCAGCGGCGGTCAAGCGCACCACCAAATCAGCGGGCAGGAACGGCGCATCCGCTGAAACGCTGACGACGTGCGTGGCCTCAGGCGCGTTTTGGGCCGCCCACCGCAACCCCGAGAGCACGCCCGCCAGCGGTCCAGGAAAGCCTTCGATGGTATCCCGGGCGACAGGCAGGCCGAGGCTCGAGAACCGCGAGGGATCGCCGTTGGCATTGAGCACTATGGAATTGACCTGGGTTACGAGCCGCCCGGCGACATGCGCCAGCATCGTGCCGTGTCCGAAGGGCAGCAGGCCCTTGTCGCCGCCGCCCATGCGGCGCGATTGGCCCCCGGCGAGGATCAGGCCGACGATGTGGTCCCGGGTGAGTGCGCTCATGACGGGGTTATAGGCTGGCCCCGCACGGATGCGAAGTGGGCATCTGGAGCGCAAGCAAGACCGCGAATTGGGTCAAATCATCACGTGCGGCCGGAGAACACGAACCCCGCGCCCGCCGCAATCAGCAGAAAGCCGACGGCATGGTTCCAGCCGAGCGGTTCTTTCAGGATCAGGCTCGAGAACCCCGCGAACACGATCAGCGTGATCACTTCCTGGATGGTCTTGAGTTCGGCCGCCGAGAACGTGCCGTGTCCGAACCGGTTGGCTGGCACCGCCAGACAATATTCGATGAAGGCGATACCCCACGACACCAGGATGACCAATAGAAGCGGCTGCGACTTGAAATTGAGGTGTCCATACCAGGCGAGCGTCATGAAGACGTTGGACGCCAGCAAAAGAACGACCGGCGTCGCGCGCGGCCAAGCTTGTGCCAACGTCGTCAATGTCGAAAATGCCATCCTCGTTCCTTCCGAATGGCAGCCAGCCCGACGGGCCTCAGCGCTTGGCCAATGGCCACAGCGCTTCGATGCCGCCGAGATAACCCGAACGCTCCGGAAATCCGAGACGGCGTGCCTCATCCAATTCGAACCACCCCATTGCGTCGTGTTCTGAGGACAGCACAGGCTCCATAGGTCCAGCAGATTTGAATTCAGGCCGGCCGATGCGTGCGACGATGAACTGGAAAACGCCATCGCTCGGCCGTTGCCGGGTCCAAGTCACGGCTTCCGCGCCAAAGCTCACGGCAAAGCCTGCGCCCAGTTCTTCGCGCATCTCGCGCGATAGGACGCTGGCATGCGTGTCCCATTCCTCGCCGGCATCGATGCGCCCGCCTGGCAGCTCCCAATAGCCACTGTCGGCTTCGCGCGTGAACAGCGCTTTGTCGCCGCGAACGATGAACGCTTTGAGACTGACTTCGAACGTCTGAATTCGGCGCATGAAAATTTCGCTTTCCGGTCAGCGAAAGAGATAGATCGGGCTCGACCAGGCACGATGTCCGTCCTCCTGCCAGACGCGGACGAAGTACCGGCTGTCGCCGATTTCGCGCAACCGCATCCGGCGCCGGATCGTCATGCGACGCTCGGTCATCTGCTCCGGCAGCCGGTAAAGCTTGAGCCCGCGCTTCAGGCCACCGGCCGAAAAAATATGCCGCTCGATCCCGAGTGCGGCAATCTCGCGGCTGCCGCGCACAAGCCGCGTCTCGAAGCTGATGCGGCCGTTGAGACCATCTCTGAGCCACAGGTCGATGCCACCGTGATTGCCTGTTGTGACGGCTTTCCAGGCGATGCTCGATGCGTTCTGGCGTTGGATGCCGCGATCGAGGTTCCAATTGTTGATGACGGCCGTCCGGACGATCGCATTGCCATCGATGGCGAGCCCCCCGTCCCAGGTGGTCGTGCGCGCGCGGCCGCGATACTCCGCGCCCTCGTAGACCATCCGCACGCGCGCGCCGAGATCCTCGGGGCCGTAGGGCCTGACGATCTCGACGACCTCGTCGCCGTCCATGATCTCGACGCGCTCGATGGGGGCCGAACCGATCAGCAAAATATCGAGGTCGACTTCGTCATCGCGGAGCTGTGCGATGTCGCCCATGCGCAACTCGTGCGCTCGTTCCGTGGCCGCGTTTTCGAACATGGCGGGATCGCGGTGAAAGAGCGTGGCCTGCGAGCGCGAGCGCACCCGAACATCCAGCAGCATGCGATTGCCCGTCGTCGCGTAGTGGTGCCGCCGCCGCATGCACGCGAAGATGGCGTCCCGGTCGAGGCGCGGTGCAATGAAGCAGGTAAGGCCGCCGTAGCTCCCGAAGAACGAGGCGCCGGGATAGCAGGCACCGGGCCGGCCCTTATGGCCGTCGGAATTGGCGACGACGCCGACGCGATAGCCCTTCTCGAAGGCGTCGGACAAAATCCAATCGAACGTGCCCCAGGCCGAGTGCACCTCGACGGCTGTTTCCAGCCGGCCGTCGTGCGCGAACGTGATGTCGGCGTAACGCCCGCCGACGTGGGCCATGACAACGCAATCCTTGTCCGCAAGCTTGGCGAACAGGTCTTGGGCCGAATAGGCGTCGGTTGCGTGGTCGTGGGCGTCCTCGGGAGCCAGGATCTGGGCATGGCTCGAACGGTGGATCGTTTCGCCTTCGTGGCGGTAATGCACGTTGCGGTCTCCACCGACCGCCGTGTTGGCACTCCACTCATAGCCCGGAATACAGACGAACTGACCGGGCCGGTCGAATTCCGCCGTGAGGCCATTCAATTCTTTCCAGAAGGCCCCCGTCATCTGGAAGTCGTTCCCCTGGTGGCCCATGACATCGAGGAAGGCCTTGTCGCGGCCGAACGCGAAATAGTCGCGCGCCGAGTTGGTGCCGAGCGTTTCGTCTGACTGGCCGTGCGTGTCGCCCCAGAAGTGTACCGTGCAAGCATCGGCCGTGACGATCTCCATCGGGTTCGACGTCGTGAGCAGGTTGCCGGTTTCGTCGCGCACCTCGCAGGTCAACACCCCAGGTGCTGCGGAAAGCCCGTCGAGGACGAGGGTGAACTGGCCAGCCACGAGTTGGGCCGTTTGCGGCAGGCCGGCGACACTGACGGACGGCACCAGTGTCAAAATCCGTTCAGCCTGGTTAGACGGATTGCCCCACTTGTCTTCGGCCTTGATGGCAAGCCTGAAACCATCGTTGGCGCGCACCTGCGTCGGCAAAATGGCTCGCCAGTGGATGCCGGGTCCGGGAACGACTGCAATCGAGGGGCTCACCGGCAGGGCCACATAGTCATAGGTGGCGATGGCATCGACCAGCACGCGAAACTGGAACTGACTTTCGCAATAAGTCTGGACGCGAATGCCCGGCGAACCGAACCGGCGATCGCCGAAGCGAACGGTGATGGTATCGTTTGGCGCCAGGAAATGCTTCATGACACCGATATAAAGCGATCGGCTCCATGGCCGGATATTGCGTTTGAACTCCCATTTCAATTCCAGCAGCGCGCCGTTGGATGCTTCAGCCGTTGTATAGCCTTGCCCCTCAGCATCCTCGAATTGAACGGGTCCGAAGTCGGTCGCAAACCGGAACCCGATCTTGAGAGATCCCGTGTCATCGATGCCAAAACGCCCCGCCGTATAGACGAGCGTAAACGTCTGCATCGACCCGGCTTCGCAGTCGCCTGCGGGCGTTAGAACGGCTGTCCCCATGAGTTCTGGACAGTACTCGGAATACGGCAAGCCACGCTCCCCCCGACGCACCACTGAGTGCCGGTCATAGTTGATGCCTGAACCTGACAACACAGGTACGGCGTGGAGGCAGGCTTGCCAAGTCTTGCTAAACAAGTCTCACATGCTAAATGCATCTGGTGTTCGAAGGCCGAGATGCGAGCATCAACCTGCGTGGTTGCCGCCATTCTCCTTGATACGACAAACGCCTCGATCCGACAAACGCTCCATCCGACAAACGCTCCATCCGACAAACGCTCCATACGACAAACGCTCCATACGACAAACGCCCCATACGACAAACGCCTCGATCCGACAAACGCCCCAAACGACAAAAACCCAATAAGAACAAAAGTCTCAATGCAGCGTAAGCTCGCCGCACCGGAATTGGAAATCGCGCGGCTTGATCAAGCCCGCATGTGCAACTCTGATCTGGTGCAGAGCGCCGTCGATATTTCCACTCCAAAATTCGAGGAAGCCCTTCAATTTCGGGAAACGCGGATGCACATCGTAGTCCTGCCAGATGAAAGTCTGGAGCAGCCCTGGATGATCGGGCATGCGATATATGATCTCAGCAGTCGTCAGGCTATAGCCGGTCAGCTGCCGCAGGAAATCGCGATCCACCATTTGATAATGTCTCCTCTGGTTGCCATCACCCTAAGTTGACAGGGCTGATGATAGACCCGAATCGGGGTTTAATAAAGTTTTTTCTATTATTTATCAATCTGTTGCTAGCAGGCCCGACGACTGCTAGCAGCGCGAGCGACCAGCCTCGCCAAGCTGCCCCGATATCAGCGACCTGCCAAATCCGGCGTCCCCTGGGCGATATCCGCGCGCGATTTGAAATACTCAGATTCCAACCTTGATTCATCGTAAGCTGCACATAGCATTTGCAATTCTTTTTGTATGGCGATATCCAGGTAACGAATTTTTTTGGGTAATCGCACAAATATCGGACTGCGTTTATCCCCCTCCCACTCTTCCGCATCGGAACAAAGGAAAGATTGTCGTTCATGGCCAGCATCAATGTAGACAAGCTCCCGCTCAAGGAATTGCTCGATCTCGAGACGCGGGTAAAAAAGGCGATTGCGTCGGCAAAAATTCGCGAGCAGGACGAATTCAAGGCCGATGTTATGGCACTCGCCGCCAAGCGCGGCATTGCCGTTGGTGAAGTCTTCGGTTCGGGCCGCGGCAAAGGCGGCAAGGTTGCCGTCAAGTATCGCAATCGTGATAATCCCGGCGAAACCTGGACCGGCCGTGGCCGTCAGCCGCGCTGGCTTACGGCGGCCTTGAAAAAAGGCGCCAAGGTTGCCGATTTCGCCGTTTAATTCAGATTCTACGGTTGACCGGACGCCCGGGTTGCTCTGCAGCCTGGGCGTCCGCATTTATGCCTCGGCTCGTCCACTGTCCGACCGGGCTGATGCCCGCCAACCCCATACATTCAGATGTGAGCCGTTGCGACCTGAGAGCACTTCAGCGTTATTATTGATGTCTTTTGAGTTCGGGCCACGAGAGATAAGCATCTCGATTGTCAAAATCGCGGAAATGGGAGTGGAACGCACTGGTTTCAACGAATTCTGGCATCTGATATTTCCAGAACTAGACGTGCCAAATATGTGGTTCGGTTCTAGCGTTGCGCGCGCCCTGCATTCCTGTCGCAGGCTTATCCCTGTCGCAGGCTCGGAGAACGGCTCCCGGAATTGCACGCGTGGCCGCCAACGCCGCCACTTTTCCGGCCCGCAGCCATTATATTGGTGTTCCTACCCTGTCTCGGGCTGCGAGCGTCCCGAGGTCTGTTATAATCGGGTTGCCGTCGCTGGCCGATACGCGCGCGCGTTGCACTGGAGTCTGGTTCGAACGGGTTGAAACCGGATACCAGAGGGTGGCCATAGGGACGGCGACTGGCTTCATTTAGCACTCTAGGCTTGACAGTGCCAATGCCTCGCCCGCATATACGGCGTCAAGGGCTCTAGGTTTGCGAGAACGTCGCGACCGCGGCCCCTCCGGCGGCCGGCTGCGCAAATCGCGCAGGAGCTTTCCCACAATTTTCCGTATTTGCAGGCCAAGTCGCCCACCCAGAACCATGAAATTGGAAAGGTTGTCTAAATGAAGTTCCGTCCCCTTCATGATCGCGTCGTCGTCCGCCGTATCGAAGAGAATACGAAAACGGCCGGCGGGATCATCATCCCGGATACTGCGAAGGAAAAGCCGATCCAGGGCGAAGTGGTGGCCGTCGGGCCGGGGGCTCGGGACGATGCCGGCCGTCTGGTTCCGGTCGACGTCAAGAAGGGTGACAAGGTCCTCTTCGGCAAATGGTCGGGCACCGAGGTCAAGATCGACGGCGAGGAGCTGCTGATCATGAAGGAATCCGACATCATGGGCGTGATCGAGGCCGGGAAGATGGCCAAGAAGGCTGCCTGAGGCTGCCGCTATGGCCCGACGGGGCTGAGCCCATCAACAAAGGGACACATCACACATGGCTGCCAAGGACGTTCGTTTCGGCACTGACGCCCGCCAGCGCATGCTGCGCGGCGTCGACATCCTCGCCGACGCGGTCAAGGTGACGCTCGGCCCCAAAGGCCGCAACGTGGTCATCGATAAAAGCTTCGGCGCGCCGCGGATCACCAAGGACGGCGTGACCGTCGCCAAGGAAATCGAGCTCGCCGACAAGTTCGAGAACATGGGCGCGCAGATGGTGCGCGAGGTCGCGAGCA
>JANXRM010000122.1 GCA_025353015.1 Hyphomicrobiales bacterium
CCGTATGTCACCTCAAGCTGTGCCTTCCCCTGAAAGCCAAGGACAATCGGATTTTTGCTCTTTCGGTTCTCGGTGATGGCGGTATGGAGCTGCGGGAGTTTCTGTAAACTCGCTAACTTAATGCTGAGCGCGCCACTCAAGACCGACGCCAACGCGAACGGCGTCGATCCGGCCGAGGTACAGCGCTATTTCATCAGGCATGGCCGCTACACCGCTGGCACGGCGACGCGCTATCGTCCGTCGCTCATCACGGCGAATGGCATCCACCAGGACCTGGCCAAAGGCCTCGAGATCGGTACACGCTTCCACTCCGCGGCCGTGGTGCGCCTTGCCGATGCCAAGCCGCTTCGCCTCGGCGACACCCTCAAAGCTGATGGACGCTGGCGGCTCATCCTCTTCGCAGATCGCCAGCCCCTGGCTGCCAATACAAGGCTGCGCGCGCTTTGCGAATTTCTCGACCAGTCGCTGGCGTCTCCCGTTCGCCGCTTCACGCCGGCGCCGGCCGCCATTGACAGCGTGATCGATGTCCGGGCCGTGCTCCAGGATGACCATCGCAAGGCCGCCCTCGAGGACGTGCCGTTGTTCTTGGTGCCGGCAAAGGGCCGGCTCGGATTGCGTGACTATGAGAAGGTTTTCTGTCCGGATACCAGGAGCGGCAACGACATCTTCGATAGGCGTGGGATCGATCGCCGCGAAGGCTGCATGGTCGTCGTTCGCCCAGACCAGTACATCGGCCATGTGCTGCCGCTCGAGGCTTGTTCCGACCTCGCCGCGTACTTCGAGGGCTTCATGCTGCCCGCGGCTTGACGTCCAACGCGGCTCCGAACGGTCGTCTTCGGAGGCGGAGAACCGGACGCCACTGGTGCCCACGTAGCCCGAGCTGTCAATCGGCGGTCACGGCCGCGGATGTCAAAAGGGTCGCTGTCGAGGACCTGGTTGCCCGACGCTCGGTGACAGGAACCCTGACCCGCGCTCCCGGGCCGGGCGCGACAGATGCCGGTTCGACGGTGGCAAAACAATGAGCAACCGATGGTTTTCTGGGATCGTGACGATATCTGACATCAGCTTGATGCTGCGGGTGTCCTAAACGCGTGACCTTGTCGCGGATCATCGGCGCCCAGACACGGGATGCTCGTGCGGAGCCGATCCCGAGCGGCAGCAGCCACGAACTGAATTCGTCGCATGCGTGATCCGCGGCAGCAGCAAGCGCGTTAACCATTCACGACCGGCAAGGCCGATTTAAAGCGAACGCGGCCAACGCACCGTTTGCGGCAGCCGGGTCGAAAATCACATCCAGGAGAAGAAAATGTTCGGATTGAAATCTTTTGCCGCCGGTTTGGCGGTCGCTGGCGGCTTGATTGTGGCGATCATGCCGGCGCGCGCCGCGGACGACATCGTCGACACCGCCGCCAAGAACGGCTCGTTCAACACTTTGGTCGCGGCCGTAAAAGCCGCCGGGCTCGTCGATACGTTGAAGGGCAAGGGTCCGTTCACGGTGTTCGCACCGACCGATGAGGCCTTCGCCAAGTTGCCGAAGGCTACTCTCGAGTCATTGCTGAAGCCTGAAAACAAGCAGAAACTCGTGTCGATCCTGACCTATCACGTGGTCGCAGGCCAGTATGATGCCGCTCGCATAACTGCCGCAAAAGCGAAGCAGTTCGGCATCAAGTCTGTGCAGGGCGCCAATATCGCCGTCGACCTGCGCGACGGCGTGAAAGTCTCCGGCGCGAATGTCGTCAAGACGGATGTGCTGACGTCGAACGGCGTGATCCACGTCATCGACACTGTGATTCTGCCGCCTGCCAAGCAAGCGTCAGCGCCGCGCCAACATCACTGATGCACGCTGGCGAGATGAGACACGGAGTTCCCAAGTAACGCCCTGCCGCGAGGCTCCCCTGCCTCGCGGCGTCGAATTGTGGAGCAAAGAATGCAGTCAGCCAAGATGATCGTTGGTCTCGTCGGGGGCGGGATCGCGCTTGCGGCAGCCGTATTCGCTGCGGCAGTGTACATTGTCAACACGGTCGAGCAGCCGAAGTACCGTGCGATCGTTACCGACGGAGACATCGAAATCCGTGACTATCCGGCCCTGGTGGTGGCGGAGGTCGAGACGACGGGCGATCGCCAGTTGGCCGTAAAAAACGGATTTCGGCCGCTCGCAACTTATATCCTTGGCAAGGAGCGCGCCGGCGATCCAATTGCTATGACGGCTCCGGTCACGCAAGAGCGCGAGACAATCGCGATGACCGCGCCCGTGGTGCAATCGAGGGTGAACGGGCAGCACGGCGGCGACACGTGGCATGTCCGCTTTTTCATGCCGTCGCAGCACACGTTGGACGCATTGCCCAAGCCTGCGGGCGCCGGCATTCGCTTGAAAAACATTCCGGCGACCCGGCGCGCGGCAATTCGGTTCTCGGGCGGTGCTACGGATGCCCTGATGTCCGAGAAGGAGGCGCGACTTCGTGATTGGCTCGTAAGGCGCGGCACAAAATCGTCGGGTTCAGCAACTTATGCCTACTACAATGCCCCGTTTACACCTGGGCCGATGCGACGCAACGAGGTCTGGCTCGAGGTTGGCGAATAGATGCGGTCTGTCGCGATGAATACGCAGCGATAAGTCGGTGCACCCAGGCGATGTCTGCCCAGCTTATCCGCAAATCACGGACGCATGCGCTGTCGCAAACTCAGCAAAGACGGAAAAGTGACGGCCCAAATCAGCCCCATGGTG
>JANXRM010000143.1 GCA_025353015.1 Hyphomicrobiales bacterium
GAAGCGCCTGAAGCCCGACCGCTTCGAGGACATCATCGCCATGGTCGCCCTCTACCGGCCGGGCCCCATGGACAACATCCCGACCTATATCAACCGCAAGCACGGCGATGAGCCGATCGAATATCCGCACCCCTTGATCGAGCCGATTCTGAAGGAGACCTACGGCGTCATCATCTACCAGGAGCAGGTCATTCAGATCGCCCAGGTCATGGGCGGTTATTCGCTGGGGCAAGCCGATCTTCTGCGCCGCGCCATGGGCAAGAAGGACAAGAACGAGATGGCCGCGCAGCAGGCCAAATTCGTCGACGGCGCGATGGCCAATGGTGTGAAAAAAGCCGACGCCACCTACATTTTCGAGCTGGTCGACAAGTTCGCGGGCTACGGCTTCAACAAGAGCCATGCGGCAGCCTATGCGCTGGTCGCCTATCACACCGCCTATCTCAAGGCCAACTACCGGCCGGAGTTCCTCGCCGCGTCCATGACGCTCGATATGTCGAACACTGACAAGCTTGCCATGTTCGCAACCGAAGCGCGTCGCTCCGGCATCGAGGTGCGCCCGCCGTGCGTGAATTCCTCCGAAGTGGAATTCGGGGCAGCGCCCGCCAAGGGGACCAGTAAGGGTGCCATCCGGTACGCTCTCGCGGCGCTGAAAAACATCGGCGCAACCGCGGTCAAAACGATCGTCGACGAGCGTGCCGCCAATGGCCCGTTCAAGGACTTGTCGGATTTTTCCAGTCGCTTCGATCCGAAAGCCTTGAACAAGCGCGCGCTCGAAACCCTGGCGATGTCCGGTGCTTTCGATGCCATGGATAAAAATCGCGCACTGGTGCATGGCAACGTCGAGAACATGGTCGCGCTGGCGCAGCGCCTGGGCGCCAACAAGGCATCCGGTACCAACGACCTATTTGGCCTTGGCTCTGGGCCGCCGAAGATGGACATGCGCCCGCTCAAGGCGTGGACGCCCATGGAGCGGTTGCAGCATGAGTTTTCCGGCGTCGGCTTTTATCTCTCGGGCCACCCGCTGGATGAGTATGGCGTGGTGCTGCCGAAACTCGGCGTGCTGCGCTATGCCGAACTCGAGGCCCGCGCCGGCATCACCGCGACCGCAGGGCGCTTGGCTGCCATCGTCGTTTCAGCGCGCGAGCGGCGCTCCGCCAAAGGCAATAAATTCGCCTTTGCGATGTTCTCCGATGCGACCGGCCAGTTCGAAGCCGTGATCTTTTCCGATACGCTGGCCCGCTGCGGCCATCTGCTGGAAGCAGGTACGGCCGTGTTGTTGTCGGTCGAAGCGGAACGCGATGGGGACACCGTCAAAATGCGCGTGCAGGGCATGGAGCAACTCGATGCGGCGGCGGCTCAAGTGCAGCGCGGACTGCGCGTCGTGCTCGATCCGCATGCGTTCCTGACGCGCAAGGCTCGGATCGACGAGATCAAGGCGCTGCTGAAGACCGGCGGCAAGGGTGAGATCAGGTTTTCGATGGAAGTGGCCGGTATCGCGAATGTTCAAGGCAGCCGCGAGATCGAGTTCTCGCTACCGGGACGTTACGAACTCGGGCCGCATCAGCGCGGCCAGATTTCGACTATCCCCGGTGTGCTCGAAGTCGTGGAGATTTGAGCGCTATTTGCAGATCCGCGTCAGGCCATCGCGGCCGTGGCGCGCCAGATCCATGTGGAAATGGTCGTGATGATTGGCGTCGTAGTTGGGTCCTAGTACCGTCGTGAAGGTGCTGCAGGTGCCTTGATGCACGTTGCGCAGGAAGGCGCGTTCCCTGGCGTCGCCATACCAGCCGGACTTCACCATTACCCAGCGGCCATCGGCGAGCAAAAAGCCCGAGACGTCCAGCGCGTTGGCGTGACCATGCTCGGAAAGCTTGGCGCCGCGCACGTGGTTCATGGGGCGGCAGCCGTAGGACGCGGCGACCTTCAACTCGACGATCGGCATGCCGTAATGACGGCGCGCCGCAGGGATCACAACCTTGTCGACCCAGATATCGACCGACGGGATCATCGGGCAATTCAGCATCGCAGAGGGGCGCATCTGAACGCGGCCACCAAGGGCTGCCGACATTTCGAAGGGATGCGCCGCGCCGCACGTGCCAGGGCCACCCAAGGCCGCGCGCTCGACGACAAATTTCGAAGCCCGCGCATAACCGGCGGCCAGGCATTGGTTTTCCTCGAGCGGCCGCCAGGGCTCCGGCTTCGAGACGAATTGCGGTTGCTGCGCCGCGCTGCAGCCCCAAAGGAGCAGCAATCCGGCGATGACCGACACAAACTGTACGCTACGACACCACATGCCGCGATTCTGGAGCTCATATGTTTAAAGCCAGGTTAACCAACCTTGCCGCTGCTGGATCTTATTTGGCTGTTCGGGTCGCCCGATGGCGGGATCGCGGCGGAAGTGAGGTTGCAGATTGCAGGGCGCGGTTGGAAGGGTAGGATGCCTGATCGGCACCGTCCGTTGTGGTTGGCTGCCCCGAATTCTTGTTACCCCGAACCCGGACTTGAACCCAAACCATGGCAAAAATCTTGCTGATCACAGGCGGATCGCGCGGCATCGGCGCCGCCGCCGCCAAACTGGCCGGCCAACGCGGTTACGATGTCGCGGTGAACTACGCTGGCAACCGCGAGGCGGCCGACGCCGTCGTCGCCGATATCCGTAAAGCCGGCCAGCGCGCGGTCGCCATCCAGGCCGACATGGGCGATCCCGCGGCGATCAAGGGTCTGTTCGCGGCGGTAGATCGGGAGCTGGGCACGCTCGACGCCTTTCTGAACAACGCAGGAATTCTCTGGCCGCATGCCCGCTTCGTCGACATCACGCTGGAGCATCTGCAACGCATGCTGGCCGTGAACCTGACGGGAGCCTTCATCGGTAACCAGGAAGCGGCGCGGCGCATGTCGACACGCCTTGGCGGCAAGGGCGGCGTCATCGTCAATATGTCGTCGATGGCGGCCAAGCTCGGCGGCGCCTTCGAGTGCCTCGATTACGGCGTCTCGAAGGGCGGCGTCGATACGATGACGGTCGGCCTCGCCAAGGAACTGGCGAGCGAGGGCATTCGCGTCAACGGCCTACGCCCGGGCCTGATCCTGACCGAAATCCACGCCAGTGCCGGCGAGCCGGGCCGCGTCGCGCGCCTGCAAGCCTCGGTACCGCTCGGTCGCGGCGGCACGGCCGAAGACGTCGCCGAGGCAGTCCTTTGGCTGCTTTCTGACGCGGCGGCCTACATCACCGGCGTCACGATCGACGTGGCTGGCGGCCGCGGTATTTAAAGCCGCGAGACGGTATATCTGCCCGAAGATCAATGCGCCGCTTCCCAGTTGTCGGCGGCCTTGGCATCGACGTGGATCGGCACCGAAAACTGCACTGATGGCAGTGCCGCCTTTTCCATGACGTCGCGCACCAGCGCGATCACCGGTGGCACATCGGAGTCCTTGGCCTCGAAAATCAACTCGTCGTGCACTTGCAACAGCATTTTGGTGGCATCGAGTTTGGCCAAACGCAGCGCGCCGGGCATGCGGATCATGGCGCGGCGGATGATGTCGGCGGCCGAACCCTGGATCGGCGCATTGATGGCGGCACGCTCCAGAAAGCCGCGCATCGATGGGTTCTTTGTATTGATCTCGGGGTAGTGCACGCGGCGCCCGAAGACGGTTTCCACATAGCCGTGCGCGTGCGCGAATGTCTTGGTGCGTTCCATATAGTCGCGAATGCCGGGAAAGCGCTTGAAATAAGTCGTGATATACTCGCCGGCCTCCTGTTTCGAAATGCCGAGCTGTGCCGCGAGCCCGAACGCCGATATGCCGTAGATGATGCCGAAATTGATGGCCTTGGCGCGGCGGCGCACCTCCGGCGGCATGTCCTTGACAGGTACGCCGAACATTTCCGACGCCGTCATGGCGTGAATGTCGAGGCCTTCCGCGAATGCCGCCTTGAGTTGCGGAATGTCGGCGATGTGGGCGAGCACGCGCAGCTCGATCTGCGAGTAATCGGCCGAAATGAGCTTAGCGCCTTTGTCGGCGATGAAGGCGGTGCGGATCTCGCGGCCTTCCTTGGTGCGCACCGGAATGTTCTGCAGGTTCGGCTCGTTTGACGACAGCCGCCCCGTGGTCGTGGACGCCAACGCGTAGCTGGTATGAATGCGGCCTGTCGCGGGGTCGATGTGGTGCGGCAGTGCATCCGTGTAGGTCGAGCGGAGCTTCGAGAGTTGGCGCCATTCGAGCATGGTATTGATCAGCTTGCGCGCGTCGTCGGGCAGCTCTTCATTACCCGCGAGATCGTCGAGCAGGCCGGCGCGCGTTTCCCATTGGCCAGTCTTGGTTCGCTTGCCCCCCGGTAGTTTCAAACGGTCGAACAGAAGTTCGCCAAGCTGCTTCGGCGAGCCAAGGTTGAACTTGTGCCCCGCTAGCGCCGCCACTTCTTCTTCGAGCCGCGCGATAGATTGCGCAAAACTCGACGACAGCCGCGCCAGGATCGCCTTGTCCACTTTGATGCCGGCCTGCTCCATGTCGACGATGACCTGGAGTAGTGGGCGTTCCAACGTCTCGTAGACAGTTGTCATGCGCTCCGCCGCCAGCCGCGGCTTGAGCGCCATCCAGAGCCGCAACGTCACATCGGCATCTTCGGCTGCATATTCCGCAGCCTTTTCGATTGGCACGCCCGCGAACGTCTTGTCGCCCTTCTTGGCGCCCGGCGCGTGCGCGATGACGTCGCTGAACGAGATGCAGACGTGCTGCAGATGCCGCTCGGCCAGCGCGTCCATGCCGTGACTACCGCGGCCGCCATCCAGCGCGTAGGAGAGCAGCATCGTATCGTCGATTGGTGCAATTGCGACGGCGTGCCGCGACAGCACCAGCGCGTCGTACTTGAGGTTCTGGCCGATCTTCAGGACCGACGCATTTTCGAGCAGCGGCTTAATTTCAGCCAACGCCTCGCGCACGGGGATCTGATCGGGCAACACGCCGCCGCCACCGAAGAGATCGCCGGTGCCACTGGCATGTCCTAGCGGCACGTAGCAGGCGCGACCCGGCGCCAACGCCAGCGAGAACCCGACGAGATCGGCTTGCATTGCGTCGAGGCTGGTGGTCTCGGTATCGAAGGCAAACCTGCCACGTTCAGTTGCCTCAGCGATCCACATTTGCAGCGTGGCGAGGTCGCGAACAATCGTGTATTTCGCGCGGTCGATTTTCGGCTCGCGGGCGGCGCGGCTGGCAAAGGCGACGACGGCCGCGGGTGTTCCGTCCGCGGCATCGGCGCTGGCATTGCCAACAGCAGACGGCGGCGTGTCGGCAGGCGTAGTTCCGGCCGGCGTCGAGGGCCCGCGATAAGACTTTACGCTGGCGCCGACCGAGCGCTCCAGCGGTGCCGGCACTTCGACGCCCAAGGCCTCGGCCATGCGCCGGGTCAACGTGTTGAATTCCATCTCGCGCATGAAGCCCAGAACGCGGTCCGATTTGACGTCCTGAATGCCGAAGCGATCGACATTCACCGTCACCGGAACATCGTCCTTGAGGCGCACCAATTGCCGCGAAATTCGCGCCTGCTCGGCGAACTCGATCAGTTTTTCGCGGCGCTTCGGCTGCTTGATCTCTCCGGCGCGGGCGAGCAGCGTGTCGAGGTCGCCATATTCCTTGATCAACTCGGCGGCCGTCTTGATGCCGATCCCCGGCACGCCCGGCACGTTATCGACACTGTCGCCGGCGAGCGATTGCACGTCCACCACCTTGTCCGGGGCGACGCCGAATTTCTCGAACACCTCGTCGCGCCCGATGCGCTTCATTTTCATGGTATCGAGCATGACCACGCCGGGCCGGACCAATTGCATCAGGTCCTTGTCGGACGACACCACCGTGACATCGCCGCCCAGCTCGACGACCTGG
>JANXRM010000173.1 GCA_025353015.1 Hyphomicrobiales bacterium
ATCATTGCCTCGCGCGCCTGCCCGCTGACGGCTTCGCGCCCCATTTCCAGGATGACCGGCACCGCCAGCGGCGACACGTGCGCCAGCGGTTGATGCCGGATGTGGCCTTTCACACGGGCCAGGAACTCCTGCAGCCGCCGGATGTCCAGAAGACCCGTCGCCGCGTCCTGATAGGCGGCTTCGAGTAGCACGTGATGCGGGTCGTGCCGCCGCAGTACGTCGTAAATGAGATCCGACGACACGGTGAGTTGCCGCCCATTTTTTTCCTTGCCCGGATGCCGCCGTTCGATCAGGCCGGCAATGATCGCGCAATGCCGGAATGTGCGCCGCATCAGGCTCGTCTCGGCGAGCCAGGCTTCGAGATCGTCGCCGAGCATGTCCTCATCCAGCAGCTTCGCCAGATCGAGACGCCTATCGGCGATCATGGCTGAGAGATCGCCAAGCCCCCAGATCGACATCGCATAATCGTTGGCGAGGAAACCGAGCGGCATCGCGCCTGCGCGATCGAGCCGCCGCGTCATCAGCATGCCCAGAGTTTGATGCGCGAGGCGACCCTCGAACGGATAGGCGACGAGATGAAAGCGCTCGCCCTGTGGAAATGTCTCGATCAGGATCTCGTCGGCGCGGGGCACCACCGAATGCTCGCGCTGTAACCTTAGCCAGGCCGCGACCGATTGCGGCAAGGCGGGCCAGGATTTCTCATTGGCCAGCATGGCGCGGACGCGGGCCGCCAGATGCGTCGACAGGGGGAACCGGCCTCCGGGGTAGCTCGGCACGATCGGATCGCGGGCCGTCGCGCGCGACACATAGGCCTCCATCTCGCGCAGGCCTTCGAAGCGCACGATCTCGCCGCCGAACACGAAGGCATCGCCGATCTTGAGCTCGCCAATGAAATACTCGTCGACCTCGCCGAGCACGCGGCCGCCCATCAGCGGTTTCTTGGCTGCGGGATTGCCATTCGGCCGCCCATTTGGACGGGGCGCGCCCTTCCGCCCGACCAGTCGCAATTTCAACATCGGGCTTTCCACGATGGTGCCGATGTTCAGGCGATACTGCTGCGCCAGGCTCGGATGCGACAGCCGCAAGCGTCCATCCTCGGTCGGTCGTAGGCGCGCGAACCGCTCGTAGCTGCGCAACGCATAGCCGCCGGTCGCAACGAAATCGACGACGCGGTCGAAATCGGCTCGCGACAGCCCCGCAAAAGGCGCGGCCGAGCGCACTTCGCTGAACAGCGCATCCGGGAAAAACGGCGCGGCACACGCCATCCCCATCACGTGCTGCGCAAGCACGTCGAAGCCGCCGCGACGGTCGATCACGGCGTCCTGAGAGCCTGCCTCCGCCGCATCGAGGGCCGCCCGGCATTCCAGCACCTCGAAGCGATTGGCCGGCACCAGGATTGCTTTCGACGGCTCGTCCAGCCGGTGGTTGGCGCGGCCGATGCGCTGGATCAGCCGGCTCGCCCCCTTCGGCGCGCCAATATTGATCACGACATCCACGTCGCCCCAGTCGATGCCGAGGTCCAAGGTCGAGGTTGCGACGACGGCGCGCAAACGCCCTTCGGCCATGGCAGCTTCCACCCGGCGGCGTTGGCTCACGTCCAGCGAGCCGTGATGCAGCGCAATTGGCAGGTTCGCTTCGTTCGCGCGCCAGAGTTCCTGGAACATGAGTTCGGCCTGCATGCGCGTGTTGACGAACACCAACGCCAGCTTGTGCTGCGTGATTTCCGCGAGGATCTCCGGCACGGCATAGCGCGCGGTGTGGCTCGCCCACGGCAGCTCGTCCTCGGTCTCGAGAATCCGGATGTCCGGTTTGGCGCCGCCACGCACCTCGACAAGATCGGCGAGCAGGCATCGGGTCTCCGGTTCGGTCTGCGGCACCAGCCAGGCGCGCAATTCGGTTGGCCGCGCCACAGTCGCCGATAGCCCGGTCACGATCAGGCCCGGCGCCAGCGTCCGCAGCCGCGCCAGCCCCAACGCCAGGAGGTCGCCACGCTTGGTCGGCGCCAGCGCATGCAACTCGTCTAGAATGATGGTGTCGAGATCGCCAAAGATGTGGCCAGCATCCTCGTTCCCCAGCATCAGCGCGATCTGCTCGGGCGTGGTCAGCAGAATTTCGGGCGGTTTCGCCCGCTGTCGCGCCCGTTTGCTGGCGGGCGTATCGCCGGTCCTAGTCTCGACCCGGACGGGCAAACCCATGTCAGAGATTGGCGTGAGGAGATTGCGCGCCACGTCCACGGCCAGCGCTTTCAACGGCGAGATGTAGAGCGTCCGCAGCCCGCCGGTTCTTTGCGGGCGATCCGGCGTCGCGGCGATAAGGCTCGGCAGAAATCCCGCCAGCGTTTTACCCGCACCAGTCGGCGCGATCAGCAACGTCGAGCGCCGCGCCGCCGCCTGGGCCAGCAGGGCCTGCTGATGACCCCGCAGCGTCCATCCGCGGCGCCGGAACCAGCCGGCAAACGGCTCGGGCAACGCGGGCACGGCAGCGCCTGCTGCCTCCGGTTTCGACTTGTTCTGCCGCCGCTTCGCCATGGTCGCCAGAATAGCACAGGCTCGCTTGTGGACGAACCCGTCCAGGCTTCGGCGCTGCTTTGACAGGGCATGTGCAACGGCCTACGACCTGTGCAACTCAGCGGGAGCCAACCGTGCCAGCCAAAAAGCAAAAACGTGCCGACGCGATGGCGGCGAGCCCTCCCCCCGCGCTTCAGGTAGACGGCCTGGAGGCACTGGTGCCCGCGCCGGTGCAAATACCGGCCCCAATCCCGGCCCCAACCGCGGCGCAAAGTCTCGCTCGAACCACCGACATCTGGCCTCAGGGCGTCACGCCGACGTCGGAGTACCAAACCGCCATTTCGTTCTTGCGCGAGGACCAGGGCCACCTTTTTATCACCGGCCGCGCCGGCACCGGTAAATCGACGCTTCTGCGTGCCCTGATGGATCTTGTGGTCGACGAAAAGGTCACCGTCGCGCCCACAGGCCTCGCCGCGGTCAACGTCGGCGGCCAGACTATCCATTCCTTTTTCGGCTTCCCGCCCCGGCTGATCGGCCGCGACGATATCAGGCGCAGCCGTAACGGCGCACTGATGCGCAAGCTCAAGTTCCTGATCATCGACGAGGTGTCGATGGTCCGGTCCGACATGATGTGGGGCATCGACCAGTCGCTTCGCGTCAACCGTGGCCGCCCGCGCGAAGCCTTCGGTGGTGTCCGCCTGGTCATGTTCGGCGACTTGCACCAGTTACCGCCGGTTGTGCAGGAAAACGAGGTCGCAGGCCATTTGGAAAGCGAGTTCGGTGGTCCGTTTTTCTTCTCGGTTCCAGCCTTGAAGGAAGGCATCGGCACATTCCGGCTCGAACTCGCCCAGGTCTTCCGCCAGAAGGACGAGGCGTTGCTCGAGGTGCTCAACCGGGTCCGTGACGGCGACGCGAGCGAGGAAGACCTCGAACTGCTCAACACGCGCGTCTCGCCGGTCCGCACGCTCAAGGAGGGCGAACCGTTCGTCATCCTGACGCCGACCAATGCCGCCGCGCATCGCATCAACGCCGCATTCCTGGGGGCGCTCCCCGATAAGCTGCATACTTATTCGGCAACGGTATCGGGGGAATTCAGCCAGGGCGCGCATCCCACCGATCAGTCCTTGCAGCTCAAGGTCGGCGCCAAGGTCATCATGCTGCGCAACGACGCAGACCGCCGCTGGGTCAACGGCACCATCGCCCGTGTCAGCCGCCTGTCCGAGACAAGTGCCCACGTCGAGATCGGCGGCCGGGAATACGAGGTGGAGCCTGCGTCCTGGGAAAGCCGACGCTATGCCTACGACCAGACGGCTCAGAAAATTGTCGAAACCGTTGCCGGCACGTTCAAACAATTGCCGTTGCGGTTGGCGTGGGCCTTGACCATCCACAAGAGCCAAGGCCTGACGCTCGACAAGGTGTACATCGACCTCGGCCGCGGGACGTTTGCGCACGGTCAGGCCTATGTCGCGCTCTCCCGTTGCCGCACGCTCGAAGGCATCGCCTTGGCCCGGCCCCTCCGGCCGCAGGACATCCTGTTCGACCGGTCGGCGATGGGCTATCGCGACATCTTCCCGTCATTGACTTGACGATAGCTGAGCATTGATTCTTCAAGAATATATTGCATCGCACAATTTTGGTTGCAATGCAGCATTTCTTGTGCTTATATATCCAGCAGGCTCAATCACGCCGAGAACAAATCATGCAGCGTAATAGCGCAAAAACAAAGCCCCAGAAAAGCGCGCCCAGGAAGGTCGCGACAACGGCCGCTCGGTCGCTTGTCGGCAAGCCTGCCAGTCGGCGCCTTGCCACGAAATCCAGGGGGTCGTCCAAAGCCCCTGCCAGAACAGTAGCCAAAACCGTGCAGATCGACACGGGCACTGCCAAATCCGTCGCCCTCAAAGTAGAACCCGCAACTTTTTTCCGGAGCACGACCATGAACGTCAACGAACAGATCAAGCGCCAGGCCGAGCAGTTCATGAATGCCGCCAAGGACGCGCGCATTCCCGAGCAGTTCCAGGCAATGGCGGAAGAGGGCGTCAGCAAGAGCCGCGAAGCGTTCGACAAGATTAGCTCGGCCGCCAAGGATCAGGCCAAGGTTGCAGAAGACCTGATGCTCGCCTCGCAGGCTGGTGCCCGCGCCATCGGCGCAAAGATCGTTGACAACACGGTCAGCAACACCGCCGCCGTGTTCGATGCCGCCCAGGCGATCGCCCGCGCCAAGACCATTCCGGACGCGACACGTTTGCAGGCGGAGTTCTTCCAGAAGCAGCTCGCCCTGGCCGGCGCGCAGACGCAGGAACTCTTCGAGTTGTCGACCCGTGTCGCCAAGCAGAGCTACGAGACGGTCAATTCCGTGGCGGCCAAGACGCTCGACCAGGCCAAGAAGGGTCGCTGATCAGCAATCACGCCAACGTAAGGGTTCGCAGCCATCTCGGGTTGCGGGCCCTTTTTTTTGGCAGGATCAAGCGCGACTGCCACAAGCTTGCGACCCGTACTTGCCATTGTAGACTAGGCCATTGCCGGACTTCGCGGCAGCCGCTACTTTGCTCGGCTCCGTGCTCTTGTGCAGGCTGCCGAGGCAGTCCGCGCCTCACAGGTGAATAAGCCGACCAGGACGCGCCGATAAGCGTGTCGGACAGAACAAGCCTTGCCGGGCCAAAGGGACATCGCTATACACCAGCCCATCGTGGATCGCCGATGATGCACGCCACGGCTACCGGCAATGGGGAATCGTCTAATGGTAGGACTGCAGACTCTGACTCTGCCTGTCTAGGTTCGAATCCTAGTTCCCCAGCCAATAAAATCAAGCACTTAGCTCTCTCGGTTCATACGCTAGAAAAGTCATGGACGCACCGTGGACGCAAAACGATCGTCCTTGAGTGCCTTCGTGTGTCAACACCTGCGTCCACGGGAACAGTGTTTAGCTGCGGTCTCAAGTGCCGTCGTCGCGGTTTCCCGTCATGCGTGGCGCAGGTTCGGGCTTGGCCGGTCATCGAGGCGGATGCACGCTCTGCCGGTAGCAACCTGTAAACAGCAGCCGGACTAGATGTGCGGCGCTGTAAACATCGGGCGGCGTTGGCGCTGTAAACATGCCCGCTCTACGAGTTGGTTTTCTGAAAACGTGTATACGTTTACAAAAACACAGCTCGCTATGCGCCTTTATTTGCCCATCCATCCAGCCGCTTGCTTTCGCTTATCCTCACTGCTCCATCCCGTCCGCACCAAGTCATATCACGCAAGGCTCACAGCGTGTCCGTAGCGGGTGTTTTGTTGCGCGGGTGCTGAGACCCTCGGATGGTGGTGTTCGGGCGTCAGCGGTCAACTGTAAGGGTCGAATTCTAGGCGCGCGGTTGGTTGCGCTTGCAATTTGCGCTGTCCGCTGTGGCGTCGATCAAGATGCAAGCGAACATGGCGACAGGCAATCGTGCCGGCTTGCGGCAACGACCGTATCCTGCATGGGCGGAGACGAGCCCCTTCGCTCGGCTCCGGTCGCCGGACCCCATCCGGCGACAAGGGCGTGACCCGACCTCAGGGAGGGGGC